>JBKJJX010000085.1:0-17242 GCA_046597825.1 Bacteroidota bacterium | reverse complement strand
GTCCGCCCCATCGTTAAATATCTGGATCGCCGGTGAAGAATGCACGACACGGATCCTTTTTAAGGATTGATTTTCAGTCAGAGAGAACACGCTAAAAAAAGCGATCATGCTCAGAGGGTAGTGCCGTGCGGGATTTAGATGGAAATGCCCTACAATATGCTCAGCGATGGATTGGAGATCTCGATGTATGAGAGCGAGAAGGCCAAAACCTGCCACAAGCACAAGAAGTCCTTTCACTCCCTCGAATATCGCTACAAACCTTATACCTCGGACAAAACGTGATGTGCTTGGGCTACTGCTAACGTCGCTGTCTTTCAAAAAGACGAACACCTTTCAATTGCTATTCTTGCGGAGTGCACGTAAACCCTGACCACACCCGTAGTTGCTTTTTGATTTTTAGAAGAGCTTGATGTCAAAGAAGTTCAAGAGTTGTTTCTACCTTGATGTAAACACGCCGGCCTTATAGCTAGCCCCGACCTTCAGGTCGGGGTTAGGAAATATCAGAATTCCTTACAGGGGCTTCAGCCCCTTACCACTCGTTGGATCATTTGGAGAGAAGTTCTGATGAAGTGGTTCCATCACGAATGCGCGGCAAAGCACGACCCCAAACTCCAAACCCTTAGCGACGAATTCGGAGCCGAAGGCCTGGGCATCTACTGGGGGCTCCTCGAAGAAATCGGCCAACACTCGGAAACATTTCATCTCAAGGTTAGCGGAATCTCCCGCGAAGCTGACACCAACTTCGATTCATTAATGCAGACATCTGAAAAATTAACGCTGAAAGATTTTTCATCCTCTTTGGATGTGCAGAAGATACCACAGCTCTCAATCCGGCTGCTGGCAAAGAACCTCTTTACGTCCACTCAGAAACTCACCAAAGTTCTCCAGACTCTCACAAAAATCGGGCTATTCGAATCACCTAAGTGGTTGAAATACAATGTCCTTTACAGCCCATCGTTCGAACAACGTGCGGACGATTACACTCGACGGCAACAACGTAAGTCGGACAATGTCCGGACAAACGCTGAACAAGATACGAAGCCTGTTCGAACAGACTCCGAACAATGTTCGGAGAATGTTCAAAGTGAATCCGCCAAAGTTCGCCTAGAAACAGAACAGAAGCAGAAGAGAAAAGAAGAAGAACAGAATAGCATACAAGCATGCACGCCAATTGAACAAACATTTTCCACGGGTTTTCCACATACCTACATCCGTACCGACGAGGAGATACTTATTCCAAACGAGTCTCAGTTTCACGAATCGCTCGCGCCTGCAAGAAGCTCGTTCTCACCTGGAATGCTTCGCACAAAAACAAATTCGCATGGAATCCGGACGAGACAGAGCTGCAAAAACTCTTCTGCGGCGGAAGCCGTGACCACAAACTGATGCTGTGTTACCAGGCGTTCAACATCAACAACGAGAGGATCAACTACCCGGAGCTGGTGTTACGAGCAATCCGGCTGATGCTTCGCTCCAGCGAGAAGAAGCGCATCCAGAATCCGGGCGGCTGGCTATGGAGTTGCCTGCACGGCAACGGCGACGGCACAACGCCCTGGGTTCAACTCCTCTCGGCAGAAGAAGAGAGTTCCGTTGGCCACCATCTTCGAGACATTGCCGCTCCCCGCTCGCGCCATCCACCGTGAGCATAGCCAATGCCTATCGTGCCTTATGCCCCTTGGTTTTGCTTTTGCGCGGTGGCAAACCGAAATCGGTGGAGGACGTGTGTTGGAGGCGATGGCGTGTGTTTCGATTTCAGCATTTCAAGAAAAATCCCTGTGCTGAAATCGGCGGACTGTGTGGTTGGTAGCCATCGCTGCGTTCCGATTTCGGCGGGCTTTCTTGGTTACTTCTTTGCCCGAACAAAGAAGTAACAAAAATGAACTTCTGAGTTTCACCATATGCACAACGAGGCTCAAGCCATGTTTTCCTATCAAAACGCATCCCGCGTCGCACACGACTTCCTCAGCCGCATTCAGGACGTCTGCGACAAACACGAAATCGTTGGCTCGTTACGCCGGCAACGCGACTCCGTCAACGACATCGACATCATGGTTATCCCGAAGTTCGGCGAACCGATCAACCAAACTCTCTTCGGCGATCCGGTTCTGCCAAATTTACTGGACGAGAGGTTAAACAAACTTTTGGCAGATTCTCTGCTGACGTTTGAATTGGACGGGCCGAAACTCAAGCGCATGCACCTCAGGGCAAGGCCCAAGGCAATACCGCTCGACATGTTCATTGCAACGCCGGAAACATGGCCAACACTACTTCTGATCCGCACAGGCAGCCGCATGCACAACATCAAACTTGCGAAACGAGCGCAGGATCTTCATATGACGCTCAAAGCCGATGGCACCGGACTCCTCATGCCAAGCGGAACGCCGATTCGTGTGCAGGACGAAATCGACATCTTCCGTGAACTCAAAGTCCCATTCCGTCTTCCACAAGAGCGCGAATAAATCATTTTGACCTTAATCTAAATCTCAACCTAAACCTAAACCTTATACTCAGTCTCCTCATGATCTCACTCGCCCATAATCCAAATGTCCAAGACATCCTCGACCGCTGGCGTCTCGAGCTGCCCATCATCGCCCAGCTCGATGAATCCCAATTGACCAAAGAGCATCTGAGGCTTCTCATCTGCATACTCATCAAGACAATCGAAGCTGACAATCAACCATCAACGATCAACGACCACCCATCAGACTCTCAACCTCAACCTTTATCTCAACCTGATTTAATATGATCGCACCGACCCACATAACCTTCGCCGAATTCATCTACCTCCTCATTCTCACTACAGCGGGCATAGCCCTTTCACCGTTGAACGGACTCACGATCGCACTCGCATCCGTGCTTCCTGATGTCGACACGCAAGCGAGCAGAGTCGGCAGACTCCTTCCATTCATCTCGCGCAGAATCGAAAGACGTTTTGGCCATCGGACACTAACGCACTCGTTGTTATTCATTATCCTGTTAGCGATTGTTCTTTCGCCTCTCCTTTTTATTAACCTCAACATCTACCTTTGCTTTATCATCGGCTACGCATCCCATCCCTTCCTCGACACCATGACAGTCAATGGCGTCAGGCTGTTCTATCCATTCTCGGATCTTAAGTGTGTCTTCCCACTTGAGGTCAACCAGCCACATCGTTACAGGGTGCAAACAGGCTCGAAGATCGACAAAACACTCGCGGTTATGTTCTTCATCGGCTGCATCCCGACATTCTTGATTGCTCATCAGGGCTACGAGCGCTTTGTCCGCTTCACGCAACGGAGTGTTGAATCAGCCGTCCGTGACTACAACGAGTTTTCAAAAACACATTCTGTACACGCTGAGATCAATGCCCACGATTTGCTGACGAAGGAGCAACTGAATGGCACATTTGAACTTTTCGGTGCGCTGAATGATCACACACTTCTTTTCATGGGAAGCGACAAGAGGCTTCATACAGTCGGAAAGGAATATCATGCCGAGTACGTTGCACAGGATGTTCTTTGCTACAAAGGCATTCCGGTGACTACCTCAATCCGCTCGATCGACATGACAAACCAGACGCTCGCATTGCTTGCCAACTATATACAGCCGGATCAGGAAACACTTTTCTTCGGTACCCTCCGGACGAAAGACAAAGTAACTCTACCTCCCGATGAGAGGGAGTTCTCTCCGGTGAAAGGCACAACCACGCATCTCGTCTGTAACTATGCCTCATTAGCCGATATCAAAGATCTTGGTCTGGAGAATGTTCTTATCGAGCAGGGGACGCTCATAGCCCGTTCTCTCGTACCGGTAGTAAGCGCTGATTCGGCCTTTGCTCATGTCCGTTCGGCCTACTCAGAAATATCGTTTGCTGCAACCACAGGTCAGATGGTTCAACTCAATGTTCGTGTGAGTGACACCGTAGCCATAGGCCAAGCACTCGCAAGGGTCACGCTCGCTGCGCCAATCGAAGCCGAGATACAACTTCACAGAAATCAGATACAGGCTTTGAAGGGCGAACTCAACCAGAAGCTGTCCGAACTTCTCACAAAGATCGAAAAGAAAGCCGGTGAAGTCCGTCGAGATCCGATCGTCGCTCACAGACAGAACGAGCTACGTCAGAAGGGCTATTCCAAACAATGCGGCAATACACAAACATACAGGCGTTCTCGCGGGGAACTAAGTACACTCCAGGGTTCCGAAACAACACTGCGTGAAAAGTACTCTCTGAAAATTCAAAAGCTCAACACTGATATCCTCCGTCTGCAGGCAAAGCAGAATGTCCAGACGCGTGGAGATTCTGTCATCCGCTCCACCGTGGATGGCATCATCACGGATGTACGTCAGTCCATCGAGGGCACTAAACGTCGCACAACATTTATCATCCGCCGTCTTGACAAGAAACCATGAATTTTCATCACGCTCTTTGTCCACGCCTTGCGATAATCGACAGCAGTGCGCGTTGGGAAGATTCAATCGAAGGGGTTCGATTTCGATGCACATGATGCGCCCTCGGAAGACTTCACTAAAACTCTACGCATCGAAATTGCGGCTTGAGGGGAGAGATTGAATCGTGGGTTTCGATTTCGCAACGGTTTCTTTCGCCCATTTCTTTTCCGTAAAAGAAATGGGAACAAAGTAAAAAGGACTGCAATGAAATATATTTGTCACCACTGCAACAAAACATTCAGAAAATACCACATCAGTTGTCCCGAGTGTGGTACATGGGGATCACTCTCGCCTCAGGGCCTCGTCTTCGACGAATCCCGCTCAAAGCCCCTTCCTCTCCCGGCGATTCGTGCATTGGCCACTCCGAGAATCGGGTCAGGTGTTGCCCAATTGGATCTACTACTGGGTGGCGGTGCCGTTCCCGGCAGTACGATCCTTCTTGTCGGGGCGCCGGGTGCGGGCAAGTCTACTTTGCTTCTTCAAGTATTGAACGCAATGAACCGAAAGTCCCTCTACGTGTCCGGAGAGGAATCCGTTGAGCAACTCAAGCTCCGTGCTGATCGGTTGAGCATTAACTCCGAAAACATTTACCTTCTTTTTGAGCGTGAAGCAGAGAAAGTAATCGGCCAGGCTGTCGAGCTAAAAACAGACGCAGTCGTCATCGATTCAATTCAAACGCTTTATACATCGTTATCAGACACCCTCCCCGGGAGTGGAACGCAGATTCGCAAGTGCACATATCTGCTTCGCCGGGCGGCGCAGCAGTACCATTTTGTCCTCATCATTATCGGCCAAGTAACCAAAGAGAGTAAAGCTGCGGGGCCGAAGCTTCTTGAACATGCGGTGGACGTCGTCCTCCACGTCACCATCGAAATGAACGACAATCGGACGCTCTTCGCGTCGAAGAACCGGTATGGCTCCATCGAGCCTCGCTGCACCTTGATGATGAAACCTAACGGACTCGAATTCCAAATGCCTGTCCGCCGAAGCCCAGAGGGCGTAGGCGGAACTCTGATTTCTGACATCTGACGATATGAACTCCATCCATTCCATAAATCCAATCGACACTGATCTCCGCCACGACCTCGTGTTCATGGGCCGCAAAGAAGAACTATTTCAGCTCACGAGAAATCTCCAGCAAGGCAGACACGCGCTGTTGGTGGGCGACAAGGGCATCGGTAAGACACGCCTGATGCAGGAAGCGCGGTGGATTCTCACGGGGAGAATCTCACGCATCGAATTCGCCGCGCCGGTCATCGCAAGAATGCGGGGAAAGCTTTCGAAGGGGACGTCCACTAACCAGTACAAAATAGTCTATATCGAACACCCGAATCCATTGAGCGAATGTCTCAAAGAACTTGCTGAGCTGCTCTACTACAACAACGACCTCCACATCGAGGTAGCCGAGGAGCGTCAGGATTGGGCAATAGTCAAGAAGCGTCTTACCGGAATTGGCAGCAGCAAATTGCAGACACTAATCTTCGAGGGACTCACACGTTCAGACAAGCCCTATCTCATTTTCATAGACAATCTCGACCGGGTATCGCCCAGCCAACATTCATTCCTGGAAACAATATTGAACCTTGCTGTTATCTGCACCGCTGTGGTTGAGGTCAAAGAGCATTTCGTGTATAAGCGCATTTGGTCATCATTCGTGAGGATCGACCTTGAACCGCTTTCGGATCAACTCTGCCGGACACTGGTCGATTACTTCTTCGATCACTATCCTATTCGGGTCGTCGATAAGGATTTATTTCGAATGGAAATCCTCAAAGCTGCCAACGGCAATCCGTTCTTCATCAAGACAATGCTCTGGCACGGCTCGCGGGAGAACTACGTGAACATGGAGGAGATCCGGAAACTGAGACGAGTGCAACAGGGACATTACTTCAACATGGGCCCGGTCTACATCTTCGCTGCAAGCATCTTCACGATCTTCAAAATCTTTTCTCTCGGTACAGACAACAAAGAATTTTACATCTACTTTTCAGCCCTTGGAGTTCTCGTCTACATCACGTTCAGAGTCTTCCGGGCGTTCTTCCTCTTCAGACCGCAAAAATACGACAGATAGTTGAAAGACGAACAAGACAATACCATTGAACATTTCGAGATGGTTTCCGAGGACGAAATGTCTCCAACGGAAGCAGATGATCTCGCCGAGATGATTGCGCGATTCATCTTGGACTTGATAAGACAACGGGCTGAACAGTCTATAGACAAACCTGCATCTGACCAAAATACCGTTCCGTCAGATCAAAATCTGCTTGATTTATGAGAAAATACGTTGTAATCTTAAAAATAAGTGCTTGATAGAAAGTTCACTACTTAATCATTGAGGCGTTCATGAGCAACTTGACACCGGCTGGCGGATATGTTCGCTGTTCTACGGACGTTCAGGAGGACAGTCCCGAACAACAGAAAAAAGAGATCCTGACTTACGCATCCCTGCATGGATATGAAATCACTTCCTGGTTCAACGACTTTGGGAAATCTGGAACCACATTCGAACAACGTCCAGAGTTTCAGCGCTTGCTGGCTGTCGTGGAGCGGGGCGCTCCGTTCCGCGCTGTTATTTGCTATGACGAAAGCCGCTGGGGGAGAGCTATCGATGCTGAGGAAAACGGTTATTGGCGAGTTCACTTCCGTCGCAAGGGCGTTGCTGTTCTGCTAGTCAAAACATCAATCGATCCGAAACACGAATATGCACCGATGCTCAAATCATTCGAGAGTATTCAAGCGTCGCAATACAGCAAGAAGCTCTCGGAGCTCACTCTTCGCGGAGCAAAGAACAATGGAAAATATTCAAGCGGGGGGGTCTGCTCCGTATGGCTACAAACGAGTCGCGTTGAACTTGAAGGCAGGTGGACAACGTGTGCTCACTCAGGGCGACTGGTGCATCAAGGGTCAAGAAAAAGTCATATGGCAACCCGGTGATACAAGTGAATTGGACACGGTCAGGTCTATTTTCAAGCAAAAAGCACGTGGGGTTGGTTACATAACAATAGTCGCTGACCTTAACAGGCGTGCCATCCCGTGTCCGAAGCGAGGACGGTGGAGAAACTACGATCAAAAATGGAGTACAGGAACCCTCAAGGCTATTGTCGAGAATCCCGCTTACTTCGGCGCGCGAGCATACAACCGAAATTCCATGAGCAAGATTCTAGCAACGCAGCAAGGCAGACCGAACGGACTCAGTACGCGTTACCCACATTGGAGAAACACGAAAGACCAGTGGGTCATCGTGGAAAACGCTCATGACCCAATCGTTTCAAAGGATGTCTGGGAATTGGCAAACAGCACTAATAGAAAAACACTGGGAAGCACATCACCCGTATCCCGCAGACCCTACTTGTTGACTGGCCTTATCCGATGCTCGCGTTGCGGTTTTGCTTTTCAAGGGTGGTCAGGCCGTGCAAAAGGGCACAGCTATCTGCGATACATAGACGGAGGCTGGAAGGCAAAGAGAATCTGTAGTCACGTAGCCATACCGAAAGAAAAGCTGGAAGCATTTGTATTGCAGAGCATTCGAGAAACATTTGCGGAGCCTCAGTTGATGGATTCAATCGAGCGCAAAATGAAGCAAATACTGAGGGCTGAACCTGATGACATTCAACTCCGGCGTGATCAACTGGCTAGTCTCCTATCGCAGAAACGATTGATGATACAAAACCTTACTGAGGAGCTCGCGCTTGGAAATCGATCCCAAGCGATTCGCTCACGTCTTGACCAGTTGGAAAACGACGAGCGGGACCTTCAATCTGAATTTGCCGTGGTCAGCAAAATGAAATCCAAAACCATCTCAATTCCAGAAGTATCGGCATCGATATCAAGATTCATTCTCGATTTTGAGGAGGAATTCAAGTGTGGAGGGATCGAAGCGAGGAAGCTCCTCATGCGCAGGTGCATCAAGAGCATTATTGTCGATCGGGACGAACGCGTTGCGAGGCTAAACGTTCGGAAGATACCTGCCGCAACCCCTTGGGTGGAAGAGCTCCTTAAAAAAGCAGAAGTCACAACCGGGGTTGTGACTTCTGAGAGTAGCGGGGACAGGACTTGAACCTGCAACCTTCGGGTTATGAGCCCGACGAGCTACCAATTGCTCCACCCCGCGATCATTTGGTGTATCAA
This sequence comes from Bacteroidota bacterium, assembly GCA_046597825.1. Taxonomy (GTDB): domain Bacteria; phylum Bacteroidota; class Ignavibacteria; order UBA10030; family UBA6906; genus CAADGV01. Next base: position 8,686 of record JBKJJX010000085.1, on the reverse strand, counting down.
TATACCAATTTTCTGTGCTCAAAGCAACTACTTCAGCCAGCCCTCGCTTTTGTACCACTGCACTGTGCGACGAATTCCCTCTTCCAATGTTAGCTGTTGCTCGAAACCAAAATCCTTTTTTGCTTTTCCGGGTGCGCAGGTCCAATAATCCTGCACCATATCACACGCCTTTTCAAAGTTGATAAGGGCAGGCTTTGAACTGAAAGAAGAAAGTAATTCCACACCTGCGGCTATGATATAGATGGCAAATTCTGGCAACCCCAAACGCATCGCAATCGCAACAGTGGGGAGGGAAATATCTGGCACTACATGATTCAATCTCGCGCCTCAAGAGTTAGAATCCCTTAGACTCCTCTCCAACACCGTCGACGCATCAGTGTTAGCATCGCGGTACTTCACGATGATTGGAGAGTTCATACTAAGGTTGTGTTCGCGTGCGAATGGTGTGTCGATTTTTCTCGTGCCCGGAACGACAACTGCGCCTTCCGGGATGACGAGCGGCTGATCAGCAGCGCGGCGGTAGATGGTTTCCTTTACAATGTCGAAGACGGGCGTTGAGCCTGTAAGGATGACGCCGGCGGCAATCACTGCGCGGCGCTTCACGATCGTTCCCTCGTAAATGCCGCAGTTGCCTCCCACGAACACTTCATCTTCAACGATCACAGGATACGCGCCAATCGGCTCAAGCACGCCGCCGACTTGCGCAGCCGCGCTCAGGTGTACGCGCTTCCCGATCTGCGCGCACGAACCGACGAGCGCATGCGAATCTACAAGGGTTTCTTCATCAACGTAAGCACCAACGTTGATATACGCGGGCGGCATAACGACGACACCCTTCGCCACAAACGCACCATCACGGATGGATGAGCCGCCGGGCACGATGCGCACCTGATCGGCGGTTGTGAGCTTCTTCAGCGGATAGGTGTGCTTATCAAAAAAACAGAACTCATCATTGATGGAGATGTCTGTCAACTCTCCCAAGCGGAATCCGAGCAGAATTCCTTTCTTCACCCACTCGTTCACAATCCAGCCGGTCGCTGCTTCACCCGGATGTGCAGCGCGGACATGTCCACTGTTGAGCATCGCTTTCAGCGCGGCGAATGCTTCGAGCGCTGAAGAGCGGTCAACCGCCGCGATGTCACGTGAAAAAAAATATTCGATGCGGGCTTGCAGTTCCATTCGTGTTCTCCGATAGATCTCGCACTTACAAAATATGGGATTGCGTAAAACAAAGACTTTTGAACGACCGATTGCACAAATTCACACTGAATGATGTAGGCACAACGACTTTCGATCGAAGAACCCAAACAATCTACGAGAATCTGGTTAATCTGTGATTGAAGTTTTTCTGTTACGGATCCGCAGCTTTGTGTTTTCTAACTCGTATCAAACCAATTTGAGTTCTTTCAAAACCTTCGCAAGTTTCTCGCGGTTCGGTTTCGTGATGGAAACCATCGGCAGGCGAAATACTTCTTCCATCATCCCCATCATTGCAAGAGCAGTCTTTGCGGGGATCGGATTCGACTCGATGAAGTTGATGTTCATGAGATCGAGCAGCTTGTTATGCAACACACGACCCTTTTCCCAATTTCCAGCGAGACAATGGCGGACGAGCTGCGAGAACTCTTTCGGCACTTCGTTCGCGATAACGGAGATGCAGCCATCGCCACCAAGCGCAATGATGGGGAACGCAAACGCATCATCACCGGAAAGAAGAGAGAAGTCCGCCGGTTTGTGCCGGGCGATTTCCATGATTTGCAAGAGGTTCGCTGAGGCTTCTTTCACCATCTTCACGGATGGAATTTCCTCCGCTATGCGAAGCGTTGTAGCAGCTTCGATATTGCCGCCTGTCCTGCCCGGAACATTGTAGACAATGATGGGGATATCAACCGCTTCGGCGATTGCGCGGTAATGGTGAAAGTATCCTTCCTGCGTCGGCTTGTTGTAGTAGGGTCCGACCACAAGCGCAGCATCGGCGCCGGCGTGTTTCGCGAAGCGTGTTTTTTGAATTGCCTCCTGTGTGTTGTTGCTGCCCGAACCTGCAAACACTTTGGCGCGTCCTTCTGATTGTTCCAGCACGATTTCGATTACCCGCTGCTGTTCTTCGGCGGAGAGTGTCGGGTTCTCACCTGTCGTCCCAACGGGCACAAGCCCTTCAACGCCACCTTTGATTTGAAAATCTACAAGACTCCGGAGCGCGTTCTCATCGAGCGTCCCATCTTTCTTGAATGGCGTTACAAGAGCTGTTGCCGTCCCGCTGAATTTTTTTTGCTTTGGCATGTCGGGAATTCCTTACTTCGTTATGAGCAAATCGCGGATGACGTCTTCCATCGTGTAGATGCCTTGTTTTCCTTGGATCCATTCGGCGGCAAGGAGCGCGCCGAGGGCAAACCCGGAACGGTTTTTTGCTGTATGACGGAGTTCAATCGCATCGGCGGCGGAATCGAATGTGAGCGCATGCGTGCCGACCACAGCGCCGCCGCGTGCGGAGGAGACATGCAGTTGGTGTGAAAGAATTTTTCCTTCCGGCAGTTGATGGAAGATTTCTGTTTTGTGATGGAGTTCGTGGAGCACAATCTCTGCAAGTGTAAGCGCTGTGCCGCTTGGACTGTCCAGTTTGTCTTTATGGTGGATTTCCTGAATGAACGCGTCGTACTCTACAAAGTGATTGAACAACCGTGCCGCGGTGCGGGCAAGTTGATTGAAGATGTTCACACCAAGAGAGAAATTCGATGCGTGAACGAGTCCGGTGCCTTTCTCTTGAACGAGTTGCGTAATCCTCGGCAGGTCTTTCTTCCATCCCGTCGTGCCAACAACAACCGGTTTACCCACCTCTACCCACGACATGAGGTTATCAACGATTGATTGCGCAGATGCAAAGTGAATCGCAACATCAACCTTACGCATGGCTTCAGGTTTCGGCGGCGGGGTATCGATATCCAAACAAATGTCGACAGTCCAGCCCCGATCCAGCGCGAGCCGCTCGATCTCATTTCCCATTTTTCCATACCCAATCAAGGCGAGTCGCATCTGTCTAATTTTCTCCAACGGTCGAGAAAAGCTCACCGACGGGAATAGGTTCGAGAAACGATTTGTGAAGCCGCTGCACTGCAAGTGTTACCATCGCTTCATCTATCACCATGCTCATGTTGTTTTCGGAAGCGCCTTGTGAAATCATCATCGCATTGATGTCGCCGAGCGCCTGAAAAATTCTGCCCGCGATGCCGGCGGTTGCATGCATCTGGTCGCCAACGACGCAGAGGATTGCTTTTTTCTCGTAGACGGCGACGTCGGCAAACTTCTCAAGCTCTTCGGAAATTTCGGGCAGCCGCGATGTATTGTCGATCGTCAGCGATACCGCAACCTCAGATGTGCTGACGAGATCGACTGGCGTTTTATGTTTGCTGAAGACGGAAAAAATCGACTCAAGAAATCCGTACGCCATCAACATTCGTGATGATTGGATGTTGATGACCGTAATCCCCTTCTTTGCTGCTATTGATTTCACCGCAAGTTTTGTTTTTGGGGGATCGGCCACAATGCGCGTACCGGTGGAGTCGGGACGCTTGGAGTTCAACACAACGACAGGAATATTCCTTTTCACCGCCGGCAGAATTGTGCTCGGGTGTAACACTTTTGCGCCGAAGTATGCAAGCTCCGATGCCTCACGGAACGAAATGACGTCGAGCTTTTGCGCAAGCGGAGCAATGCGAGGATCGGCGGTGAGCACGCCGTCAACATCGGTCCAAATTTGGATTTCGTCCGCGTCGAGCGCCGCACCGATGATGGATGCGGTGTAATCCGAGCCGCCGCGACCCAGCGTGGAGGTGATGCCTTGCATCGTAGAGCCGATGAAGCCCTGCGTCACCGCAATCGTCCCAGCGGCAACGAGCGGGCGGAACGATTCGCTTGCACGAGTATTGATTTGATCGAAGAGGGGTGCGGCAGAAGCGAAGTGGTCGTCGGTGATCATAAACGATCGCGCATCCACCAAAGCAGCGGGAAGACCTTCGACGTGCATCGCCTCGGTAAGGATGTGCGACGACATCAACTCTCCGGCAGAGGCAATCGCGTCGAGAGAGCGGTTGGTCAACTCGCCGAGCAGCGCAATACCGTGGCAGAGGTTCTTCAACTCTTCGATCTTCCTCTTGCACGCGATGATCACTTGTTGGTATGTCGGACGGTCGTCAATCAAGTTTGCTGCGATTGTCATGTGCCGATCGAGAAGTTGGTTTAGCAGAAGAATCGCTTCTTCGAGCTTTCCTTCGACCGCAAGTTGCGCAGCGTTGAGGAGCGCATTCGTCACACCTGACACTGCGGACAGGACAACGATCGGATGTCGGTGCTGTTCCCTGCGGACAAGACTGATAACGTTCTGCATCGACCGGGCGTCTTCAACAGACGTTCCGCCAAACTTCATTACGATCATTGTTGAACGACCATAGGCATTGATGGAATGCGATGGGGATTCGTTGGAGAGAACTTCATCACCAAACGCTGCGGTCGCTGCTCGAACTCCACGAGAAGAAAAAGATTCACGACCAACTTATCAAACAAGTAGAGAAAAGTCAAGACCAGTGTGGTCACGTTTATGATTATGACGATAGAAGCAACGGACTTCCGGGGGGAGTAAAGGGGGGCGAATGATGGCGGCCATTTACTTCGCGGGGGTATGGCGAAATACTTTGTGGATAGCTTCCGTCTTTGAATGCTGTGTGCGCCGTTGAGTGAAAAGAACTATGTGGAGCGAGCGTTGACATTGTGAGGGTAGCTTTCGTTCCTTTCTCGGTCTCGGCACTTCGCCCAACTGCGTTTGGTGTTTGTATAAATCAACGTAGAGAAACCGGAGAGCATTGATAACTTGGGATCCAGATGATGCAGATAAAAATGTTGTACCTATTTTGTACATACTCACCAAATGAAAAAGGGATAACCTACTTCAAATCAGTAAGTTATCCCATTTCAGTGGTAGCGGGGACAGGACTTGAACCTGCAACCTTCGGGTTATGAGCCCGACGAGCTACCAATTGCTCCACCCGCGATCATTTTGTGTATTAGCATACTGATTTTCTGTGCTCAAAGCAACTACTTCAGCCACCCCTCACTTTTGTACCACTGCACTGTGCGGCGAATTCCCTCTTCCAATGTTAGCTGCTGCTCGAAACCAAAATCCTTTTTTGCTTTTTCGGGTGCGCATGTCCAATAATCCTGCACCATATCACGTGCCTTTTCAAAGTTGATAAGGGCAGGCTTTGAACTGAAAGAAGAAAGTAATTCCGCACCTGCGGCTATAATATAGATGGCAAATTCCGGCAACCGCAAACGCATCGCTTTAACTCCCATTACGCGGCGCGTGGTTTCTCCAACTTCCTTCCAGCCATACACATCTTTTGATGTGATAAAATACGTCTCGCTCACTGAACTGGCGCTTTCTCCTGCTAACACGATTCCGCGAACAAGGTCCGTTACGTGAATCAGGCTTACATATTTCTCCTCGAATCCCACCATGGGCTGCAATCCTTTGCTCATGGTATTAAAGAATTCGAATACATCCTTGTCGCGCTGGCCAAATACGGCGGGGGGGCGGGTAATTGTAATCGGAATTCTATCTGTGACCTTCAAGCATTCTTCTTCCGCCTGAAGCTTGCTGCGACCATATGTTGTAATAGGACGAGGCGAATGCCCCTCGTCGATGGGCGTTTTGCTTAAGCTGGGCCCGACAGCAGCCTGACTACTGATGTGAATGAAACGTTTCAGTGTCGGGTTGGCTTCAATCGCAGCATTGAGAATGTTCCTTGTGCCGGTGGCATTGCCGCGAAAATATTCTTCTTTCGTTTTTGCCTTCGTTACACCGGCGGAATGGTAGATGTAATCCACGCCGCCAACCGCTGCCCGGAGCGCGGGTTCATCAAACAGATCGCCGTATACAAACTCTACAGGCTTATTCTGCAGCCAATGAGTATCACTTGTCTTTCGGATTAGACATCGTACCGAATAATTTTTCTCAAGAAGCAAATCGACAAGATGGCTGCCGACGAAACCGGTGCCCCCGGTGACTAAAACGTTCACGTGATTGTTGCGAAGAAGTGAATTGAGAGTTGGATGATACAATCTGCGCCGATGAACAGCGCGGACTCTGATTGACTTTGAAAAGCCGTTCAAGTATATTGAAAACGAATTTGAGAGTCAATCCTGCATTGAAGGCGCGAGAACGAGGGGAAGATGCTAAAATCCGGCAGTTTGACCGAACCCGACACTGAAGTTATCAGGGATGAACCGTTGAGCACGACCGAAAAAAAGCCAGTTGACCTTTTTGAAAAGTGTTGGTCATTTACGCGCGCCGACGAAGTAAAGGCGGCGGGCTATTACCCTTATTTCCGTCCCATCGAAGAGAACGAGGGGCCTGAGGTTCAGATCGAGGGTCGTCACGTTATTATGGCGGGCTCCAACAATTATTTGGGATTGACCGCAGATCCGCGCGTGAAGCAAGCCGCTATCAAAGCTGTTGAAAAATACGGAACAGGGTGCTCAGGCTCGCGCTATCTTACCGGAACCCTCGACCTCCATATTCAGCTTGAAGAAAAGCTTGCCGATTTTTTCCACAAAGAAGCTTGCCTGCTCTTTAGTACCGGTTACCAGACGGCACAAGGAATCATTCCTACCCTTGTCCAAAAGGGCGATTATGTTGTGTCTGACAAGGATAATCATGCCTGTATTATTGCGGGCAACTTGATGGCAAAGGGCGCCTTTGCGGAGTTCGTCCGTTATAAGCACAATGACATGAAAGATCTTGAACGTGTGCTTTCCAAATTGCCTCTTGAAGCTGCAAAGCTTATCGCGTCTGACGGCGTCTTCAGCACAACCGGTTTAATTGTGGATCTTCCGAATCTGGTTGCAGCGGCAAAGAAATACAACGCCCGCATTCTTATAGATGATGCGCATGCGACTGGCGTCATAGGAAAAGGCGGACGCGGAACTGCAAGTCAATTTGGACTTGAAAAAGAAGTCGATATGACGATGGGAACGTTCAGCAAAACATTTGCGTCTCTCGGCGGATTTGTTGTGGGAGATAAAGCTGTCATCAACTTCATAAAGCACACTTCACCTGCATTGATATTCAGTGCAAGTCCAACTCCCGCTTCGGTGGCAGCAGCGCTCGCAGCGCTAGATATTCTCGAGCGCGAACCGGAACGCATCAAAAAACTGGTTGCCAACGCTGAAAAAATGCGCAAAGGCTTCAAGTCAATGGGCTTTAAAGTGTTGGATGGCCAGACGGGTATCGTTCCGGTAATTATCGGCGATGACCTGAATACATTTGTATTCTGGCGGGCATTGTTCGACGCAGGCGTCTTCGTCAACGCCTTTATCAGTCCGGGAGTACCGCAAGGAATGCAAATGCTGCGCACAAGCTACATGTCTTCGCACAACGACCAGCATCTCGACAAAATTCTCGAAACGTTCGGAACGATCGGGAAAAAACTCGGCGTTATTCACTAGCGTGTTCATTGATATTTGATTTGACGACGTCTGACATTACAATATTGACGACACGTCCACCCTGTCCGCTTCTTCATCCTTCGTTCCATCAAATCTAAAAACAATCATTATGTCTACCGCACCACCAAGCACCCGTCCTGTCCACACGAAACAAGACGAGAAAGTCTTCATAAAATTCATGTGGAAAATATATGACGGCAACCCGCAATGGGTACCGCCGCTGTTGATGGATAGAAGGAAACTGATTGATCGAAAGGGAAATCCATTCTACAAACACGCACAGATGGAGATGTTCCTCGCGGAGCGCAATGGAGAAATTGTCGGCCGTATCGCGGCGATTGTCAACGACAATCACAACAAAGAGCACAACGAAAATATCGGCTTCTTCGGATTTTTTGAATGCATTGACGATCAGTCGGTTGCGAACTCCCTTTTCGATGAAGCGGCCAAATGGCTGAGAGCCCGGGGCGTCACTGCGATGCGCGGACCGGCAAGTCCTTCCGTCAACGATGAGTACGGTTTGTTGATTGATGGGTTCGAATTGCCCCCGGCAATTCTTATGTGTTACAATCCGCCCTATTATCAAAAGCTGTTGGAGAATTACGGATTCGAAAAAGCGAAAGACCTTTATGCATATCATGTGCACAGCAATAAAGCCTTCACAGACAAACTAAAACGTGTTTCTGAAATTGTGAAGAACAAATCCGGCGTTGTATTCCGCTCGTTGGACATGAAGCGATTTGATGAGGAAGTAAAAACAATCCGCGAGCTCTACAATCAGGGATGGTCAAGAAATTGGGGCGAAGTGCCGATAACTAAGGAGGAATTCGACTACGTGGCAAAAGACCTGAAGCCGATTGTCGATCCCGAGCTCGTTATTATTGCGGAAGTGCGGGGGAAACCTGTCGGCTTTGCACTCTCTCTTCCCGATTACAACATGGTGTTAAAGGACAACAAGCAGGGATATCTCATCCCTGCGCTCATTCGCATGATGCTGTTTAAGAAGAAAATTGATTTCATCCGCATCATCATTCTCGGCGTCATTCCCGAATACCTGAACTCCGGTATCGGCGGAGTGTTGTTCTACGAAACCGGCATGCGCTCGGTTCGACAAGGATATCCGCATGGCGAGGCAAGTTGGATACTCGAAGATAATGTTATGATGTTGCGCGGTGCAGAGCTTATGCGC
>JBKJJX010000319.1:0-5990 GCA_046597825.1 Bacteroidota bacterium | reverse complement strand
CCAACCGCACCTCCCAGCAGGGCAATGAACATCGATTCACCGGCAATCAGTCCTGTAATATGCCCTTTGGTGAAGCCGAGAGTTTTCAGAACGGCATACTCACGGATTCGCTCGCGTGCAGTCATAACCATTGTGTTTGCGAGAACCAAAAGTATGACGCCAATGATGATGAACGAAACCATGTTCATTGCGGTAATAATCGCTCCCGACATCGAAACGAAGCTTTGCTGAAATGCCGCTTCCGTTTCTGATTTTGTCTCGTTGGCGGAGTTGGCGAATAGCGCATCGATCGACTGCGTGACCTGCGCAGCTTGCGACGGATCTTTGATTGTCACAACATACCAGCCCACTTTTCCTGCACGCGTGGGAGACTCTTCCTTCATCCGTTCGTCGAGGTACTGCCACTGAAAGAGCATTTGTGTTGCATCAGTCCGTTCATCCCGCGGCTTATAAATAGCCCGCACCACAAAATCATATTTCCCGGGATAGATATCTCCTTCGACAGGCATTGCATCGCCGATTTTGAGCTTGTATTGTTCCGCAGTCTTTGACCCGATGACGCAGCCGCGCCGATCGTTTTTGAATGCGGCTAATTCATTCGGGTCAACGATGAACTCGGGATATGCCTGAAAATATGTATCTGCTTCGACTGCCAGACGCGCAAAGAATTGGTTTTGATCTATGTAGACACCCTGAAACCAATTTGCAAATGTAACACCAGAGACTCCGGGCAGGCGTGCAATCTGCTCTTTGTATGCATAGGGCAAAGGGAAGATGAAGGACACTGCATGGCGGGTGATAAGCCGGTTGTTCGCGGATGCATCAACACCGGCGTACCACGCGTCGACAGTTGTCCGCAACAATCCAAAAAACAAAACCGCAATTGCAATTCCCAGGATCGTGAGAACATTGCGGAGTTTGTGTCTTCCAAAATTACGTACAACAAGTTTGAGGATATTCATAATAATTCCTGCCCGTTTATGCTGTAAGCACGCCTTTATCCAGATGCATTTGCTTGTGAGCTTTCTCTGCTGCTCTGGGATCGTGCGTCACCATCACGATGGTTTTCTTGAACTCACTGTTAAGACGGTCGAGCAGCGTCATTACTTCCTGTGCAGACACACGATCGAGGTCTCCTGTAGGTTCATCGGCAACGACAATGGTCGGGTCGGTAACGATGGCGCGGGCGATCGCAACACGCTGTTGCTGTCCGCCGGAAAGCTGACTTGGCTTGTTTTCCATTCTATCGCTTAATCCAACCAGCTTGAGTGCAAAATCAACGTGTTCCTTCTTTTCTTTCTTGGAGAGTTTGGTAAGAAGGAGGGGGAGCTCAACGTTCTCATATGCAGTAAGGACGGGAAGAAGATTATAGAATTGAAAAATGAAACCGACATGTCTCGCACGCCATTTGGAAAGTTCCGATTCGTTGAGTCCGGCAATGTTAACTCCGCCCACGACAACCTCTCCTGCGTCGGGGCGATCGATACCCGCTATCAGATTGAGTAACGTGGTTTTGCCCGAACCCGAAGGGCCCATGAGTGCAAGAAATTCGCCTTCCTTCACGTCGATTGAAATATTTTGCAGGACAGGAATCTCAATTGAATCCCGGTAGTAGGATTTTTTAACATTGCTGACTTGAATGATGGCGCCGTTGGCTGATGCCATAGTGTACTCCGTTGGTGAGTATTTTACTGTTTCACTTTTATTTTCGATCCGGTTTTCAGACTCGGGTCGGGATGAAGAACGATCTGATCTCCGGCTGAAATTCCCTCGGTGATGATCTCCCGGTCACCGATTCTTCCATTTGTACGCACGGATGTTTCTGTGATCTGGCCGTCCCGGACAACCAGGACAACATCGCCGCCGTTACGCTTTGTAATTGAACCCGAGGGGACAGTCAACTTTGGTGTTGACTGCGCCTCAGTCTTTTCAGTCTCTTTCGAAAGAAAAGTTACCTTCGCGCTCATTTCCGGCAGTACATGTTCATCACGGTCATTGAAACGGATTTTCGTCATCACCGTTGCTTTTGCCCGGTCCGCTGTCGGAACAATTTTGTGCACTGAACCCCGGTAGCGCTTGTCAGGATACGCGTCGAGTGTAATCTCGCATGGTGCATCGGGTTTCACGCGCATAATGTTGGATTCGGAAACATCTGCTTCAACTTCGAGCGAAGACATGTCTGCAATTGTAACGACTGCTGCACGGGAACCGGCACCGGCCGCGAAAGGAGCGACGACCTCACCCACGTTCGCATTTTTCGTCAGCACCGTTCCATCAAACGGGGCCCGGATGCGCGTATTCTCCAGCGCTACTTCCGAGGCATCGACCGCCGCCTGGGCAGATTTGATTGAGGCATTCACGCGGTTAAGCCGCGCCTGGGCTGCATCCAATTCTGCCTGCGACGCAGAACCGGAAGCAAACAATGAACGCTGCCGGTCGTACCATTGCCTTGCATCGTTGAGATCAGCTTTGGATAATTCGTAGTTGGCTCGGACATAAGCCAGGGAAGCCAGCACATCCTGATCTTCAATTTGGCCGATAATCTGGTTCTTCTTAACTCTATCGCCTTCTTCAACATTCAAAAGTACTAGCCTGCCCGTTGCCTTGGAGGCGATAGAGGCCTTCTGCTGAGCGACCACATACCCGCTTGCAGTAAGCACCGCATTTGCCGAGGACGGATAGGTCATTGTTGCTGTTGTTGTTTCAACTTCCGGTGCTGCCGAAAATATGCCGCTAAACCATAAAAAAGCGATTACGCCAGCGAGTACTATTGCAGCGGTTATGTAGTATTTGCCAAATTTTCTCTCAGGTCCGGATTTAAGCCGGTCATGGTCTATTCGTAAACCGGAAAGGTCTTGTTGTTCAGTCATCAAAGTCATTGTCGTAGCTCAGGAATTTTGGTACAAAAGAATGTGCATAAGATACAAAAACGGGCGTTGTCTCTCAACCCTATCTAACGCCAAATTCGGTCCGATGCAAAAAATATACGGCAAGGATTTGAAAAAGTTTGAAGGGATTCGGTGGTTGGAGGAAACTTATCGGTAAGCAGCAATCAGGAATGTCTCTGAGAATCCTTTTTCCAATAGACTGCGGTTCGTACCGATCCGGATGTTTTTATTTCTTCAGAGGGATATTTTCCCCAACAATCAATATGGCTGCTGAAGATTGATGGAAACTTCTTTTCGTACGAAAGAATGTATGCCATCGCGTCTGCAAGGTCTTCGAACGCTGCTGCATCACGGAGATCAAGCAACCATTTTCCTTTTAACGCTTTCACAGATTTCTCGATCGGGCGATTCACACGCTTCTTCGGAATGCAGAGCAGATCAACGATCGAGTAACTATAGTACATTGAGGGTGAAAGGGAAGAGTCTTTAATCAGACAAAAACTGAGCGGAGCGTGCTGCAACAATTTTCTCGCCGCAAGATCGTCGATAATGAAAAGATGTTCTTGGGCTGCAGTCGCCTCACTCCAGTTTCTCATCGAAAGTGGCTGGGCTTTTTCTTTCGCATCAAAATAAATTTTCTGGCGGGGAAGAAAAAAATCAAGAGATGAGGTGCTTTTGGTTCCGTCCTCAAACGGGATGTTCTTTGCAGTGAGATAAGATTTTATTTCCTGCTCGAACATTATTTCATCCGGGCAGCTTGTGGTACATGAAATATCCGAACATCACCCACCCGGCGATGAATGCGAGTCCACCAAGCGGTGTAACGGCTCCCAGCCAGAGAATATCCGTCAGCGTCAACAGGTACAGGCTGCCGGAAAAGAGAAGAGTCCCGACGCCGAAACACCATCCCACCCACTTGAGCCTTGAAGCAGGAATGAACCCGCCCGCCAAACCGGCTGCGATTAATCCGAACGCATGATACATCTGATAACGGACTGCAGTTTCGTAGGTAACGAGCATTGCAGGCGACAGAATACTTTTCAATCCGTGCGCGCCAAACGCTCCGGCAGCGACGCCTATTGCCGCCAAGACACAACCAAGTGCGAGCCAGCTTCTCCCGTGAAGATTCATATTATTTCATCAACATGAGTTTGCGTCTTCCGATGAATCCTCCGGCTTCGAGCTGGCAAATAAATACGCCGGTTGCCTGCGAGTCTTCCACATTCCAGTGAGCGGAATGCCAGCCTTTACTTTGATATTCATTCACGAGTGTCGTCACTTTTCTTCCGGTTATGTCGAATACTTCAACCCGGACCATTCCCTCTCTGCCGACATAGAAATCAATGTTGGTGGTGGGATTAAACGGATTAGGATAATTCTGGAGAAGCTGATAGTCTGAGAACTGATTCGGTATTTCTGTCACTGCTAATGTTGAGGTCGTGTCCGTGACCAGGGCTGTCCAAACGCTGAGTGAGCTGCCATCCAACCTCGTCCATATGGGATATATTTTTTTGTTGAACGCAGCGATGCCGGTGTAATCGCCGAAGAATGTTCCGGCTTGCGGTGAGAAGGAACTCTGGCTGACCTTAAAATTCTGAAAAGTCTCGCCGCCGTCTGTTGACTTCGCCACGAACACATCAGTCGCGGTGCCGGTTGAATTTCGCCTGTCATAAAAGACAAAATAAAGAGCGCCGGTTGCCTGATCGATAGTCATCCAGGTAAAAAACTGATGGGTCGTTGTCAGGTCATCATTTACTTTCCGCACGGAACTCCATGTCGAGCCGCCATCGGTGGATTTTATGAGAAAGACATCCGTATTGGTCAATCCGTTTCGTTGATCGCTCCAGTTAATGTAGATAGTCCCGCGATATGGCGAGTTGCTTACATCGCATGCAGTGATGGGCAAGCCGTTTGCGCGATAAATTCCCGGAACATTAAAATCCCACCCGCCCGGCTGACTCGTGACGAAGCGATCGGCGCCAAATGTTATGCCCCCATTAGTCGATTTATCGAACACGATTCCGAGCGGTCCCGACCAACTGACATAGACTTCACCGTTTGGTCCCACGGCGGGGACAGCGCCTTCATCCGTGCTATCGCTATCCACACAATTTCCCGCTTTGTCACTGATCCGTATCGAAGGGGACCATGTGAGCCCTCCGTCGGTCGAGCGTGTAAAAAGAATGCGGGAACTGTCCTGCGCGTTGCCGGACCCATAACTATCGAACTCCGTCCATGCGACATAGAGATTGTTGCGATATGGTGAGTTCGTCATATCGGCCGCGGGCCACGCCTTATCCTGTTGTTTTCGTGGAGGATTATAACCGAAAGCAGTGCCGTTGCTATATGTTGCTCCTCCATCAATAGATTTCTGAACAACAATTCTATCAATGAAATAGCCCGGCGATCCCGGGTTTGTAAGATGGACATAATAGAGATTGCCGGAGGCATCGAACGTGAGAGCCGGGTCACCCCACACGCTGTACGACGATGTAAGCACGGACTGAACCCATGATTGGCCGCCATCGTTGGAACGATACGCGTAATTCAGATTCGACCCGGCGGCGAGTTGAAGAGGATTGAGGGGGTTGATCGCAATCGAAACTTCTTCAGGAGAGTTTGCTGATGGACTGTTGACGCGAACATTCGGGTACTGCGCAAAAATGGTGGATGATATCCCGGCTGTGAAAAATATGAGTAAGAGAGTTTTCATTTTGAAGCCTTTTGCCTCATCCAAATTTCCGCCGGAGTGATTCACTCCGCCAGTTTCGGATGTTTGAGATGAAAATCAGTTGCCTGTTGATATGCCCGCGCAAAAGCCAGAAGCTTTCCTTCATCAAACAATCTGCCGATGAATGTGATGCTCGTTGGCGTATTCTCTTCTGTAAAACCATTCGGCACAACCACAAGTGGATGACCGGTAAGATTCGTCAGCAACGAGTTATCGCCTTCAACTGACGGGGCGACGTACAGGTCGATGCGCTTCATTAATTTCGCCATTTCCTGGATAAGAATGTAGCGCACCCGGTTTGCTTGGATATATTCGACCGCCGGAATAAACCGCGACGAACGAAATGCATTTGGCCACGCATTTTTTATTTG
>JBKJJX010000153.1:0-4627 GCA_046597825.1 Bacteroidota bacterium | reverse complement strand
AAGGCGCTCAAAAGTTGAACAAACTGGGGCAATAATATAACCAAATGGTAGTCTGATGGCAACCTGATTGAATTAAGCATGCTTAATGACTATCTTTTTTCAAATTAAGCCGATGACTTGAGTTTTGCCCCACTTATTTTCCTTTTTTTGCTTCAACATTTCCCGACGAAATTCACTTGAGAAAACTGACACATGATGAAATCTCGCAACAGCGGCTTTCCAATGATGACGTCCGCAGTGCGGAGCGGCTTCCGATTTATGCAATGTTGGACAATATTCGCAGCCTTTACAATGTCGGGTCCATGTTTCGCACATCGGATGGTGCACTCATCAGGAAATTGTTTTTGAGCGGTTACACTCCTCACCCTCCCCGTAAAGAAATTGATAAAACTGCGCTCGGCGCAACGCAGACCGTTCCGTGGGAGTATCATCGGACGAGCGAAGAATCCATTTCTGCAATCCGCAGACAGGGCGTCCGAATTTGCATTCTTGAACATTCAACTGCGAGCGTTCCCTACTATCAAATTACAAAGGCCGATTTCCCTCTCTGCCTTGTCGTCGGAAATGAAATCATGGGCGTTTCATCCTCTGTAATCGCGGCTGCAGATTGCGCCATTGAAATCCCGATGTACGGCGCGAAGCAATCCCTTAACGCAGCGGTCGCCTATGGCATTGCCGTCTTTGAGTTAGTAAAAGTTTGGAAAGCTTAAACCTAATTCAGCGAAAAGAGAAAATGAATATTCTTCTTGTTGAAGATAATTTCGAACACCTGCGGTTGACTAAATACATTTTGCAGCATAACAATGTTCCGGGCGACGTATATGTCGTACGGGATGGTCAGGAAGCAATCGACTTTCTGTATAACAGGAATCAGTTTGCCGACGCGACAGTTCATCCCAGGCCGAATCTAATTCTTCTCGATCTGAATATTCCAAAGATCAATGGCCGGGAAGTTTTGAAGATTATAAAAGACGATGATCGCTTGAAGAACATCGCCGTCGTCGTATTAAGTTCATCCGATCGGGAAGAAGATGTTTCATTCGCCCGAGAGCACGGTGCCGCCGCGTACATCTCGAAATCGGCGGGCTTCGAACAACTGAATCAAGCGTTGTCAGTCATTCATTCCTTCGCGACGGAATCGCGCTCTGATCTGCCCGGCTCCCCTTTTTGAATTAGGACAATGCCGAAATCGGTAGTTCCTTGAATGTCCCTGCGCTTCTTCGTACCTTAGTCTAAACTTATTCCATTTTTCTCTCAGGCTTCATGTCCCACTGGCTTGTAGCATTAGTTGGCCGTCCCAACGTAGGTAAATCTACTCTTTTCAATCGTATCATCGGACATCGAAACGCAATTGTGCATGACATGCCCGGGGTGACCCGCGACCGCAATTACGCCGAAGCCGAATGGGCAGGCAAGCATTTCTCCCTTGTCGATACCGGCGGATACGTACCTCAATCGGAAGATATAATTGAAACCGCAATACGCGAACAGGCACAGATAGCAATCGAAGAAGCTGATGTGGTTTTGTTCCTCGTTGATGGAGAAGACGGCCTCCTCCCCACCGATATGGAAGTTGCGAAGATTCTCCGGAAAGCTCAGAAGAAAGTTGTTCTCGTTGTCAATAAAATTGATGGAGAGAAGAGAGAAGCCGCCACTGCCGAGTTTTACAAGATGGGACTTGGCGAGCCGTATTCAGTCTCTGCACTGGGTGGGAGGAAGATCGGCGACTTGCTTGACGTCGTCACAGAAGATTTTTCGGTATCGTCAGATGATAAAGTCGACCCCCGGCTTAAAATCGCTGTCGTCGGAAAGCCGAACGTCGGAAAGTCATCGTTCGTTAATGCTCTCCTCAAGGAAGAACGGCACATCGTCACTAACATCCCCGGCACGACTCGCGATCCGATCGATGCGACACTGAAATATTATGGAGATGAGATTCTTCTGATCGACACTGCCGGCTTGAGGAAAAAGAGCCGTATCAAAGAGAGCATTGAATTCTACAGCGCACTCCGGACATTGAAAAGTATCGAGCGTTGCGATGTCGCCGTTATCCTCATTGACGCAACCGAAGGGCTGGACCATCAGGATTTGAGAATCATCGAGAACACAATTGAGAGAAACCGGGCGGCGATAATTGCTGTCAACAAGTGGGACCTGGTTGAAAAAGACGCTAATACTGCCAAGGCCTTCGAAAAAGCCCTTGAAGAAAAGCTGCGTATCTACGACTTCATCCCGATAATTTTTATCTCTGCACTCGAAAAACAGAGAATCTACAAAGTGATCGAGCTGTCGCAGAAGGTAAACGAAGAACAGAACAAACGAATCTCGACCAGCGAATTGAATGACGTTCTTGGAGCGGATATCAAAGTATTCCCTCCCCGCAGCAGATCGGGAAAGGAAATCAAGATAAAGTATATTACGCAAGTGAAGTCGAAACCTCCTGTGTTCGCTTTTTTCTGCAACGAACCAAAGTTGATTGACGACAATTACCGCCGGTATCTCGAAAATAAAATTCGGGGCCATTTCACATTCTCCGGCGTACCCGTTCTTCTTTCCTTCAAACAAAAATAAATGTCACGGCGGATTCTGGTCATAGGTGGTTTGGCTGCAGGCCCGAGCGCAGCGAGCAAAGCAAAGCGAACGGACCCGGATGCCGAAGTAGTCCTCTTCGAGCAAGGTGAGCACATTTCATATGGCATTTGTGAAATCCCCTATTATATTGCCGGCGAGGTCGCAGAGAATAAACTCGTAATCAACACCCCCCAACAACTTCGTGAGAAAAAAGGAGTTGAAGTCCGAACCCTGCATCGCGTGGAAGAAATTCTGCCAACGAAGAAAAAAATTATTGTAAGGGATTTGAAAGCGGGCCATACAACCGAGGAAAAGTTCGACAGGCTTATTATTGCCACAGGCTCGCGGCCGCCGGAGCTTGGAATAAAAGGAAGCGATGCGCGAAACATCTTTACTGTAAAATCTCTCGATGATGGATATCGAATTAATGCATTCATCGAAGCGGAAAAGCCGAAGCGCGCAGTGATTATCGGCGGCGGCTACATCGGGATGGAAATGGCGGACGCGTTGCGGGCACGGAAGCTTGACGTTACGATAATTCATATTTTTAGCTTGCCGATGAATGGCCTTGAACGCGAGACACGCGAGCACGTGCGGAAGGAATTAGAGTCGCATGGCGTCCAATTCATCGGCCCGGCGACGACTGAAGGCTTTGTGGTCGACTCAACGCAGCGCGCAACGCACGTCGTAACGAACCGCGGCACCTTTGAAGCCGACATTGTCATTGTAGCTATCGGAGTAAAGCCGAACACAGAACTTGCAGCAAAATCAGGAATCCGGCTTGGAACAAGCGGAGGCATTCTCACCGACCAGCGGCAGCAGACCAACTTCGATAATATTTATGCCGCCGGGGATTGCTGCGAAGTGAAAAATCTCGTCAGTAATAAATTCATGTTCATACCACTCGCAACTATCGCCAGCAAGCAAGGATGGGTCGCAGGGCAAAATGCTGCAGGGGGCAAGGCTGTGTTTCGCGGCGCCGTGCGGGCAATTGCAGTTCGCGTGTTCTGTTATGAGATCGCCCGGGTTGGACTAAGCACTGAAGAGGCAGCAGCATCCGGCTTTGATGTGGTCACTGAAACCATCACCTCCTATTCCAGAGTCGCAATGATGCCTGGCAGTGAGAAAATTTTCATAACAGTAATTGCAGATAAAAGATCAAAACGGCTGCTCGGCGTTAACATGTGGGGAAAAGATGGCGTTGTGTTGCGGGCGAATACTTTTGCCGTGGCGATTCAACATAAGATTACGGTTGAGGAGATACAGCAATGGGATCTCGCGTATTCTCCTCCTTTCACCCCTTTATGGGATCCTGTTCTGGTTGCTGCAAATGAACTGAGTAAAAAACTCTGAAACTAATTGTCAATTGAAACTAGCCGATTGTCAATTCACATTGGAAAGACGAAATGAAGAACCTCACCATCATTGACCATCCTCTTATTAAACGTGATCTCTCTGTCCTGCGGGACAAAACTACCAACAACCATCTCTTCCGGACTACACTACGACGGATTTCCTCCGTGATGGCGTTTCAGGTAACGCACGACCTGAAGCTGAAGGCTGAGACTGTTCAAACTCCGCTCGAACTGACCGAGGGATATACACTCGCAGAACAGATCATTATTGTCCCTGTTCTCCGTGCCGGACTTGGATTGGTGGATGGATTTCTGGATTTCCTTCCCGAAGCAAAAGTGGGGCATGTCGGTTTATATCGCGACGAAGAAACCTTGAAACCGGTAGACTATTATTCGAAATTTCCACGTAACCTCGGTGAGAGTCTGGTAATTCTTCTTGATCCAATGCTTGCAACGGGAGGAAGCGGGGCCGCGGCAATTACATTTCTGAAAAACAAAGGCGCCCGCAGGATCAGGTTTGTCACGTTGCTGGCTGCGCCAGAGGGCGTTGAGAAAATCTCAAATGCGCATCCTGATGTGCAGGTGTTCACCGCCGTGCTGGATCGTCAATTGAATTCTCATGGGTACATTCTGCCGGGACTTGGCGATGCCGGCGATAGGATATTCGGAACGGAATAAGTCCGTTATTCCCTTCCTCCGTC
>JBKJJX010000079.1:0-6587 GCA_046597825.1 Bacteroidota bacterium | reverse complement strand
CATTCGTCATTGTTAAAGATCCGACGTTCTATCAGGTGCTGCCCAATCAAAGGCTTGGGGTCATAACCACCGGTGTCCCGACGATTACCGCTTACATCTACCCCAAGGTCGGAGCGGCGATTGATACATCATCTCTACAGATTAAGATTGATGCAACGACATTTTCGGGAATCGGCTCTTACTACAACGCAACAACCAAACAGCTGATCTACCCGCTACAGACACCGCTCTCGAATGGTTCGCACACAATGATTGTAAAGGCGAATTCGAATTTTGGCGGTTCGAATGCAGATACAGTTACGTTTGTCTCACAGGCAGGCTACGTTCAGATTTCCACGATCGGCGGATACGAAACACTCAACCCGACGCGTACAGTCCGCGGTATTGTGCAAGACACAACTGTTACAACCGTGAAACTTGTTCGCAACAATACGGACACAACGCTGGTTTCGGTATCACACGGAAGCTATTCAACAAGCGTGAACCTGGTCGAAGGCTTGAATACGATTAAAGCAATAGCAGATTCTGCCGGCACTCTTTCTACATCCTCACCGGTAACATTTACATTTCTTGTGAACCACCGTCCCAATGCCGCGATCAGTTTTCTGGATGGCGGGAGTTCGATTCAGTTACAGGCTACGGGCAGTACGGATCCCGATCCCGGGCAAACGCAAAGCCTGACGTATGTGTGGAGTGAAGATCCATCCAACCCGAGCGTCATCGGCGGTATCAACGGATCAACAAGTCCCACCATCTCGTTCAGCCGGCCGCTCGTGCAGGGAGAATATTATTTTGGATTGATTGCGACCGATGTCGATGGTCACCGCGACACGACACGAAACTACTTCACACTCAAATCTTCTCCACCAATAACTCCCGCCACGCTCGCATCTGTTCCCCGATGGGTGCGTGAGGGTAGATTGTATGAAATGTTTTTCAAGTCGCATACCACAGCAGGAACCATCAACGCAGCATATCCCGATCTCGACCGTATTGCTGCGATGGGATATAACATTATCTGGCTGATGCCGGTTATGAAGAACAGATATCCGATTAATAATGGCGGCGGACCGGGATATGACATTACGGATTTTTATTCAGTTGCTCCTGAATACGGAACCAATGCCGATCTCAAAAATTACGTTACGCGTGCACATCAGCTTGGTGTGAAAGTCGTTCTTGATATTACTCCCAGTCACTCTAGTGCCGGACATCCGTTCGCTCTTGATGCAAGAGCGTTCCCGCGGGATTCGAAGTATTGGAATTATTATCAGCATCAGTTCATTCCGTATTCCGGTGTCGGGTTGGGGCAATTGTCAGAGGCTATGACCCCGGACGGATTTGTCTACTACGGTGCGTTCAGCGATGAACTGTTGAATTGGAATTATGCCGACCTCGATGCGCGACAGTATATGCTCGACATGCAAAAATACTGGATTCAATACGCAGGAGTTGACGGGTACCGATTGGACGTCTATTGGGGCCCTCACATTCGTGCGAACAGTCCAAACGGCGGACAAGGTGAATACGGCCGTCCACTGAGACAGTATTTGAAACATGTTCGACCCGATTTATATCTCCTCGGCGAAGCATCGGGCGTCGGATCGGGAACAGAAGTCTTGTATGCAGATAATGTGAACTCGCCGGGCGGAGTCGAATCGGCGTACGATTGGCCGTTAAAAGATGTAACGATCTCCTCAACCTTCTGGACTCAGTCGTCCGCAGGTGCGGTAAACCAACTTGACACCCGGCTTCGCAATGGAAGTTCAAGCGCCGGCATGGGCTATATCCCGGGGCCCAACTCGTACTTCATGCGCTTCCTTGAAAACCACGATGAAGACCGTGCAATCTATTTATTCAGCCGGTCAGGAGTTGATGCCGACTCCATCGCGAGAAAACGAATCATGGCATATTCCTCGTCGCTACTTCTTGCAGTAGGAATGCCGATGGTCTATTCCGGACAAGAAGTCGGATGGGGACTTGGCATTTCAAATTACGACCAACGGCGTCGCGGGGTCATTAACTGGAACGGCGCGCAGGCAAGCAGGCTTGTTCCGCATTATCAGAAACTGGGACAAATCAAGAAACAGTTTCCTGCGTTTTCCACTCAGCAAATGGTTCGCGTGAACACGGATTTTCCGGGAGTGTATGCATTCACCCGGCCTTATGCCGGACAAAATGGTGTCGTCGTTTCCAATTTCGAGAACATACCTCACACGGTAACAGTGCAATTGACCGCCGGTGGAGCTCCGCCGAGTATGGAGGGGGTCGTGGATGGCGTTCAATACTATGCAAGCAATCTCTATAATGGCACGTTCAGCACAATTACGTTCATCAGTGGTAACGCAAATCTTGTTGTTGATCTGCCCGCGTATGGCTCCGCAGTGTTCGTTATTGATGCCGTGCAGCGGACATTGGTTCTTCCACCACTGACCGATGTTCGGGAGGTAAGCGGAAAAGCACCATCGGAGTTTTCGCTGACGCAGAATTATCCAAATCCGTTCAATCCATCTACCAAAATTGGATTTACGATAAAGCAAGCCGGATTTACTTCGTTAAAAATTTATGACATACTCGGACGCGAGGTTGAAACACTTGTCAATATCGATATGCAGCCGGGAACATACGAAGTTTCTTTTAACGGACACGGGCTTTCCAGCGGCGTGTATTTTTATCGTTTGAATTCAGGCTCATTCAGCGATATGAAGAAGATGATTCTTACGAAATAATTTTCCTCAAGGGGCACATGTCCATGGGCCCCTTCGTTATCAAAAATTCTCATCAGAAATGAAACGAAAGTATTTTGTCTTTCTTTGTATTGCGCTGCTTTCTGCCTCGAGTACGAATGCACAGCCAACGGTAACATCGGGTGGAGTAGAATTTCAGATTCCTGACAAGGGGTATTCCTCGGTCTCGCTGGTCGGTGATTTCAATGGCTGGTCGAAGGATGAGAACCGGATGAGGAAAACTTCTTCTAACCGGTGGAGCGTTACACGAAACATGGAGCCCGGAATTTATCAATACATGTTTTTCGTAAACGGAGATGCCCACATCAACGATCCGGGCAATTCAGTTCTCGTGGACAATTATAATAACTCCGGGAAGAATTCCGTATTCGTTCTAACGGAAAACAATACTATAGAACTGACAGCAACGCCGCCTGTTCCCAAGTCGAATCCAAACGACGCGTATCCGCAAACGCCAAACCTCAAACCGGTGTATCTCAACATCATCTGGCACCAGCACCAGCCGTTGTATCTGAATCCTGCAACAGACCAGCTTGAAGGTCCCTGGGTCCGCACGCATGCAACCAAGGATTATTATGACATGGCGGCGATACTTCTGAAGTATCCTGATGTCCATTGTAATATCAATCTCACCTCGTCGCTCCTATTTCAGTTGCAGGAATATTACGTCAAACGCCTGAAGCGGTACGTCGACGAGAAGAAGAACTCCATCAATGCAAAAGGATTCATGTCCGTGATGAAAGGGAAGACTGATCCGTGGATTGACCTGATGTTGAAGCCGACTTCGGAATTTGGCGTGAAGGAGAAAGAGTATCTCTTTAAGAATGCATGGAACGCCTTTGGCATGAGTGAAGTGCAGATTGCACGGTTCCCCGAATATGAAGCACTGAAAAAGAAGCTGGAGCAAGCTCGCCTGCGCCACGAAGACCCTGCCTTCGGCGAGCAGGAGATGCGTGACATCAAATTCTTTTTCTATCTCGCGCATTTCGATCCTGATTTTCTGATGGGAGCGGTGAAGCTGCCGGATGGTTCAGTGTGCAACCTTAGTGACCTTGTTCGGTTTGATTCCGCAGAGAAGGCCTTTCATCTGAACAAGAAAATTACCGAAGCTGATTGCCAACGAATGATTGTTGAAGCGTATAAAGTGATGGCAAACGTTGTTCCGATCCACAAACAATTGCGCTACAATCCGGCAAACTATACCGGGCAGATTGACGTCATCACGACGCCGTTCTATCATCCAATTCTTCCGCTGATTTACGATTCTGATCTTGCCCGTATTTGCCAGCCCAACGATGAACTCCCGACTCGCTACTCGTATCCGCAGGATGCCAATGCACAGGTTGCAAAGGCGGTAAAGTTTTACAAGGAAACATTTGGCGTTGCGCCCACAGGAATGTGGCCCGGTGAAGGATCCGTTGCGCAGCCGATACTCGGCATCCTGCGCAATAACGGCGTGCTGTGGACTGCGACCGACGTGAAAGTGCTGCAACATTCAGACCCCGCGAACCAACCTAATACCACGCCGTACCGTTTCGAAGCCGGCTTGAATGCCGAGGGCAGGTCGCAGTCGATGGCTCTTGTCTTCCGTGATACGGAATTGTCCGATCGCATCGGATTCAAATACCAGAATTATAAAGGAGAAGAGGCGGCTGAAGACTTTATCAGAACAGTTCTCGCACGTGCACGGGGGGAAAACGAAGCTGATATGCTGGTGACGGTTATTCTTGATGGCGAGAATGCCTGGGAGTGGTATCGTCAGGATATTGACGGAAAAGATTTTCTGAACGCGTTCTACCGCAAGTTGAGTGTGTTGTACAAGACGCAGCAGATCATTACAACCACGACGACAGAATTTCTGGCCGGCAATCCCCGTCGTAATATTCCATCTCACGCTGTTGATCAACTTCCAGCCATGAAAAAATTATGGCCGGGTTCATGGATCAATGGAAATTTCGATACGTGGATTGGGGAGAAGGAAGAAAACACTGCATGGGAGTATTTGCTTCGTGCCCGCCGCGATCTGGAGAAAAGCGGTTTGAAGCAGCCTGATCCGGAATCAAATCCACCCAAACAAAAAACCAAAGCGTGGTACTCGTACATGGCATATGAAGCAATGTATGCAGCAGAAGGGTCGGATTGGTTTTGGTGGTACGGCGACGACCAGTCCGCTCCGGCTGGCGATAAGCCCTTTGATGTTGCATTCCGGATACATTTGAATAACGTGTACCAGTTTGCCCGACTTGCCGGCTCGAAAATTTCGTCTCCCGGCTTCGATCCCATCATTGTTGCTGAATCCGGAGCGGGACAGGGAGTGATGGCGAAGAGCTCAAGTGAAACACAAAAAATTCTTTTCACCGTCGATGCATCGAAGCAGAAAGTCGAAGATGCCATCTACATTGTCGGAAATCTGAAAGAAATAGCAGAGTGGACGCCGAACCTCGTGCGCATGTATGACGACGGTACGCACGGAGACAAGGTGAAACAGGATGGAGTGTGGTCGTTAGAATTGAATATCCCGGTCGGCAGCCAGGTGCAATATAAGTTTACGAACAGCGGGAAAAAAGGCGAGTGGACTCCAAGTGAGGAGTTTCCCTCCGAGCACCGGACGCTGAATGTGAAAGAAAAGGTCGCAACAGAAATAACGACAGTTGATATTTTCGGAAAGAAATAGTTTATGCTGAAGTTGTATTCCGGACAGAAAGCGTTGAAGCTCGTCGAAGATGCTTTGGTTCAAAAGAAAAAGAAGTTTGGTAAGAAGAAATTCTCCTACTCCATTCCTTCTCTATGGCTCACAGATAAAGGAACGCCAAAACGCGTCAGCGTTAACCCTTTTGAATTTTACCTTGATGCGGTTCGCAGAGCGAAGAGGCAAAAAGCTTCTCGCAAAGGCAAATCCACGGGCGGTGAGTGGAGCAAGGAAGCAGTTATCTATAACATGTTTGTGCGGACGACTGCAGCGTTTGACCATAACGGCAACGGCAAACTCGATCTGCCTGCCAACGGCGATGGTTTGCGGGAGACGGGAACATTCCTGAAGGCAATTGCAATGCTGCCGTATATCAAACGGCTTGGTGCGAACACAATTCATCTTCTACCAATAACATCAATCGGACACGATGGCAACAAAGGGACATTAGGATCGCCCTACGCAATCCGGAATCCGTATGAGCTTGATGAAAACCAGGCGGAACCGCTCCTCGGGCTTGATGCAAAGACTGAGTTCAAGGCCTTTGTCGAGGCTGCGCACGGAATGGGATTCCGTGTGGTCGTGGAATTTGTATTTCGCACGGCGGCAAAGGATGCCGATTGGGTGAAGGAACATCCGGAGTGGATGTATTGGATTAAAGATGAGATTCCGCTGCGCGATCCGTCGCATCAGGATGAATCATCGTACGGATCACCAGTTTTTCACAGGCATGAGCTCGATCAGATCCATCATCAGGTGCGCGAGCATAAGTTTGATAATTTGATGCCACCTCATCAGGGCTACCGGGATTTTTTTACTCCGCCGCCCCATCCGGATTTTGTGAACAAGGAGGACGGCCGTTATGTCGGCGTTCTGCCCGGCGGACAGCGGGTTAAAATTCCCGGCGCTTTTGCGGATTGGCCTCCGGACGATAACCAACCACCGTGGGGCGATGTAACGTATCTGCGCATGTACGAGCATCCCGATTTCAACTACATCGCATACAATACGATACGCATGTACGATACGCGCCTGGCGCAGGCACAGTACGTCAATCGACCGCTCTGGGATCGTATTGTCGGCATCATTCCCTATTATCAGCGGGAGTTTCATATTGATGGTGTTATGATCGATATGGGGCACGCGTTGCC
>JBKJJX010000261.1:0-3645 GCA_046597825.1 Bacteroidota bacterium | reverse complement strand
TCGCTCGGTTACAAATCACCCGTGGCATTTGAACAACAACACAGGATTCTGGCTTAACTCTTTGTCCAGCATTTGGGGTGAACTCCAACCTTAGTGTTAGACAAATTCTGATAGGGTTGTTCTTACGGTTTTCCTACTCCCACCCCAATTGAGGAAAAGCACCATGAAGCAAAACCTCACCTCGGTTCAACAGGAACGAGACCCGACTCAGTGTTGGCAGATCAAGAGCGCAAGCGAAAAAGCAACCAAGAAAAACGTCAGAAGCAAGAAACAGGGCTCAGGAGATTAAAATATGCGTTGGATCGGAAGAAGACAAAGTGATAACATCGAAGATCGCCGCGGTGCAACACCAGGCCGGCTCGTGGGTGGAGGTATCGGTACGCTGGTAATAGTGGCCGTTGTTTGGTTGCTCGGCGGAAACCCGGCAGATGTTCTTAACTCGGTTCAACCGCAAGGTGGCGATCAGAGCACAGTCTCAGATTATCAAGCAAGCCCCGAAGAAAAATCTCTGTCAGAATTCGTTGGGGTTGTGCTTGGAGATACCGAAGACGTGTGGAAAAAACTGTTCAAGCAAGGAGGCAGAATATACCAAGTGCCGAAATTGGTATTGTTCAACGGGCAGGTTGAGTCCGCATGCGGATCCGCGAGTACAGCATCTGGTCCCTTTTACTGTCCCGGGGACAAAAGAGTGTATATCGATCTTGCGTTTTGTGAAGAACTGCGGACGCGATTCAAAGCACCAGGCGATTTTGCGGTTGCCTATGTTATCGCGCACGAAGTTGGACATCATGTTCAACGATTGCTCGGTATTTCAGATAAGGTTGCAACCATGCGTGATCGATTGAGTGAGAAAGAATACAACAAACTGTCAGTCCGCTTGGAACTGCAGGCTGACTTTCTTGCGGGTGTGTGGGCGCATCATGACCAGCAAATGAACAACATTCTTGAACAAGGTGACATTGATGAAGCGCTCAACGCAGCGAGCGCGGTTGGAGATGACAACATTCAGAAGATGACGCAAGGCTATGTCGTACCCGATACATTCACACACGGATCTGCCGAACAAAGGAAGCAATGGTTTTATAAGGGATTCAAAACCGGAGATATGAATCAGGGGGATACTTTTGCGGATATGAACCCTTAACAAAGTTCCAAACCTAATAAATCTCTCACACTATTAACAGAAAGGATAATGTCATGCTAAAAGAAAAATATCAACCGGTGCTCGATCTTGCGACAAAACTGGGAGTGAAACTAGTGAACGTCACGGAAGAGGGCAGCAAGCTCAAGGTCCAAGGGTCATCGCCGTATCAACTGGAAAAGAATTTATTGTGGGATAAGATCAAAACGATGTCGGGTTGGGAAAAAGAAATCACCGTCGATATTAGTGTTGAGAAGACGGACATTCTGGGTGTACATACAGTGCAATCTGGCGACACTCTTTCCAAGATTGCAAAACAGCATCTTGGCAGTCCCGGAAAATACATGGATATCTTTAACATCAACAAGGATATCCTGAAAAATCCGGATTTGATTCAGCCAGGTCAGGCACTCAAGATCCCAAATCAGTAGAGAAATTCATTCCGGTAACTATTACAAACCATCAACGAATCGTTCCAATTCATATTTCAAAAACCACAAGTGGCTTTGGAGTGACATAGTTAATCAACTCATATTCTGAGAGAAACTCTCTCACAACTGCTTGGCAATCATAAACACAAAAAGAAGAACACACCATGGAAAGCCTTCTACCCATCATCATTCAACTCGTGAGCGGTGCTGTTGGCGGCAATGTCGCCGGATCTCTCAAGAAGGATATCTCCCTCGGCACCGTTGGTAATTCCATAGCAGGGATTCTCGGTGGCGCCCTTGGCGGACAGTTGCTTGCGCTTTTGGGGATTGGTTCGGGCGGTAATGGCACGGACATTGGGAGTATCATAGGAAGCATTGCAGGCGGAGGCGTGGGCGGAGGAGTTCTGATGGCGATCGTCGGATTGATCAAGCAGGCGATGGCAAAGAAATGAAGTCATCTGCATGAGAGTACATACCCAGGCAGTCTTCTGTTGTTGAAGCAGGTTATCAGTAATGCACCAACCATCCTCGAAGCCTTGATCAGAAATGATCTAGGCTTTGTTTTTAAGATTCAACCGCCAATTATCTACTCCGAGCGTATGAATACGGGCAGAATTTTGGTTAATGCGGTACCGTTCTATATGCACGGTGCAAACTATCCGTGGATGATAAAGCACGGTGCGAGCAACTACGGATTTGATTTTGGAGTGAACCAATGGGGAGCCCATCACGGCGTGAGGACAAATCAGAATCGGGTGGAACAGGATTTTTCAGCAATGCGTGGGCTTGGGTTCAATACCCTCCGCTGGTTTGTGTTCACGGACGGAAGAGGAGGAATACGATTCGACGACAATGGCAGACCCTCCGGCCTCGCCGACAAGTTCTTCGATGATATGGATGTGGTGCTGGAGTTGGCGAACACGTATGGAATTAAGATTATTTTTGTGCTCTTGGATTTTTTGTGGATGCGAGATCTGCCACACGACGGACAAAACCACTCGCACGTACTGAAATCCGAAACGGGTCAGGATGAGTTAATTGGAAAAGTATTCCAACCGGTGTTTCAGCGGTATTCTGATCATCCGGCAATCCTTGCTTGGGAAGTGATGAATGAACCTGACTGGATTGTAGAAGGGTTGGATCTGGATCGTACAAAGGTGGCTGAGCCCATTTCTCTCGTGCTTTTCAAATCGTTCATACGAAAAGTGTCCGATGCTGTTCATTACTACACGCGAAGCAAAGTTACGGTCGGTGGTTGCCGGATCAAGTTTGCTCACGTGTGGGACGACGATGCTCTCGCGTTGGATTTTTTGCAGGTTCACACCTACAATGATTTTTTGAACAATTCATGGGACGACATCCTGTTCGGAAAGAGCTTTCACGAAATGAATCTTAAGCGTCCCTTGTTGATTGGTGAGTTTTCCACCAACGCGTCCCAGGCGTTTAAAGAGAACAAGAAGGCGGCCGCGATTCCGCTTTCTGCATACCTCGACTTCAGTCTGACAAATGGTTATGCGGGATGCCTCTATTGGAGTTACAACAATGTTGACAGGTGCGGGGCTGAGGATGTTTCAGCGTTGAAGGAATGGTCCGTCAGAGCTCTCATGACGTAGAAGTTTACCTCGGCTTTCACGGCAACGAAGCTACATCCCTGCGCGCCGTGACAGCACATGGGATGGCAGATCGTCTCCGAATTGTTATTCTATTTCGTCACGCCGCTTAGTCGGGACAAGTAGCTCTACGAGTCGCAGACCGTGACGACCGACGGTTCGCTAGCTCGCTACTGCTTCCACTCTCTTCACTTCCGTCACCGCCTTCATAATCGCCCGCTCAACTCCCGCACGTAGCGTCAGCATCGACATCGGACAAATTACACACGTCCCCTCCCACTTTAACTCCACTACTCCTGAGTCAGGTTTGAAGCGCAGAAATTTCACATCACCGCCGTCGGCCTGAAGGTAGGGGCGGCAGGTTTGTAGCGCGAGCTCGATTCGTTCTGATATTTCCATGATTCTATTTCTTTTGCGCCATAGCCAATTGCCACGAGCTTCAGCTCGTGGATCAGAGAATTAA
>JBKJJX010000241.1:0-3254 GCA_046597825.1 Bacteroidota bacterium | reverse complement strand
CTGATTGCAAATCATAATATCTACATCAAGGCAATTTCCATTGCGGCTGTGTTCTTCGGTGCAATGACGTATATAGGCAACGGGCCGAACTTCATGGTAAAGTCCATTGCAGACCAGCTTGGCGTAAAATGCCCGAGCTTTTTCGGTTACATCTTTAAGTACAGCCTGCCTGTTTTGCTTCCAATCTTCTTCGTGATATGGTTGTTATTTTTTAGAGGATGATCTTCCTCGGAAAAATCTCACCACGAAGACACAAAGTCACCAAGAAACTTGCACGGTCAAAAACTTGCTTCACCTGAGCTTGGTGTCGGCATTTCTCCACAGCCTTCTTTGTTTCTTTCCCCATCTTTTCATAATTTTGAATTGTTGTAGGCACCTCCTTGTTTCTCACAGTCAATCCTGAAAGCTGAACATGAATCTCACTGCGCTTCTGCATGATACTCTTGCTGCCGGACCCATTTCTCTCGTCGCGCTCATCGGCCTTATAGTACTTACTATTGAAGCGTTGCACGACAAAACCGAAGACCTGAACTGCTGGATTTCTATCGCCGGATTAGCAGCTGGCGTCGTTGTAGCATTGAATCAAATTGGAACAACTGGCGTTGCGTTTTCCGGCATGTTGACCACGGGAGGATATTCCTCGTTTTTTTCGGCAGTCTTTTGTCTGGGTGGCGCTCTCACCGTCATGCTCTCCAAATCGTATATCAAAAAAGAAGGAATAGAACACGGAGAATATTATTCCGTCCTCTTGTTTTCTGTTCTTGGAATGATGTTGATGGCTTCTGCCGCCGACCTCGTTATAGTATTTTTGGGATTGGAATTGATGTCGATCTCATTTTACATCCTCGCCGGCTTTGCCCGAAAGCGGTCTGTGAGTAATGAAGCGGCGATGAAGTATTTTCTGCTCGGATCATTTGCAACGGGATTTTTGTTGTACGGGATTGCGTTGATGTACGGCTCCTCCGGCACGACCAATATCTTGTCGATCGTTAGCCGAAGCAGTATTCTCGTCTCAAGTCCGATATTTCTTGTGGGCTGCGGATTACTGCTGATTGGGTTTGTTTTCAAGGTAGCCGCGGCACCGTTCCATATGTGGGTGCCCGATGTGTACGAAGGCTCGCCGACAACAGTCAGTGGTTTGATGTCGACGGGAGGGAAGGCTGCAGCTTTTGCAGCGCTGCTTCTTGTGTTTGCACCCGCGCTTATTCAGAATATTGCATCACTCCGGCAGATCGTTGCAGTCATTGCGGCATTATCAATGGTCGTTGGAAACGTCATCGCTATCTCTCAGACAAGCATCAAGCGTATGCTGGCGTATTCCAGTATCGCGCACGCCGGATATATTCTGGTCGGAATTGTTGCAGCGAACGAGTATGGGTCGCAAGGCATTTTATTTTATCTCGTTGCCTACACACTCATGAATGTCGGTGCATTTGGTGTTCTCTCATATCTCGAATCGACTGAAGGAAAAAATCTGACGTTCGAGGATTACGCCGGACTTTCCTCAAAGCAGCCTGCTCTTGCGATGCTCATGGCGGTGTTTATGTTCTCGCTCTCGGGCATTCCGCCCTTTGCCGGATTTTTTGGAAAGTATTATGTCTTTGCCGGCGCAGTTCAGGCAGGCTACACATGGCTTGCGATCGTCGGCGTGCTGATGAGCGTCGTCTCAGTCTATTATTATCTTCGTTTGGTTGTGCTTATGTATTTTAGAGATGTATCTTCCGTTCCTCTTCAACCATCCTATTCCGGGCTTGGACTTGCGGCGTTGTTTATTTCCGCCATTGGATTGGTCGGCTTTGGAGTGTATCCTTCCGCAGTTGTAGATCTTATCAGACATTTCTTTTAGGCAACTCGATGCAGGCTCTTGTAACAGCCGGGCAAATGCAGAAAATCGACAGCCTTGCCATCAAGAAGTATTCTATTCCCGGACTTGTGTTGATGGAGAATGCCGGTCGTGCATTCGTTGACACGTTGGAAAAACATCTCGCACCTCTTTCCGGAAAGCGTGTTGTCATAGTCTGTGGAAAAGGAAATAATGGTGGAGATGGATTCGTTATTGCCAGGCATCTTGCGAATCGTGGAAGCTCTGTTCACGTTCTTTTGTTGGGAAAAAAGAAAGATGTAAAGGGCGATGCGAAGAAGAATTTGGATATTCTCCTTCGGATGATTTCATCAAAGCAATCCGCATTATTGCTGGAAGAAATTTCTTCCGCAAAGCAAATCGCAAACGCAGGTACTCCGGACGTAATTGTAGACGCAATATTCGGAACGGGCTTCACGGGCAAAGTTGGAGGTTTGCATGCGTCAGCGATACAGTGGATGAATAGCCGGCAAAGTTTCGTAGGTTCCGTTGACATTCCTTCGGGGGTCGATGCTTCAACAGGTATCGTCGAAAACCTGGCGGTGAAAGCAGACCTGACGATAACAATGGGACTTGCGAAAGTCGGACACTTTGTTGGACAGGGGAGAGATCATTCGGGCAAAGTGGAGGTTGTCGACATCAGCATTCCAACGTTCATACTCGAACAACAGAAACAACAGACATTTCGGGTCGGATCAGGTGATGTGCGTGAGTTGCTTCCACAAAGACCAACGAACGCGGATAAATATTCCGTAGGAAAAGTTCTCGTGATTGCCGGATCCCGTAATCTTACCGGCGCGCCCGTAATGACATCTCTCGCGGCAATGAGAACGGGAGCGGGAGCCGTTGTGCTCGCAACACCGCGGTCCATTCACCTGCCTCTCATCAAAAAATTGACTGAGGTGATGATTACTCCGCTTGATGAAACTGAAGACGGAACAATTTCCCTGCACGCATGGGAAGTTCTCAGGGAGAAGATTGAATGGGCTGATGCCGTAGCGTTGGGTCCGGGACTTGGACAGAATTCTGAAACGCGGAGTCTTGTCTACAAAATCGTGAAAGAAACAAGATCCCCTCTTATCATTGATGCCGACGCCCTGAGCATGATTGCCGGCAATATTCGATTGCTGACATCACGAAAAGGGAAGACAGTTCTTACGCCGCACGTCGGTGAGTTGAAACGTCTCACCGAACTGAAATCCGATTACATTGAAATGAATCGAGTCGAAGTCGCTCGCAGTCAAGCATCGGCATTGAGATCCATTCTTGTTCTGAAGGGCTCACCGACAGTTACAGGAACTCCGGAAGGACAAGCGTATATCAATTCAACCGGTAACCCCGGAATGGCGACCGCAGGTTCAGGCGATGTGCTGACCGGAATTATTGCATCTCT
>JBKJJX010000188.1:0-3972 GCA_046597825.1 Bacteroidota bacterium | reverse complement strand
TCTGCTCCGGCTGTGAAAAAGAAGCTGCTGCAAAAACAACGGACATCAACAGAAGTAAACATGAACGCATAGACATCCTCATCATTTTGATATAATATCCGACAACTTCATTTCATTTGCAACGAAACCGTCAGCGAATTCCAATCAGAAGAGGCATCCTTCCCTCCGCATTGAGATTCACCCGGGGGAAATTTCTGGCGTACACCGCCGATGAATCACCCGCCGCCAGCACAATAACATCAAGCCTTTTTCCTTTGAAGATGGAAAAAGAAACGAGCTTCTCTGCCAGATCGGGCAACGCATATTGCCCGCGTGTCACCAACAAATACATTTCCGTATTGCCGAGCAGCGCTAACAGAGTCCGGCGGTGTTTCTCACCCGGTTTTTGTATTTGAGAAGAGACTGCTTTTCCGTTTTCAATTATGAGCGGCCCCGCCTGAAATTCCAGCACTGTCTTCGAGCTGTCACTAATGAATGCGCTGTGCGGAATGAATGCCACGCGCCCGCTCGGTCGATCGATCCGCACGATATACGACCTCGACTTATCTTCAATAAAAGATCCGTACTGGATCCCCCCGATTTTCAGCAATCCTGTTCTGTAGTTCGCGCCGGCACTATCGGACGATGCGTTGATCAAATAATTGTATCGCAAACGTTCAGCAACATCAGGAAGGCTGGAAGAATTGTTGGGAAGAAACAAAAATTCAACTCCGTTCGAAGGGGCGACAGCGGTAATTCCCAACCGGCGATACTCAAAGACCGTCGCCGAAGTATCCATCATCATGTTGTCGGGAACAACGCCTTCGGGTTCCTGCGCGGGAAGAATTGCAGGGAAAAAGAAAAACAATATGAAGAAAACGTACAGCAGTCCGCCTCCCACTCTTTTCAATCAACATCTTCGTCATCACAAAAAAACTGCGGACAGAAGACTATCACGCAAATGGAAGAAGTCCCCGCATTGAACCGCAGGGACTTCGAAATTGACTCCGTTACTACTTGATCAACACAAATTTTTTCGTCGCTGATGCACTTCCGGCTGTCAGCCGGTAGAAATAAATTCCGCTCGGCAAATTCTTCGCATCAAACGTAATCTTAAAACTGCCGGCATTTTTTTCTTCATCCAAAAGGGTGGCAACTTCCCTTCCGATAACGTCGAAGAGCTTCATGCTTACATGCCCGGCAAGCGGAAGTGAAAATTCTATATTCGTCGACGGATTGAACGGGTTGGGATAATTCTGTTTCAAACTGAATTCAGCCGGAATGCGGTGGTCCAGTTCCTGTACGGATGTAATCACTCTGAATGTCACCTGCAGCTGATCGACATAGACCTCGCTGTTTCGGAAACTCACGCCCGGAAGGTAACGGAATTGGAAACTATCGAACCGCAGATTGCCATCAAACTGGCCGTTGCCCGTCCATGTGCCGAGCGAATCATTTTCAAGATCCCATGTTATCAGCCGCCACCCGATCCAATCAATCGTGCGCCACGCAGTGACTTCGAAGTCAAGACTATCCTTCACTGCAAAACGGTATTGACTCTTGTTCCCATCGCCGAACATGTATGCTTGAATGACGTTGCCCCGCTTCCCGAAGGAAAATGTCGAAGGCAATCCGGCGACCGCTTGTTCGCGCAGAAGCCACGGACCCGCAGCTGTGTGCCATACAAACTTCAATTGACCAGAACCGATATTATTCTGCGAAGGCACAATGCGTGTCGTTGAAAGACGGAAGCTCGCGCTGTCAACGCCAACCGTGCTGATGTTACCGAGCGGCTGCATCCAATTGGAAACCGACGTGTCAAAATCTTCGACCGTTGAGGAAAAGAATGACTGCGGGGCAACCGAGAATTCCCAGATGATCGGGCTCGAGTTTGGAATCGGATTGCCGACAATATCCGCAACGCCGCTCACACGCATGCGATACGATGCACCGGACTCCAAAGGCTCCGCAAGATAAATGTTGATGCCACTTCTGATCCCCGCTTCGCTGTACTGCAACGTTCGCGTCAGCAGCGAGGCGCCGATTTTTTGAATCACAACATTCGTCACTGTAACGGTGCTCGCGTTCAGCAGTTCATCGAAGGAAACATTGAGTATCGATGTCGGAACAGGAAGCTGGCTATTGGGGAATGGGTAAGACGAGATAATCATCGGCGGAATAATATCCACATCGCGGGTCTTGAAATGAAGAATGTACGGGTCGCCCGGAACTCCGTTACCGTCACCATCGATCTGCTGGCCGCCGGCTGAACGCGCTTGCGTGTCAACACGGACGGTGAAGTTTACAAAGAACGGAAGAATCGAATCGGGATCGAACGTCAATGCCGAGTTTGTGTTGGCCCAGAGTATTCTTCCTGCCACCGTTGGTGTAATCGAAAATCCACGCCGGACGGAAGCGGTATCCATTGCTTTTGAGAACTGCAACACGATCGAACGTTCCGCAGAAAAAATTGTGTCGCCTTGTACCGGAACCGACGAGACAACAGTCGGCGCCGCGAACGATTCGAACTGCCGGTCGATGAACACTGTTGCGCCTGTCCCGACGACAAAGGAAACCGAGTCGGAAACATAACCCGGCGTTTCATAGCGAACCATATGCGGGCCGGGCACAATCCGGTCGAGCATATAGAATCCGTTCTTGAACTGATCACCCAGATAGACTCTGTTTTCCGGTAGCAACCGAACCTGCGAAAAATTAATTGGACGGAATGTCACAATCTCACTCAAGATGCCGGCAACAATTCCGAACGTATCGACAGGAACGGAAAAATATTGCATGAACGAATTACGCAGCGCATACGCTTCCATCTTGTTGTTGCTGTAGTTCAACATGCGGCGTGTCTCCGGAAAGACATCGTGGAACGCCCCCTCGGAAAGTTCACCCGGCATGTTCAGTCCGCGCAGCACACCAAGATTAAACCCGCCATTCGGGCCGCCGTAGAATGTATAGTCGAGCGCTACTTGCGGATTGCCCGACGTGCGGAGAAACGCTTTGATTTTCGGCGAGATGATGTTGGACATGGTGAGAGCTTGCGGGAACGCGGGTTGCCGCGTCGGAATATCTTCCTTCAACAATACCAGCGTGTAATTCGTCACTCCATTGAACGCGTTACTATGAATAGAGTGAAACCAGTTGACGTTGTTCGCATTCGCAAGCTGCCAACGCTGCGTCAGTGTGGGCTCAAGATTGTCATCGGGATAATCATTCGTGTAGCGGGTGAGTATGACAAACGCCCCTTGAGCCTGCAGAAGCGTATCGAGCCGCAACGCCTTCTGAAAATTTCCTTCACTCTCCCAGAAGACAACGCCGGGGTCGGGTTCAATGCGGCGGTCATTCGCCGGATTATGTCCCCCATGACCGGGATCGATGCAGAAGCGGATATTGTTGAGAGTCTGCGAAGCGCCCATCACCGGCACGACAGCAAGCGCAAGAACGATCCGGCAAATCCGTAAGCGGGAAAATGTTTTCATCATCGCACCTCCCCGTAGGTCAAGAGAATTATTTTTCCCATGAGTGTGCTGCAGACAATTTTATTTTCGGCCGGCGAACAATCCGGATACAGCTCAACCGTGTTGGTGGTAAATGTCAGTTGACGCGTCGTCCTGCCGTCTGCGGAAACGCAAAAGAGATCCGACGAAAGAATATTCTCGCCATCATCCTTATCGTTCATATACACAAGCCAGTTGCCGTCTCTCGTCCACACAGCGGCATTGCGCTTGCCGAGGCGCGCAAGAACGTTCCCGCTCAGCCCCGCGACAAATGCACCTCTTGCCATGTCGGTTGCCACGATTTTCTTGCCATCCGGCGAAAGCACAGTCCAGACGTAGCTTCCCTTCCCTAACGGATCAAACAAAATCTTTTTTGAGTTGATGATGAGGGCGATTTTCGTGTCTTCGATTCCCGCAACGACTGGCTTCGAGGGTATCGTTATCGAACTCATATTTTTCGCAACGTTCCCGTCTGAATAGACTG
>JBKJJX010000075.1:0-3220 GCA_046597825.1 Bacteroidota bacterium | reverse complement strand
GCCCTCATCGCCCGCTCGTTCAGCGATGAGGGCGGAGCTTGAAGTCACTGCAATTTCCGCTCATGCATTTCCTCATGTTGCTGATAAATACTGGATCATGCGCACCGGCGCAAGCATGGGCGAAGGCTATGGACCCGTCATCGTTTCGCGGAAATACAAATCGCTGGACGAACTAAAAGGTAAACTTGTCGGAACGCCGGGGCCGCTGACGACTGCAACGTTGCTTTTCAAAACGTTCACAAACGGAATTCGAAATATCGATCTCCCGTTCGACGCTATTATGGAAGCTGTCGACAATGGAACAGTTGATGCCGGATTGTTGATACATGAAGGACAGATAACGTATCAAGCCCTCGGGTACAACAAGATTCTTGACTTCGGAGAGCTCTGGGAAAAAGAAGCTGGCGGCCTGCCTTTGCCTCTTGGATTAGACGTCGTCCGGAGAGATTTGGGAGAATCGTTGGCGAAAAAACTTTCCACCGGATTGAAGGAAAGTATCGCATACGGATACAAGCATCAGGATGAATCAATTCCTTACGCGATGAAATGGGGACGGGGAATTGATTATGCCCTCGGTGAGAAGTTTGTGAAGATGTACGTAAGCGATCTGACGATCGATATGGGTGAGAACGGAAAGAAGGCTCTTGAGTTGCTGTTTAAGAAAGGATTTGAGAAGGGGTTGATTCCGAACGTGCCTGCTGTCGATTTGTATTAAGGATCCCTCTCCTGACTTCAGGAGAGGGATTGATCTTATTTACTGTGCAACAGTCCGCGAACCGATTTCCTTATCCATCATCATCAATGCAGCTTTGTTGTCGCCAATCATCTTGAGCTGATCGACAATCATCGTGGCGTTTTGTTCTTCCTCGACCTGTTCTGTTACGAACCACTGCAGTTCAATTTGTCCCGCGTAGTCATTCTCTGCAATCGTCATCTGATACAATTTGTGAATTCTTGCAGTAACTTTTTTCTCGTGGTCAAGCACCATCTT
This sequence comes from Bacteroidota bacterium, assembly GCA_046597825.1. Lineage (GTDB taxonomy): Bacteria > Bacteroidota > Ignavibacteria > UBA10030 > UBA6906 > CAADGV01. The sequence continues at coordinate 2,229 of JBKJJX010000075.1, read as the reverse complement.
GAACAACTCAAGCAAATCCTTGAACTGCGCACTTGGTTCTTCAATCGCCTGAAGCGTTGCCCGGCCTCCGCGGTGGTGGACATAATCGAACAACTTCATTCCGTGGCCAAGCTCTTCCTGAGCCTGAAGCCGCAGCCATGTCCCGAATCCGAGGAAACTTTCGGCGTTGCAATATGATGACATTGAGAGATAAAGATATGCAGACTCCAACTCATCTTTGATTTGTGTATCGAATGCTTTTTGAATTGTCTTGCTGATCATGTACTGTTCTCCTTTTGGTTAGATTACAACTTCTGCAAACTTCTTTAATTCACCCGCACTGGCTTTCTCAACATCGGCATGCAGGCTATTGCCATGTGAATCCATCGTAACAATCGCGGGGAAATCTTTGACAACAAGATGCCACATTGCTTCCGGGATTCCAAACTCTTCAAGGTAATCGGCACCGTGCACCTCTGTTATACACTTTGCGTAGAATTGCGCCGCACCACCGATTGCATTCAGATACACCGCTCCGTGTTCCTTCAATCCGGCAAGTGTCTTCGTACCCATTCCACCCTTCCCGATGACGACACGAATGCCGAATTTCTTTATGATATCGGATTGATATGGTTCTTCACGGATACTTGTCGTCGGACCGGCTGCGGTAATTTTCCACTTGTCATTTTCCTTCAACGCCACGGGTCCGCAGTGGTAAAGCGCAGCGCCGTTCAGGTCTACAGGTGAATCGTGCGTCATCAGGTGATGATGAATCATGTCGCGTCCCATATGAACAAGTCCGTTCAACAACACAACATCTCCCACTTTCAGCGAGCGCACTTGTGCTTCGGCGATTGGAGTAGTAAGCGAGACCTCCCTTCCGGTCAGCGGCAAACCTTCACGCTTTGCCATCTTTACAGATGGCGCCTCGTCTTTGTACAACCACTTCGTAATGTTTCCTGTCGAGCTATCAAGAACGACTCCCAGCCTGCGGAACGCCCAGCAATCGTATGCAACACTAACAAAGAAGCTTGCCGGGAGACGATTGTACGCTCCGATCTTACATCCAATTAAAGTTGCCTTTCCCCCGAAGCCCATTGTACCGATGCCGAGTTTGTTGGCATCCGTTAGAATCCTCTCCTCAAGCGTGGCGAGATCAGAATTCGGATTCACATCATCCAGCGAACGGAACAGTTGCTTCTTCGCAAGTTCATAGCCCGTCGTTCTGTCGCCCCCAACACCAACACCAAGAGCGCCAACGCTGCACCCTTGTCCCTGCGCCTGATAGACGGCATGCATGGTCGCCTTTCGAACTCCTTCGAGACTTCTGTCTGCGCGGTCGAGATTAGGTAACTCTGTTGGCAGCGAGTACTGAATATTCTTGTTCTCGCAGCCGCCGCCTTTCAAAATCAAACGGACGTCAATCTCTTCTTTCTCCCACTGTTCAAAATGAACGACAGGCGTTCCTTCCCCCAGATTGTTACCACTGTTTTTTCCGGTAAGCGAATTAACCGAGTTCGGACGGAGCTTTCCGTTTTTTGTTGCTTCGGCGATCGCCTCAAGAATCTTTCTCTTCATCACGATTTGATTTGCACCGACCGGACAATGGATTTCAAACGTCAGCATTCCGGTGTCCTGGCAAAGCGGTGCGATGGTATCACATGCCATGTCAACGTTCAACGCAATAGTCTGAAGCGCCAGTCCGGCTTGTGTATTCGGATTCTCCTCCTCCATTGTCCGCGCCAATGCACGACGAACATCCGGAGGTAAATTGGTAGACGTTTCAGTGATGAGTTTGTAGATGCTATCTTTAAAGTTTTCCATGGTCTATTCAGATTAGGATGATTGAGATGTTGACTGTTATGCATACACCGGGCGATGGTCGTACGGAATCGGATCGACAATTCCAGCCTGGCGAAATCCACGAAGGCGCAACGCGCAACTATCGCAGACACCGCATGCCACCTCCTCGTTTTGATAACATGACCAGGTCAGATGCAGCGGCGCACCAAGCGCTAATCCCCTCAACACAATATCCCGCTTTGATTGGTTGATGATAGGAGTAATGAGTTGAATATTCGTCGTTGGCTTCGTTCCGGCCTCGATTACTCTTTCAAATGCATCATAAAACTCTCTTCTGCAATCCGGATAACCGGAGGAATCTTCTTCAACCGCTCCCACAAATATTGCGCTCGCTTCAAGTGTTTCAGCCCAGCTCACTGCAACTGAAAGCATATTGGCGTTTCGAAA
>JBKJJX010000266.1:0-15547 GCA_046597825.1 Bacteroidota bacterium | reverse complement strand
GAGGACGCAAAGATCACCTCGAAGGTTCTGGGCATTACGCTTACTCGCCGGGGAAGTGGCGCATCCGGAGAAATCCCGCTCGCCGGATTTCCGCATCATGCTCTTGATGCGTACATGCCGAAGCTGCTGAAAGCGGGCTACAGGGTTGCCGTATGCGAACAGCTTGAGGATCCGAAGTTTGCAAAAGGTATTGTCAAGCGCGATGTGGTTGAAGTGGTCACTCCCGGAGTTGCGTTCTCCGATAAAGTTCTGGATCAGAAACAAAACAATTACCTCGCAGCAATATCCCTTCCCTCCGCTCTTGCTACAAGTACGGACCTTGTCGGCTTCGCATTCGTCGATGTCTCGACGGCGGAATTCAGCGTAAGCGAGTTTCCGTTGAAACAGCTTGCCGAGCAACTCGCCGGCATTGCGCCATCGGAATTACTTGTGCAACGTAGGGACGTGGCGACGTTGCAGCAAATCCTCCGCGACTCCTACAAGAATCTCTACACAAAAGTTGACGACTGGGTTTTCAACTTCGATTACGCTTATGAAATTCTGATCAGCCAGTTCAACACGCAATCGTTGAAAGGGTTCGGCATCGAAGAGATGAAGCAGGGCGTGGTGGCGGCCGGTGCCGTCATGAATTATTTGCAGGAGACGCAGAAGGCAAATCTTGTTCATATAAAAAAAATTACGCGGCACGACATCGGGGATTACATTATTCTCGATCCATCAACCAAAAGAAATCTGGAGATTACCTCGTCGCTTGCGGGATCGAATGAGGGAACGTTGTTCTTCGTCCTCGACAAAACCCGGACGCCGATGGGTGGCCGGATGTTGAAGCGATGGATCAACCAGCCTCTGAACAAGCTGGAGGCCATTCAGCAACGATTGGGGGCCGTGGACGAACTCGTGAAGAAGCCGGAGGTCAGGCGACAAACAAGCGAGATTCTTGAGCGCATCGGGGACCTGGAGCGGCTCAACACAAAAATCTGCACCGGACGCGCTACTCCCCGCGACGTGATTGCCTTGAAATTCATTCTCTGCGAAATCGGCGCTCTCAAGACTGCTGTCGGGAATGTTTCTGCGGAGACGCTGCAGACAATTCACACCCGCCTTCAGCCGTTACCTGAAATTATTTCGCTGATAGAAACCGGCATCGAACGCGACCCGCCCATGGCGCTTGTCGATGGCGGCGTCATCAAAAATGGGTTCAATAAAGAATTGGATGAACTGCGGGGACTCGCGTTCAACGGCAAAACCTGGATCGCTGAACTTCAAAGGCAAGAACGCGAACGCACAGGCATTTCGTCGCTGAAGATCGGATTTACAAACGTCTTCGGTTACTATATCGAAGTCACGCACACGCATAAAGAAAAAATCCCGGACAATTATATCCGCAAGCAAACTCTGACGAACGCGGAACGCTTCATTACGCCTGAGCTGAAAGAGTACGAAGAAAAAATTCTGAACGCCGAAGAAAAGATGCTCGCTCTTGAGACGCAACTCTTCAACGACATCCGCGTGCAAATTGTATCGCACGCAGCGGCTGTTCAAACAAATGCGCATCTCATAGCCGCACTCGATTGTTTCGTCGCGCTTGCAGCGGCTGCCGTGGAGTATGCGTATGTTCGTCCTGAAGTGCACGATGGCGCAACACTGGAAATTGTCGACGGACGCCATCCGGTAATTGAACGATTGCTGCCGCCGGGCGATAAATACATTCCGAATAACATTTCTCTCTCAACAGCAGACAATCAGATTCTGATTATTACCGGCCCGAACATGAGCGGGAAGTCCAGTTATTTGCGCATGGCGGGCTTGATTGTATTGCTTGCTCAAATTGGAAGTTTCGTCCCGGCAAAAAGCGCTGTTATTGGTTTGGTGGATAAGATCTACACACGCGTCGGGGCAAGCGATAATATTTCTTCGGGCGAGAGTACGTTTCTTGTTGAGATGCACGAAGCGGCACATATTGTCAACACGGCAACCGAGCGGAGCTTGATTCTGCTGGACGAGGTCGGACGCGGCACCAGTACGTATGACGGCATCAGCATTGCATGGTCATTGACGGAATACCTCCATGAACGCGTCGGTGCGCGAACACTGTTCGCAACACATTATCACGAGCTGAACGAACTTGCGGGTCTGTTCCCACGAATCAGGAATTACAAAGTTGAAGTCCGGGAGTACGGGGACAAAGTTGTCTTTCTGCATAAAGTAACTCCCGGCTCTGCCGACCACTCGTACGGCATTCAGGTTGCACAGATGGCGGGATTGCCCGAAGAAATCACCGAGCGGGCGAAGAAGATTTTGAAGAATCTTGAAGGAGCCGAAGTGAAGGGCGAAGGTGAGGGGTTTAAGGTTAGAGGTTCGGGAAAATCAAAAGGACACATTACTCCTGAAGTACAGATGACGTTGTTTGAGATGCGCGACGACGCGCTGCGTACGGAGTTGGAAAAGATTGATGTTGAGAAGATGACACCGCTTGAGGCGTTACAAAAGCTGGCGGAGTTGAAGAAAAAAATATCATAGTATTCCATGTTATCATTGCGTCAAATTGTTTCAGAGCTTAAAGCCCGCAACGTCAGAACCGTAATGACAATCTACATCAGCACGGCTCTTACGACAATCGGCATTGTGCGGCTTTTTGCAGACGCGTATAACTTGCCGAAGGCCATCTTTCCGATTGTTGTGACGATCCTGACGTGCGGACTCATCAGCGCATTCGTCTTCGCCTGGTATCATGGATCCGAAGGACGACAGCCGGTTCGCAAACGGGAGATTCTGATTCATCTTGTCGTGTTTGTCATTGCGGGGGTCATTACGCTCCGCGTCTCAAGCCTACCTTTCAAGCAAGCGCGTCAGTTGGGCGGCAAATCCATTGCGGTTCTTCCGTTCAAGAACATGAGCGAAAACAAAGAGGATGAATACTTCAGCGATGGTATTATGGAGGACATCCTGACCCAGCTCTCGAAGATCGGCGACCTTCAAGTCATCTCACGCACAACGATGATGAAATACAAAGATTCGAATAAAAGTATACGCGAGATCGGAGCCGAGCTGAACGTCGCAACCGTGCTTGAGGGAAGCGTTCGCCGTGAAGGCAACCGCGTCCGCATCGTCGGTCAGCTTATCGACGCCGGAACGGATGAACATATTTGGGCGAACAGCTACGATCGCGAGATGAAAGATATTTTCGCCATTCAGGCGGAGGTAGCAAAGAATATCGCAGAGGAGCTCAAAGCACAGCTCTCACCCGAAGAAGAAGACAGGCTCAAGAAAGAGGCAACATCCAGCGTCGACGCGTACGCATTTTATCTTCGCGGCCGCGATTATTACTATCGCCATACCACGCAAGACAATGAAACCGCAATTGAGCTGTTCAAGAAAGCCATCTCTCTCGATACAACGTACGCCCTCGCCTTTACCGGCCTTGCGGATGCATACGCACAGCGCTATCAGCGTTACGGCTATCCTCAAAATTGGGCGGATACATCCATTGCACTGAGCGAACATGCAATTGCGCTTGATCCGAATATCGCCGAGCCATACAAATCCCTTGGTCTCGCCTACTATCAACGGGAATGGTACCAGAAGGCGCTTGCAGCATACCGCAAAGCGCTTTCACTGAACCCGAATTTCGCAGCGGTGTATGCAAACATGGGAGAGATCCTGGACTGGATCGGGCAACAGGACGAAACGATAGAGCTTGTCAACAAAGCAATTTCGCTGGAGCCGGGCCGCGCTGTTGATTATCTCAAACTCGGCTCTGCGTATTATAGTCTCGGCATGGACAGTCTTTCAATCGTCAAATATAAAAAGGCGCTTGCGCTCGACCCATCCGTCAGCGGGGGCTCCTCCAGCCTTGCTGAAATATATAATTCCACAGGGAACATCCCGTATGCGCGCCGCATGCTTGATTCCGTTCTGACAATAAATCCGGAAGATGCGCTGGCGTTGGCATCGTACGGGAACCTGGAATTGTATGAGCGGCGTTATGACAAGGCGTTGATTTATTATCAGCGATGTTACAATGTTTTCCCGGATTACTTTGGCCTGCTAACGTCATATGGATTTTGTCTCTTGAAAACCGGACGCACTGCGGAAGGAAACACGATTCTTGATCTCAGCGTGAAAACAAATGAAGGACAAATTGCCGCATTGAGCGAAGAAGGATATCGTCGTTACGATCTTGCCCGTGTTGCCGCAATCCGCAAAGATACCACAGCTGCACTTCGCTGGCTGCGCGAAGCGATGAGCTTTGGCTCGGTACCTTCCCGGACCATGGAAAAGGATCCTCTCCTCGAAAATATTCGTCGGGAACCTGCGTTTCAGGATGTAGTGAATGAATCCAAACGGAAAGCAGTGCAAATGCGGACACGCGTTGAAGCCCGTATGCGCGCTGCAACACTGGCGGAGGCACTATGATTACCGCTCTGCTCCTGGGTGTTCTTCTTGGCTTCGTGCTTTCCATTCCTCCCGGACCACTTGCTGTTGCCGTCATCAAAAAATCATTTGAGGGAAGATTCAAACCGGCATTCATGACCGGCTTTGGTGCAGCAACGATGGACATCATCTATACACTCGCTGCAACATTTACGTCTTCCGCGTTGGTTGTTGCCTTGAACTCTCTTTTTGTTCAGTACAAATGGCTTTCACTGGTCTTTCAAATATTGAGCGTTATCGTACTTTTATTACTTGGGCTGAAATATCTACGCCAAAAACACATGTCGCACGCCGCTACACTTGCGTCGAACAAAGAGACAGGGAAGCCGGGTCCGGCTTCCCCATTTTTCGTCGGAGTATTGATTGCGTTTATGAATCTCGCCTCGCCCACATTCCTGCCGGCGATGATTGCTTCCGTCAGTTATCTGCATGGGGAAGGCCTTCTTGAACGCGGTGTGTGGGAGAGCATGCTGTACTCGGTGGGATTTGGTGCAGGTACACTTTTGTGGTTTCTGGCGCTCGTCCGCTTTCTTATCAAACAACGAAAAAAACTTTCTCCCAATTTTATCACATCGATTTATAAGTTTGCCGGCGGGACATTTATTTTCTTCGCCCTCATGCTCGCCTATAAGATTATCCGCTACACAAACTGGAATACATTTTTCTAACCTGAGAGGATAACATGACGCTGCAGGAGGTCAAGAATCTGCACGCATATAATGCGTGGGCAAACAACAGGATATTCGAGAACGTAGAAACTCTTCCGGCTGATCAATACATGAAGGATATGAAGAGCAGTCACGGCGGAATACACGGAACTCTTACACATATTGTCGGAGCGGAAAAAGTCTGGCTTGAACGGTTCGCTGACAATGCGCAGCCGTTTCTGAAGGCTGCGGAAATTCCGAACCCTGAAGCGCTGAAAAATATTTGGGAGAAGAACGGCTTCGAAACAGCTAAATGGCTCAGCATGATGAGTGATAAAAAGCTGAACGAGACATTTGAAATGAAGACACTCAAGGGAGATGTGTACAAGCATATTTACTGGCAGGCCTTCCAACATCTCGTCAACCACTCGAGCTATCATCGTGGACAGATTATTACAATGCTGCGTCAAATTGATGCGAAGCCCGTGTCGACCGACTTGATTCAATTCTATCGCGAGACAGCCAAAAAATAGGGATGAAATTCTTTTCGGTTGGACTTCAATTTGTTGTCACTGCATATGCAGTATACCTGCTCTCGTTTCTCGCCTTTGAATACTATCCCGCGGACCCGCTCGGATTTACACCCCCGTTTGTTTTATGGGTGATCGATACGATCAATCTTTTTATTCACGAAGCAGGACATCTGATTTTCCGGTTGTTCGGACAAACCGTCTCCATTCTCGGCGGATCGCTGATGCAATGTATGATCCCTCTTGCCTTGGTAATTGTCACCTGGAGGGAGAAGCCGCATCAGGCCGGACTTCCTTTATTCTGGCTCGGAGAAAATCTCGTCAATGTAAGCGTGTATATCGCCGACGCACCTTACAGAAATCTGAAACTCATCAAAGACGGATTGATTCACGACTGGCACTGACTTCTGGTTAATCATCTTGATTGGGCCGAGCCGATGGGATTGGTTATTCGCTGGTTGGGGTTGGCAATCTGTGCTACGGCCGTCGGGTGGATGGTGTTTTACTGGATCCGGACACTCAGGGGATCTACAGTTTAGCTATCCATCATTCCTTAGCATCTTAAGGTTTACTGACCAACGCGCGAGTTCGGCGACCATCGCATTGGCTGACTTCACCGTGTGTTCATCGGGATTGAAGTGTTGGTTTTCACCGATGAGTTTTGCAAAGAACGGTATGTTCACAGACTCGGTTATCGAAACCATTTTGAGTGAACTGATGACTTGCCTCAATGCCTGCACTGCACGCGTCCCGCCTGCAACTCCTCCGTAACTTACAAATGCGACCGGTTTATAGAGCCACTCCTGATGCAGGAAGTCGATTGCATTCTTGAGCACAGCGGGATAACCATAATTATACTCCGGCGTTACGATAATGAAAGCATCTGCCGGATTGATCTTCGCACTCCAGTCTCTTGTGTGTTGATGCTGGTATTGGTACAGCCTCGGATGATTGGGCTCATCGAGCATCGGCAACCCGATCTCTGCCAGATCGAGAAATTCTGTTTCGAACTCAGAATGCTCCGATGCAACGCCGAAGATCCAGCGTGCGATGGGCAGACCTTTTCTGCCCTGACGTGAGCTGCCGTAGATAACCTTCAATTTGTTTTTCATGATTACGCTCTTCCGTTTGCAAAAACGTTCACCGCAACGTTAAGATATACCTGGTCTGATTTCTTCTGGTTCCGACGCAAGCAATGTAAATAAACTTTACTCAAATCGTGCAGGAGTTGTGAATGGCAAAAGAGCGACTGTGCCGTTGACATTCCACCGAAGGCGATTCCAACAAGCTGTTGACCTCATCAAAGCAGGCATGCCGCTTCCGGCAGATCCTCCTGCAATGAATTGAATTTATTTGTTGCAATTCAGAGAAGCCTCTTACTCGGATCACAAAACTGATGAGCCGGTGATACATCTTTGCCCTTCCTGCGTTGCCGCAGAGGCCTTGCATTCCGGCTGAATCTAGTTTCACCAAATGGTACCAGTCGTTTTGTGAGTTAAAACTTTTCTAAAATCCTTCTTGGAATTCCCTCCTCACTTCTCTATTTTTCTCTCCCGCAACATCTTCGGCGGCGTTGGATTCGATTTTGAGTGATCGTTATTTAAGAATTGGACAGCAGCAATGAGCTTATACCCCCAGCCCAACAAATGGCAATGCGGCCCATTTGCATTGAAGCATGCACTTATCATGCTGGGAAAATTCGTCAATGAAAAAAATCTTTCAATTAGTGCGGGGTCAACGTGGTGGTCTGGCACTGATGAGCTGCAGTTGGGACGGGCAGCGAAGACGTATGATTGCACAATGAAGGTTGTCCGCAAGACAAATCCACTGCATGCGCGGCGCGAATTACTGTATACATTAAAGAAGGGGCGTCCCGCTTTGTTGTGCGTTGACGCCTGGGGACATTGGATTACAGTGGTTGGAGCCGAAAAAGGACGCTTCATCTATCTCGACAGCAGCAAAGCCCCGGTCGTTTGCGTCGCGACATGGAAACAACTAAAAAAACGTTGGGTCTACAAAGAACTCGATGAGGGCGACCCCCGGATAATTGAAACGATCTACGATCTTCATCCGGTTATTCCGAAGTTCCACGTGAAAACAAAAGCCCGGTTCTCACTCGAACGTGCCCGCTACCTGCGCCGTCCGGAAAACCATTCCTTCGCGACTCATTGGGAGGAATATTTCGATGACCTTTCACATATTTGCGCGCCACGAACGCCGCGAAGCCAACAGGTATTCCCAATGGGCGAACTGTTGCGACGTCACGGAGAAATGATCAAGTCACAGGTTTCGTACTGGCATGGCGGAGTGAAGCGCGAGCAGGTTGGAAAAATATTGAAGAATTTAAAATTCGTGGCAGATACGTACGACCTGGTTGTACGCAAGCAGGATGAAAAACATGCACTTGTTGCTATCGCAACAACTCTGACGCTCTGGGCTACAAGTAAGTATGGAGTGGATGAGGTGTACGGAGATGGATAAACGGCAGATCAAATGACGTCAAAAAAAACTCCGAAGAGACATTTCGGAGTTTTTGCTTTTCCGGATCATTTCAGCTTCTCTGTTATTTGGCTTACCATATCTTCGACCGCCTCCCACATTGCTTTGGCATTGGGAGAATTATCGCCTTCCTTCTGTTCGCTGTTTACGTGTCCCCATTTCGTAGAAACGTCCGCACCGACTGAGGCATCTGTTTTGCTTCCGCTCGAACGAAAACTTTCGATCAATTTTCCCTCTTTCACCGACAGCAAGTCCCCCTGCAGTGTAATCTTTGCCGACACTGTGCGGAGATTGGAGCCGACAGACTGGCCAAAGACACTGATGCCTCCCAACCCCGACGCACTGCTGCTTGCTTCTGCTTCGAGGATCGTTCCGATGACTACATAGTCAACATTATTTTTCTTCCCGAGTTCAATCGCCTTATCCACATCAACAGCAGCAGACTCTCCTTCTTTCACTGCGTAGGGAATAAACTTCGGAATGAACTTTTTATCCTTTAAGAATTCAGAGCGAATGAACTTTGCAACATTTTCTCCGAACTTGGCTCCAACACCTGAGGCATCTTCAAACGGCAGCACGCCTATCTTTTGTGCAGCAAGCACTCCCGGCAACGTCATAAACATCAAGACGACAATCCACTGTTTCATGCAATACTCCAGAATGTGTTTATTTTAGAAACGAAGACCGAATTGGATCTCCAGCGCATTTGTTGAAAGAACCGGACGCAAGGAATGCAAAAAAGGCGGCCACATTTTCGCGTAGCCGCCTATCAACAAAGGAACGCAATCTTACCAAAACATTCGGCGGAAGAATTTACTTGAGAAGCATTAATCGCTTAACATCTGTAAAGCCGCCCGCCTGAAGCTTATAGAAATACGTCCCGCTGGAAAGATTCAGAGCATTGAACTCAGCGGTGTACACGCCTGCAGCCCGTTCGCCATCCACCAACGTTGCAACCTGTTGCCCGAGCATGTTGAAAATCTCCAATCGTACATTTGCTGCTTTCGGCAACTCATACCGGATTGTGGTCGATGGGTTGAATGGATTCGGATAATTTTGATTTAACACAAATTTTGCCGGGACGTCCGAACCGGCAACCTTCACGTCGGCCGAAGCGGCTCCATAGAAAAGATCATCCAGTATGAACGCACTTCCAGCGTGAGTCTGGCCGGCGCCGTTGGTAATCTGCGCGGTGATAACCGCAGAATCCGGATTTTCTCCTGTGCTATACAGGATATTGGCAACAAATTCGCGATATGTGCTTTGCGCAGCTGATGTACTGAACGCCCCTCCCCCCATCCCTTGTCCGTTTTTTTTGAGTGCAATAACGACAACAAACGCATCGCCGCTGATCGGCGTATATTTGTACCAGCCATGTAGCGCGGCTGGACGTGAAGTGTTCGGATAACCCTGCCCATCCGGGCCGGAAACCATAACGATTGGAATTGGAAAACCAGAAATTGAAACAATGCTTCCTTGAGCAGCGAAGGAGCCTGCATGTCCCGGCGAAGCTTGCGTTACATTTACGAACGAGGGCGGGCTGTTGGTGGTGAGCCAATCCACGGGATTCCCTCCACTCCAATTTTCAAAACTTGCGTTCGGAATTTGTGCAAATGTTCTATCTGTAATCATGGAAAGCAAAACCATGATACAGATTGCGGTGAGCATTGGGTAGCGAGATTGCATACGTCCTCCTTATTTTGTGAGTATTGTCCGTTAGTTTGGAATGAAAGTAAACTTCCTTCACTTTAAATGCAAAAGTAATCCCGATTAATGGCTGCCCCTCTATCCTGAAGTTATTGCTTGTCTTACGAACGGTCAGTATCTTTATGTCGGATGTTGTGAATAGTTTTATCAGGAGATTTGAGTGACAAGAAAAAGGCGGACATGTTTATTTAGTGGAATGATTATCCTCGCGCTGTGCATTGCTTCCTGTAAGCGCAACAAAGAACGAATTTATCTCTCTACCACAGATAGCGTTGCAACCATTACCGACAATCTTTCACACCGCTCGGAAATGGAAGAGTTCATGAGATCAAGTCCGGACTCTCCGTTCAAGCGGGATACCACGAAGGGATTTCACGGACTCAAATGGTTCCCCATCAATCCGTATTTCAGAGGACGTTCAACACTTCACCGATATGAAAACCCTGAGACTGTGAACGTGTATGGAACGAAGGGTGAGGAAAGGAAAAATTTGCGCTATGGATTTTTTGAGTTCGATGTTCCCGGCGAACAGGGCACGCCAAAGACCATTCGCCTCAACGTCTACAAGTTCACGCCGCACGACAAGCGACGGTATGAACTCTACAAAAACAACCTCAGCGTTTGGTTTACAGATCAAACCACGGGAAAAGAAACTTATGATGTAGGTCGGTATGTTGAGATTGGCGATGAGAATCCCGATCCGGATTTTGTCTACACCATCGATCTGAACAAAGCCTACAATCCGTATTGCGCGTATAATGACTCTTTCTCCTGTGCAGTTCCGCGCAAGGAGGATTATCTTGATTTTCCGCTGCGAGTTGGAGAAATGAAATACCACAAGTAACCCTCTCTTGTCACGCCGAGCTTACTCCAAAAATCCGTACATTGTATTGATTACTAATTTTCTTTTCCGGGCATGAACCAGCACAGACTTTATCGAACAATCGAATCCCTTACCGGCCGGAAATTCCGAACCGACGATCAGCTTCTAAATCACGTTCTCGAAAGCATTATTGAAAACGATGAAATTCCGATCAAGGGTGGACGCATTTGGAAGCTCGAATCTTTGAGCGGAACGTACAAGCTCATCCATCAGTACGGCGATGTGGAGTCCATCAAAAAGAATTTCCGTTTGAGGATTTTGAATTACCCGATGTTCCTCCAGCTTGGCCGCAAACAAACCATTGTCGGCAAGGAAACCAACAAATACCTGCAACAACGCGGCATTAAACTGTATTCCGCGACCGGTATCGGCGAGAAGGTACAGTGGAAAGGCTATAGCCTGTATCCGTATGTTATTGGTTTCAATGCGGAGTTCATGAGAGAGGACGAAACATATGCGTTGAACATTATTGGCAACGTCCTTACGTCGTCGCTCAAAAACAAACGCATCGAATCAAACGCCGCTGCTTTGCAAAAGGATCTGGACAAGGCCCGCGAAATTCAGCGCAGTATTTTGCCCGAACACGAAATGCGCTTTCACAACTACGATCTGTATGGCGTATCGGTACCCGAGCGGATTGTCGGAGGAGATTTTTTTGATTACCTGCAGGCAGCGGGGGACAAGGAACGCATCGGGGTCGTGGTGGGAGACGCGGCAAGCAAAGGACTCTCCGCTGCCGCGCAAGCGCTCTATGTGTCTGGGGCATTGCGGATGGGCGTTGAGTATCAAACAAAGATGGACGCGTTCATCAGCAAAATCAACAGACTGGTGAACCGCACATTCACCACCGAACATTTTCTGTCGATGGTCTATGCCGAGTTCACTCCGAATGAAAAGGGGTTGATCTTTTACGTTAACGCCGGACATAACAGTCCGATTCTGTTGCATGAGAAATCGGATGAGGTGGAACTTCTTCCCGCGACTGGACAAATTATCGGTCCGTTTCCCAATGAGAAATACAAAACCGATTTCACCATCATGTCAAAAGGCGACATCCTTCTGCTCTACACAGATGGGATTACCGAAGCGGCCAATGAGGAAGCTGAAATGTTCGGCGAGCAGCGCCTGATTCATCTCTTACGAGAGAACCGGCACCGCACGCCCAAAGAAATCTGTCAGATTATTCTGGAAGCTGTTCAACTCCACAACCGGCTTGTGGAATATTCGGATGATAAGACGCTTGTGGTAATCAAAAGACTGAAGTAGCAATTCGAAACAAAAAAGAAAAGCCGCACCGGGATGCCGATGCGGCTTTTGAATTAGTAGCCGGACGAATCACAAAAATTACTTTGTAATAACCATCTTTCTCGTCTCAACAAACCCCGGCGCCTGAATCCGATAAAAATAAATTCCCGTCGGCAATTCCTCTTTGTTGAACGTCAGTTCGTACGTTCCGGCGCTTTGCGTTCCTTCGAACAACAACGCCACCTCCTGCCCCAGGAGATTAAACACAGCGAGCCGCACAGTACCACCCTTCGGTATAGTATAGAGTATGTTGGTCGACGGATTGAACGGATTCGGGAAATTCTGTTCAAGGACAGCTTTCGCATCTTTTTGTTTTTGTTTCGGATCCTGAACGGACGTAATGTAGGAGATCCTGAAACGACGAACCTGCGAGCTATTCGTGGTCACCTGATTATCCGTGGCAAGCACACGCCAGTAGTAATCCCTGGAAATTCGAGGCAGTTGGACTCGTAATGAGAGGCTCGTCCCGGCCAATGTATCACGCAATGCTGGACTGTTGAATGTATTGACTGTGTCGAGCTGAACAGAGTATCGCACAATATCCAGATCCGGATCAAAGGACTGGCTCCATGTACAAAACACAGCAGGATATCCGCTGGTAAATGCAAACGTCGTATCATTGGGCGGCGAGGTCAGATTAAACGCAGCAGGGGGATCGTTCACGTTGGTCACTGAAATTGTGATGTTCTGATCGACGAATCCCGCGCCGTTTTCCGCGCGCAGCGTTACGGTCTGCGTCCCCTGCAACGCCTGATCATTCGTCGGCGTCCAACGCACGGTCCACGTTGTTGTATCGACAACCATTCCATCAGGCCCTCTGAGAATCGAAACTGTAGGAAGTGTGCCGATGAAGAGTGGTGTGTAGGTGTACTCAACTCCTTGAGTCGCCGTCGCCGGCGCCACGGATGAGAACACAGGCGCAACCGGACGCAAACGCAAAAGTCTGTTCGCAGAATACGGGCCGTTCGTGAGATAGATATTTCCATCCGGTCCGGTTTCCACATCGGCAAAGCCCGTACTGTACGTGAAGAAGGATGCAAACGAGCCCGGCACTATAGTATCGCCGCTTGCGCTGAGAGTGAGAGTCCACAGCGTAGCGGTGCTATTGCCCGTGAACAGAATTTTTCCACGCAGGCGCGGGAATGCATTCGCGCGATAAATGGTAATGCCGGTAAGTGCGGGCAACGGCGTGTTTGGAAAATAATACAGCGGACGCACGTACGCCGGGTTGTTACTGTACGTACAATTTCCCTCGACGGGCCAGCCCATGTTGGCGCCGCGGGGAACGTAATTCACCTCATCATCACACGAAGGCCCGTTCTCCGAAGCATACATCTTCCCTGACTGCGAGTCCCATGTAAAATCAAAACTGTTTCGATGGCCGATCGACCAAAATGGTTTGGCTGGATTTGGATTGTCCGAAGGGATCGAACCGTTCGGGTTCAGGCGGAGAATTTTTCCAAGAAGATTTGTTGCAGAAGAATCCTGCGAGTTAGAGGAAGCGGCATTCTCGCCGATGGTGCTATACAATTTTCCATCGGGGCCAAAGTGAATATTTCCTCCGTTGTGATTCGTTGCCGTATTAAGACGGGGCGCGATCATTATCATCCGGGGGTCGACACCCAATCCGCTCGAATCACGAAACCGTGAGACCATATTTGCCCTGTCACCGCTACGGGTGTATTGTACGTACACGAAGGGCGAGTCAGGATATTGCGGATGGAGTGTAATCCCAAGTAAACCTTGCTCACCACTGTTTGTGATGCTCAAAGTTGCAAAGGGCGTCGAACGTACCGCGCCGTTCTCGAAAATTTTGACGAGTCCCGAATTCTTTTCTGTAAAGAAAAATTTCACCGCCGGCCCGGGAACGAACGCCATCCCAACCGGGAAGGCGACGTTCGGACTCTGCGCAAGCGTGTCGAGTCTATACTGCTGAGCGAGAGAGATCTGAATGGATAGTAGGATGCCGAGCCCGACAAGTGCGGACCGTACCAACTTCTTCATTGTCATCCTGAGGTTGTATCAATTAATCGATAAACGTAAACGTCCTTTAATCATGAAAACCTTCAACGCAAGAGCAAAAGCTTTCTGGTCTCAATGTAATAACGCTGATGCGAAGGCGCAATACCTTCGACTGTTAATCTATAGAAATATGCACCGCTTGCCAGTTCATCGGCTTCAAACAACTCCTTTCGTTCACCGGTTCCTTGAACAGCATCCACAAGAGTGACAACCTGCTGTCCCGCAACATTGAATACAGTAAGATTGACCCTGGATTCCACGGGCAAGGCATAAGCAATTGTCGTAATACCATTGAAAGGATTGGGATAATTCGGAGAAAGAGAAAATCCGACAGGTTGAGGCACACTCCCGATTTCAGTTTTTCTCTGGAAGCGGATGCCAAAGGTTTGCAATAATTCGCACACATCTTGTTCTTGGGGGCACCGGAAGCCGAATCCCTCATTGTCGATGCGGGAACCCTCCAGTATTTGCCACACGATCAATCCCGCTGTGCCATCAAGAAGTGCAGTTGTAGCCCAACTTTCGTACACGGGTCGTTTTTGTTGGCGCACGCCAAATTCGCCCACAAGAAGCGGCTTGCGCATCGACCGGGCAGCATCGGTATGTTCACGGATCCAATTGTTGCCGGCATTGTCGGAGATATTCCAGGCTTCGGGATACAAATGACAGCCGGAAAAATCAATATTCCCGGAAGACGAATTCAAGGAAAAACTAACACCCGAAGTGCCGTCAAAAAGCCAATCCTGACTATTGTATGAATTCCTTGAGTACCACCGCACGGAAGTGTCGAACCCCTCTTCGCCGGTGCCGATGAGATGGTTCCCATCGATGGACTTGATAAACGAAGACATCTCATTCACCCAATCATATATCAAGCGAGCTGAACGATCGGATGAGCGCGGTTCATTCGCAAGTTCCCACCCAAAAATATTCGGATCATCTTTGTACCGTCTTCCCGTGTAGGTATTGACGCGATTCAATATGTTGGTGACATAATTTTTATACCAGCTCTTGATTATTGTATCGGAATAAAAATCATCGTGGCCGAGCGAAGTTGTCACGGCGTATTGGTAAGAACGATTTCCTGCTCCGGCAACGACGCGCCGCATATCTTTAATAGAGAAACGGGGGGAGCCGATTTCATTCCCGGGTGCGGGAATTTGCGATCGCCAGCGAACGTATTGATTCATCCCGCCGTAATCATCCCAACTGTTGACGAACGGAATCAACACACGAATGTTTTGTACTCCCGCTTGATAGATAACATAGTCGAGCGCGCGCAACGCGTGTTCATTGAAAGCGCCGGGACGGTATTGTACAACAGCAGGATTTGTACTGTCGGGTGAATCAAAGAAACCCCAGAGACGGACTACGTTGAGGTGCAAGGCAGCAGCAGTTTCGAAGAGAGAACGAACGGTATTGGTATCTCCCCGTGCAGATTGTTCAAGCAAATAATATGCGTTCGTCCCGACAAAATAGAACGGCTTGCCCGCAACCTTAAGCGTGTCCGCCGAGCGCGA
>JBKJJX010000076.1:0-6217 GCA_046597825.1 Bacteroidota bacterium | reverse complement strand
GCCGGACTTGGCGAGCACTGCATGCGAACGAGCATCGGAGAAAGTCCCTGCACGTGCGGTAAGCGATATACAAACGAGGAGAACTACTCCCACAATGCGTGCTGTGATGGAATTCTTTGCAATGTTCATGCTGGCCTCCGAATAGAATGTTGGACAAGTTGAATTTTGCAGTCGACTACAACTGACGTTAACGTTTTGTTCGATTAACTTGGTTTGGAATCTTCACTGATCGTTCGGGACTATAATGAGTAGTGCCATCAAGATCAATTTGCCGTAATCTGTACCGCCAGTTTCCAACAGCCGTGTGCACGTCCGTGAATGAGTATGTTGCCGGTTCCTTCGTTGTACCATGGCCCGGCACAAATGAATGGCGGAGTGTTTGGAATGTTGTCTCGCCATATCGCTTTCGTTGAATCTCAAATCCGCGGTTGTTTGCCTCATGGAGAGTACGCCAATTCAAACGGACGTGTTTGTCAGGAGATGATGTTGCACTGAAGCGATCAAGGTTGAACGGCAAGCCGGTGCCAAGCTGATAGAATTCTTCGGGATCGATAATTCCATCACCATTACCACGTGGTGATTGACCGATCAACTTTCCACCGTCGCCCTCCTTGTACGTTCCCACGGCGAGATACACCTCACCAGAACTTACTCCTGTCAGCAATTCGAAATCAACAACACCCTCAAGAACAGCGCCTG
Organism: Bacteroidota bacterium; assembly: GCA_046597825.1. Taxonomy (GTDB): domain Bacteria; phylum Bacteroidota; class Ignavibacteria; order UBA10030; family UBA6906; genus CAADGV01. The sequence goes on along the minus strand of JBKJJX010000076.1, from coordinate 5,518 downwards.
TAGTATCAACCGTAATACTTGTTAAGAGCGACTCCGAAGCATCGCTCCAACCGGAAGCGTTATCACTTTTCCTGTTCCACAGAAAAGCCGCCCACGCCGCAACCTGTCCACCTTTTGCCGACGCCGCATTTCGAAGCGATGCCGGAGCGAATACAAGGAAAAGAAATACATCTGCCAGCTGTGTTCGTGCGGCTTCTGTCGCCACATAAAGTTGACTTCCCCGAACGGCAGCATAAAGATTTACTTTACCACTCGAGCTCAGCAACACCGCGGAAGAATCGAGCGTCCCATCCATTACAAAGTATCCCGTAGGTTGCGGAGGAGGAAGATTGTTCAATCGATCATACACCTCCCTCGTCAATTCCTTTGGTTCACGATAAGCAGAACTATCTGGCCGGATTTGAGCGCTAACAGAAGACAACATGAGAACCAGCAGTATTCCTATTTTGTCAGACTTGGTAGTGAAGCGGGGGGTGAGTTGCAAAACGAAAGCGGACAGAATAATGCCGCGGAATCGAAAATCTTCGAGGGGAATGATCAGGTGGACCATCGATATCCCGGTGTATGTGAACAGCAGATCACTGGAAACAAAAAGCGGAACGAATCAGCCTCATTACTATCGAAGCGTAAATCAGTCTACCATAAAGGAAAGGGAATGTCAAGAAATAATTTGACGCTTTTCCCATTCAAACATCTAGCTCTTCTTTTTCGGCCTTGGAGAAGTGGACGCTGTCCTCTTCCGCTTTCCCCTTAGGATTCCGGTGACCTTATCGGCTTCGTTAAATTCCTTCGCAACCTTCCGGGGTACGCCGACTCTCTTTGCAAATGCGGGGTCATGTGCTGCGGCGGCCATCAGTCTTGCCTGCTTTCGGGTTTTGCTTGGCATACGATCCTCCAATTGTTTGTGAATGAATCCATCTGACGGCTTGAAATAAAGAACCCGAATCTTTCAATCCGGGTTCCGTAGTTCACGATGTAAAAGTACTTACTTCATCAACATCAGCTTCCTAATCTCTTTTTTCGAACCGCTTTCGAGCCTGTAAAAATAAACGCCCGAAGAAAGATTCTCCGCGTTAAACCGTACTGTGTAGTACTTCCCTTTTTCCGCAAGACCGTTAAATAGCGTTGCAACCTTTTGTCCGACCGAGTTGTAGACATCCAGCCTCGCCGCATCGTTCACTTCCACAGAGAATTTTATTTCTGTAGTTGGATTAAATGGGTTCGGATAGTTTTGCATGAGCTCGAACTTCGCAGGAACTTCTGTCTTCACTTCTGTAAGAAGATCGACAGTAATCGGCTCGGTGAAATGGTTCGACCCGTCGAGATCGACCTGCTTCAGGCGATATTGAAGAGTTGAGTTCGGAGCTGTGTTATCGACAAACGAATATTGATGCGGCTCCAATGTTGTTCCATGACCCGGCACAAAACTGTTGGCAAGGGTTTCGAAACCTGATTCCGAGAGCAATTTTCTATCGACATAGAAGCCAAAGTTGTTCGTCTCGGAGGCCGTTGTCCAGTTTAACCGGACCGACGTTCCGTTTACAACAGTACCGGTGAACGAGGCAAGTTGCACGGGCAACGCCGACGAAGTTGCGGCAATTCCGTTCGGTTGGGTAACTGTAATAGCGAGGACCTGAACATTCGTCCCTGCCAGATCGGCTTTTTTGATTTTCGGAACTGTAAGTTCGGTCCAAAACATTTTTGCCGATGAGGGATCGATCGCCAGATAGTTTGGCGTGGAGAGTCCGCTCACCAGCGTTTGCACAGTTCCCGCAACAAGGGTCCGCCTTTTTATTTTGTTGCTGTCAGCTTCTGTCCAGTAAATATTCCCGTCACCGCCCAGCGCTAGACCAACAGGCCCGCCCAATCCGGTAATCATATCACTCTGCCCAGCCCCTAAAATATCTCCAAGAATTATTTTCCCTGAATTATAATCCGCCCAGTACAATGCGGATCCGCTGACGACGATACCACGAAGGTTTACACCGCTGCCGGCAGAAAAAGAGTAGAGGGTTAGTTTCGAGCTTCCATCAAGATTCGATTTGAAAATTTTTCCGCCTGTCACGAGGTTCGAGGTAGTCCAGTATAGTTTTCCTGCAACGCCATCCACCGCAACTCCTCTGATCACCGAGCCGCCGGTATCGATCGATGCGATGCCGGTGAGATTGGGAATAGCGCTTAGGACTTTGGCGCTTGTGTACGCCAGCTCCGTGAAATACAATTTATTGTTCACCGCATCGAGAGCCAGGCCCTGGGGCATCGATGATGCTGTAAGAGCTACTGTAGACTGGCTACCACCTGTAAGATCCGATTTGCCCAACTTGGGGGCGGCAAAATCTCCGTCTATCCAATAGAGAAATTGCCCGTACCCGATTTGCCCGGACAACGCGCAGACACAAATGCACAGCAGCCGGACATATGAGAGTGGTTTCATTTTTTCGTTCCTTCGGCTGGCACATCGTGCGGACCATCTTCCGGAGAATTACGCGAAGGAAAAACGCCTTGCAGCGCGATGACCCAGTTCAATACGAGATAGGGCTGCATGATGGAATGAGGTTGACTCCCGCCCGCGTTCGACAACATGGCGGCGGCCATTTGCGCATTTGCGGTATTTCCATATTGTGGTACCCCGGCGGCATTTCTTGCAGGAAGTTTGCCTCCCGGTTTATCGGACGAACCAACCGACGTATCCGCGGAAACCAAATGTGTATGCGCCGGCATTTCATTCACAGTAAGCGTGTGTGTTTCCGCTCCCCCTTGTTCACCGAGAACATAGGCGCTGAGCCCCGGACCCTGTCCCTCTCCGATAGGAACCCGCCCTCGCAAATCCGGAAGGGCAAACGTGGTTTGACCGTTACCACCGTATGTTGTGCCGAGAAGGGAAAACAATGCCGTATTTTGAGCGATCGGGAGAATTTGTCCCTGGCAAAACGCCCAGCCTCGCGGCGCAAAATTGTAGGGCACCAACATCAATTGACCGAGGAAGGGATCTGTTGCTTGCGCACGGACAGTACCATGCATTCCTCCAATGAGAATAAATATTCCCACGTACAAAAGATTCTTCTTTATCGAATTGAAACATCTTGAATTCATTTCATTTCCCTTTCAGGTGAGAGATTATTTTTTTGATTCGCCATCTGCATTCTTGTCGAACTGATTATTCTGCTGTGGGAAAACTCCAGACAGACTGATTATCCAATGGAAAGTATTATACGGTTGCAAAATTTCGTGGGGTTGGCTTCCGCCTGCAGGGACTATCTCTGCTGCTGAACCGGTTGTCCGGACATTAGCTCCATACTGCGGTATCTTCCCGGCGTCGGATGCAATCAGTGCATTCTTCGGACTTTTGGAAGTCCCTGCGGTTGAATCCGCATTTACGGTATGTGTATGGATAGGCATTTGATTAGACGCGAGGGTAACATTCTCAACTCCCGCCTGTTCACCAAGGGTATATGTAATTCCGGAGTGAGTTCCCGCGCTGATTGGAACGCGGCCGCGGTAATCAGGCAGGGCAAAATTTGTCACGCCATCCCCGCCGAATGTTGTTCCAATCAGAGTGAACAATACATCGTACTGTGAAATCGGCAAGAGCTGTCCTTCACAGAACATCCACCCAGTAGGAGCGAAATTATACGGAACAAGAACCACTTCGCCGACATATGGTGATTGTGCGTGGGCAGTCACAAAAACGCCGGCGATCAACAGCGCAATGGCAAAGCCCGGCCATAAACGCTTCAGCGCCCGATGAAAACAAATCATGGAACCCTCCTTTTCTAAATGTGTATGTGCCGGAGAAAAAAAACATTCTCCTTCCGGCATTGATGATTACGAAAAGGCGAGTAAAGAGGTATTCAGAAAAGAAATGAAGAAGAGTTTGTTTTTGCGGATTCCTCCCCACTATTCCACCTGCTACAATTCCGTCATATTCCGAACCAGTAGCAACAACTATAAATCATCAACGTTATCACCATAACCGGAAGAGAAAGAAGACATTCCGGAGGAATTGTTTTCGAAGATTGAAAGAGCAAGATTGGAGGAATGCAGAAATTCTACGTGAGGGCAGAAACAATATTTTTGTTGCACGAACAAGAAGACAAGTCCGACGAACTATGATGGGGTTAGGGATGGATCGACTGCAGAAGCAAGCGGATCACGCTGTTGTAGGCGATGGCGTATTCTAAGTGAAAACTCTTGGGGGACGTAGAGCGGGACTCTCAACGAGTCTATCCACGATTCTTCGAATCGTAGATTCGTAGAACGACGTCGTTGAGTCGCAGACCAGTCCCGCCTTGCGTGAAGTAAGAGTTGCCGGACTGGAGTCCGGCGCTACATTTTTCGGGTAGTTTTCATTGCTCACTTCCAGATCGCTACGCGAGAATATCGATAGGGGGAGAACCCGTTCACAGCTCTCCCTCAAACGCTCTATGCAACATCGACTGAAACAACTCATCCAACCGTTTGCGGCTGGCGGCTTGCTCGGTTTCCATCTCGCGGATTTCTGTCACCCGCCGGGCAAACTCCTGTTGCATCGGGAGCGGTGGAACGGGAACGGGCAAGCACTTCACATCTTCTTGGTTGATGCTCGACTGATTGATAGAGTGTTTGGCGTGGACAAGAATGTGACGTTTGGCCGTTGACGTTGCAAATAACGAATAAGATAAGTCGGATCAACCGCATCCATTGCTACTGCGAAGCGTATCATGTTCGACTCGAAAACGGTTGGCTCAGGCAAAGGGCGGATGAGCGCGCTCTTGCCCAGATATTCTGGGCTGTTGACGCGGTTGATGACAATGTCGTGTTGATGGAGGCTATAGCGCTGAATTTCTACCTGCGTTGCGCGCAATCGCTTGAGGGCGGTCAAGTCCTCGACTTCACCATCGTAAAACGCGTCGATACGTAGAATCGGAGTCCCTCCGCCGTAGAAGGACGAATGCTTGTAGAGACCATTTTGAGGACCTTCGATGATGAGTTCTCCAAGAGAGCGAACTGTCCAACGCTTCCGGCTGGGTGTGAAATTACCGAACATTTCATGGAAGAGTGCGGGAATCAACTCCTCGGTCCGTCGGTCGGCTTGGGCGCGCAGCTTTCGCAGCTCATCCGCTTCGTCCAGCAAATTCACGATGCGCTCTTGCTCTTGCAACGTCGGAATCGGAAGCTCAAGTTTTGCGAGGTCTGAGGTCTTCATCGACGGTAGGTCTGCCTGGTGGGCAACGCCGGAAAGATCAGTTCCGCAAAGCCAATAGTAGGCGAACCGAGCGTTCAGCAACGAATGTGGAACGATGACTGCGAGATGGCTGACGACATGGGCCTCAAACCCGAGAATCGCCCGATGGTTTAACCGGATAGATGCACCACTCTTTGGGACAAGAATTGAACCAGCGGGAAAGCGCCTGAACCTTGGTGAAGCATTAGCGGATAGCCGGTCTTTGCATTCCACGAGACAGGTTGTTTGACCAAATCTGCCCACATCTTGCATCCGAACAAACGGAACACCATCGTCAGAAAAATCTTCTGGACG
>JBKJJX010000016.1:0-4748 GCA_046597825.1 Bacteroidota bacterium | reverse complement strand
CGGTGGATATTCAGCTGTCCATTACGTCCGGATTAACACACCAACAAATACAGTTTCAGAAGATGCCTCGTTCGGCGCGACCGGCTTTTGGTATTTTTATCCATCTCTCGTCGTCGACAAGGATAATAATATCGGGATTACATTTACACGATCGGGCGATACGGAATATGCGGGCGCGTATTTTACATGGCGTTTGAATTCCGATCCACCGGGTCTGCGTCCGTCGGAAACCATGAGGCCGGGCGCTGGAAATTATGTTGTACTTGGCAACGGACGTAATCGTTGGGGAGATTATATGGGTGCCGGTATTGACCCCGCAGATAAAAGTAACCTCTGGTTCCTGACAGAATATGCCGCGGGAACCAACGCTTCAGCAGTCTGGGTGCATGGTACGCGGTTCGTGCCCTATGTGGGTGCTCGCGTAACAACGAACATTTCGTCGCGGGACTTCGGGCGCGTTGAAGTCGGGAAATCAAGCGACTCGATGGAAGTGAAGATCAGCAACATCGGCTCGACCAACCTAGTCGTTTCGAACATCACCAAAAGTCAGTCCGCATACACATTGCTCAATCTGCCAACATTCCCAAAGACATTGAGCTCGTTCGATTCGGTAAAGATCAAAGTCTACTTCCGACCGACGGCGCAGGGAATCGTAACCGATACGATTCGAATCTCAACGAATGACGCAAACACTCCCGTATACAAAATTGCACAGACGGCAAAAGGTGTGATCATCGGAAGGGCGACAGCGGGAGTCATCTACGCTGCATCCGGGCCGCCGTCGACAAGTTCGTTGTACACAATCAATCCAACCACCGGAGTGGCGACAACGATCGGCGCAACGGGCTTGGCTGAAATTCAGGGCCTCACGATTCATCCGGTTACACGCGAGTTGTACGGCGTGTTTGCAAACGCAACTTCGACAGACCTTTACCGCATCAGCGCTCCGTACGGAGATGCACTCCCGGCAAAGACATTGCCACTCGGCAATGCCCGTGCAGTAGCATTCGCGAATGACGGCTCATTATTTGCCGGAACCAACACCGGCAGATTGTATCGTATCAACATTACGACCGGCGATACGACATACCTCGGCACTTCAGCAGGTATCGTTTATTCGGGACTGACACTCAATCCGCGAACCGGACTGCTCTGGGCATCTGTGCGTCCGCCCATTACGGGACGCGATAGAATTTATACCGTCAACCCCGTGGATGGGGATACCACATACGTGGGAAGCAGCGGCGGCGGAAACATCACCCCATATCTCGCCTTCGACGCAACAGGAAAGCTGTATGGCTTGAAAGGAACATCGACCCAGATCGATACGTTGATTGTGATTGATACAACGAACGCGTTCGGCACACGTATCGGGTCGTTGGGAGTTGCGGGCGTGAACGCGCTCGCCGTTCGCACAGACTCCGCTTCAACATTGGGCGTGTCGGAAATTCCCGGAAAACTTCCCCAGACATTTGTCCTCGAACAAAATTATCCGAATCCATTCAATCCATCGACGAAGATACGGTTTAGCATTCCGGCAGGATCGAATAAACCCGCTGTGAGTTTGCGTATCTATGATATCGTTGGACGGGAAGTTGCGGTGCTGGTGAATAAAGAAATGGAAGCCGGATCGTACGAAGCAACCTTTGACGCGGCAAAGCTTGCAAGTGGTACGTATCTCTACAAACTGCAAGCCGGATCGTTTGTCGAGACAAAGAAAATGCTGCTCATGAAGTAAGTAACGCAGTAATTCAATTGAAAGGCGGCTCAATGGGCCGCCTTTTTTATTGTTATGCGCGTGCTTTGATGATACAGCCGGCCATTATTGCTTATCCGTTCCTCCCTTCCTATCTTTCACGCATACCAAATCGTCATCCCGTCAGCATCGTCTTACGAAAGGCCTTCCATGAAACGCTTGACTGTTATAGTCGCACTCATTGCCCTGCTCATCTCATCATGCACTCAACCAAAACAAAAGACAAAAGAAATGGAATCACCACTTGCTGCAAAACTCAAACGCTTTGCCTCCACTGAAATTACCGCCGATGTTTCAAAACTTTCCGATGGCAACAGAAAAGCACTCGTGAAGTTGACTGAAGGGTGGCGGCTTATGGATGAAATATACCTGGGGCAGGTATGGAGCGGCGATGCAGCCCTGAAAGCACGGCTTGCTGCCGATACATCGTCCGAAGGCAAGGCACGGTTTGCCATGTTCATACTGAATAAGAGTCCGTGGTCGGGACTCGACCATGACTCGGCGTTTGTTGAGGGCGTGCCCCAGTCGAAACCGCCCGGGGCAAACTATTATCCCGAAGACATGACGAAGGTGGAATTTGAGGCATGGGTAGCGACTCTTTCTCCGGCCGATCAGGAAAAGGCACGGGGATTTTTCTATGTCGTACAACGGGGAGAAAATAAAGGGCTGACGCTCGTTCCGTACAGCGTTGAATACGAACAATGGCTCGAACCGGCTGCAAAACTTTTGCGCGAGGCGGCTGAATTGACTGACAACGCATCTCTCAAACGCTTTTTAAGCAAGCGGGCTGACGCCTTTCTGAGCAACGATTATTATGAGAGTGACGTCGCATGGATGGACCTCGACAGTCCTGTTGAGCCGACGATAGGCCCCTATGAAGTGTACATGGATGAGCTGTTTAATTACAAGGCTGCCTTTGAATCGTTCATCACACTGAGGAACGAAGAAGAGTCGAGCAAGCTTTCGAAGTTCAGCGCTCAACTACAGGAACTGGAAAATAATCTCCCCATCGATAAAAAATACCGTAACCCGAAACTGGGTTCGCTCGCACCCATTCGTGTTGTTGATGAAGTCGTTACGGGAGGCGAAGCCGCGAAAGGCGTGAAGACTGCAGCATTCAATCTGCCAAACGATGAACGGGTTACACGCGAAAAAGGAAGCAAGCGCGTCATGCTCAAGAATGTTCAAGAGGCAAAGTTCAAAAACATTTTGATGCCGATTTCAAAACATGCCGTCGCCACAGATGAACAGACTCTGGTTTCGTTCGAACCATTCTTCACACATATACTCGCCCATGAGCTAATGCACGGACTCGGACCGCACACGCTGATGCTAAACGGTAAACGCACAACTGTCCGGCAGGCGATGAAGGAACTATCGTCTGCATTTGAAGAAGCAAAAGCGGACATAAGCGGATTATGGGCGCTTCAATATCTCGTCGATAAAGGAGTCGTGGACAAATCGTTTGAGCAGCAGATGTACGTGACCTTTCTGGCGAGCGCATTCCGTTCGGTGCGGTTCGGATTGAACGAAGCGCATGGCAAGGGTATTGCATTGCAGTTTAATTATTTGATAGATGAGGGAGCGTTTCTGTACGACACCAAGAACATGACGTTCTCAGTCAATTTTAGCAAAGTGAAAGATGCAGTCCGCAAACTCACAGGCGAGATCATGACAATTCAAGCGGAGGGGAGTTACGATAAAGCGAAGGCAATGCTTGATAAATACGGCGTCGTGCGCCCCGAAATGCAGACGGTGCTTGATAAGATGTCCGATGTACCTGTAGATATTGAGCCGCAGTTTCCGTTAGCGGAACAAGTTAAGTAGCAGAACTCTTCATAAATGCTTTTCTCCTGACATGCATTTCTGTATTGCATCACTGTTGTTGTTTGTCGCTTCAGCGCAAGCATATGGCGCTGCGCCACAACTCCATTTGCTTGCAAAGGAATTCTTCGCGTGGCGCGTCGTGGAACAACCGGCATCATCCGATGATGTAAATCGCGTGCAGCGTCACGACGGCTGGATTCCCAATTGGTCGCCGGAAGGGCTGGCGGATTACAATGCGGCCCAAAAGCAATTCATGCGAAAACTGGCGGCGCTCGATCAACATGGTTGGACCGTTGCCGACAGCATCGATTTTCTTCTGCTCCGCTCTGCAATTTCCCGCGTCGATTTTGAGCTGAATGTCATCGGGTTGCCGCGCCGCAATCCGGAATTCTACATTCAGCAAACGCTTGGCACTGTGTTCGAATTGCTGGTACAACCTCCTCCCTTTTCAGAATCCCGGTTGCAGAACATATTTCTTCGTCTTCATTCCATTCCGCAGACTTTACAATATTCCCGTATCAATCTGACTGAATTGGTTGCTCCATTTGTTTCGCGGTCAATTGAGGATTTGTCGGACATAGAAGCTCAACTCAAATCTTTTTCAAAGGAGTTCGCTCAATTTTTCCCATCTCCCCGAAGGAAAGAATTTTCAGCTACCGTCTCCGATGCAAGCAGCGCACTGACGGCGTATAGGGAATGGCTGAAGAAGGAATTGCCAAAGGCGACACATTCATTCGCAATCGGCAGAGATGCCTACGACCGCTATTTGAAAACAATCGCTCTCATACCTTTCACCAGCGAGGAAGTGTTGCGGATGGGGAAACTTGAGTGGGAGCGGTCGGTTGCATTTGATCACTACGAGCAATTGCGCAACAAGAATCTGGCGCCTCTTGAAATTTTTCCTTCCGCTTCAGCACAGATCGACAAAGAAAAAACCGACGAGACGAGCATCCGTCATTTTCTTGAAGAGAAAGGGATTCTCACAGTGCCCCACTGGATGGGTCACTACTACAATCTCAAACTCCCTGCATATCTTGTCCCGCTCCGATGGCTTGGAGTAACAGATGATCTCACATCCCCGGCCCGTCTTGGAGAAAATGCTGTCAGCTATATTCCCGACCCATCACCATCGCTTTCTTTTTTCAGACTGTCGACAGCCAAAGAC
>JBKJJX010000339.1:0-21637 GCA_046597825.1 Bacteroidota bacterium | reverse complement strand
TCCGTGACGAATGCGTGTTTTGCAATTGCAAAATCCGCGACACCCGGCTTCATAACCTTCCCTGCTTCACCTCCCAACCATACGATGTACTCTTTATTGCATTGCGATCCATATTGGTCATATGCACGTCTAAAAATTTGCGCATCTGTTTGTCCGCTGAATTTCCCGCGGAAATCTTCCAGTCGTTTCAATCCGTATTTCTCCGCAAGCGGAATCAAATCCTCACTCACAACAACACCTCTTTCGAGACCTGCAACGGTGAATGCAACGTAGAGCGACGTTCGGACATCCTTATCCCATACGACATACCCTTTTGCGTATTGTTTGAAAGTTTGAAGCGCCTGTTCGGCGGATTTCAGTTCTGTAAACGTATAATTGAGCTTCGTTTTATAGAAGTCCAGAACACTCGGCGTAAACCGGAAATCCCACGTATCCGGATAGAGGAAATACAATCGAGGCGCGTCTGTGTTGGCAAGTCCCTGCAAGCTGATCAGGAATGCATTTTCGGGAAGCTTGTTCCCGATCTCCCAATTATCGGCAAGCGACATGACGAATGCTTCTTTTGTTCCGGCTCGTTTGAATACATACCTCTGTTTCGCGCCTGACTTTCTTGTCGTGCGGCCAAGCGTGAATGTGAGCGTTTCTTTCTCATCCGTCAGCTCATAAATGTCGTTGCTCGTTAGTTTTTCTTTGCCTTGCGAAGCCAGCACGGTGTATCGACGTTCGACTCTTAATCGGGCTCCACTATTCTCCCACCGCGCCGTCACTACCTGTGGTGACGTCGTGTCCATCGAAATTCCCATGAACACATTGGACGGCCACACACGACTTTTAACCGGAACGTAATTGAGTGTGCCTCCTGTCTTCAGGACAAGTGTATCAGTAAATGTCCTGCCGCTTCCCCACGTGTGGATTATCGTCACTGTCGAATCGGTTTGCGCAATCATAATGGATAATGTTTTGAAGAGATCAATCTCCGGACTCTTTAAAGGAAGCAGCGTCCATTTTCCGCTGAAACCCGGATCGCCTTCAGAAAAGGCAGTTGCCATAAAAAGAATCGAAAATATGACTGAACGACAGATTAACATTGCAAATCCCTCCTACATCGAATGAGAATAACGTACAACGGATACACGAATTGCAGCCTTAGTGTAAGAAAAATGTGTAGTACGGCTTACCGTCAGCAATCCGCGATATCAGCAATGCAAGTTCCATCGCATGATAGTCCCCCCACATCGTGGATTCACCGCACGGAATTTTCTTTCCCTCGGGAATATGATCCCATCCGTTCGGACGGTGATACACGGAATGGAGAATAAGTCCTTGATGATTGGTGCCTGTCGAGAGATACGGTTCGGCAAATACATTACGCGCAACGGTGAGTCCCGCCTGAAAATATTTTTTTCCCTCTTCCCTTTTTTGAGATGACAAATAATTCCCAAGCCTGATCAGGCCTTGTGCAGCAATCAACGCAGCCGAACTGTCAACCGGCTCGAAGTCGTTGAACGGATCGGCGGGTCTGTCGAGATAGTTAGGCACGTTCGCCAGGCCAGGAGCGCCTGTATCCCAATAAGGAATGCCGTCGGTGGGAGTTTCGCGGAGATAAAAATCTGCCGTCGCGATCGCCGTTCGCTCAAATTCCGTCATTATTGCCGGCTTTCCTCTATACGGCTTCAACTCGGTCTCCGAAAGAGTATTCAAAAACTCCAGCTCTTCGGCATATCCGCAGAGTATCCACGCAAGTCCCCGCGTCCATGTCGAGAACGGCGAGTATCCCTGCTGCGAACTTGGACAACGATAACTTCCATCGTTCAGATTGAAAATGGATTCATGCGCGACGCGTCCCCGGACGTCGTACAAATCTCTTCCCTCGCCGAAATACACATTGTGCTTTGTCGTTGTTCGCGCATGAATAATAAGTCTCTGCATAAGTGAAATCTTCGAATCCTTCTCCCCCATCAACACGTGTCCAAGTTGATGCGCAACTGCAAGCACACGCAGAGAACGGACTGTATCTGCAAAAAGAGAATGCGGGCCGTTAAATGAATAAATATATCCGGAGTCATTGCCGAGATCCGTCCAGCGCGCAGCCTGAATTGCGCCGCTCACCTTCAACGCCAGCTCATAAAAATTTTTCTCCCACTCGTTCTGTGGAATACGTCCTTCCCGCATTAGTCGAAGCAAATTGCCATACGTGCTGATGTTATTGAAGCCGTGGTCATGCACTCCAACATGGCTGACGTGCGTTGCCATTGATTGCACTGTTGCCTTGCGTCCCATTTCCAGAAATGAATTGTCACCCGTCGCATCAAACTGAATGAGCGCTGAACCGAACTGGAATCCTTGCGTCCACTCCGTCCAGCCGCGGGACGTATATTGTCCTTTCACGGTAAACACCGGCGTTCCCGTTGATGGATTCCACGCGCGGTTCAGATTACTGATTTTCTTTCCCGCCAGATCAAATACCTGATTGATGCATGGGACAAGGTCCTTCGGCGTCAGATTTTGAATTTCGATCATTAGAGTCTCCGCAAATGAAATCCGCCGTCGATATGAATAACCGAGCCGGTTGAATAAGGGAAATCTCCCGTCAACAACGAACCAACTGCTTTCGCAACGTCCTCGGGTTGACCCCAGCGTTTTTGCGGAACGAGGCCTTCAGCAAACAGCTTGTCGTATTTTTCCTTCACACCGCTGGTCATATCCGTTTCCATAATTCCGGGCCGAAGCTCGTAGACGCGAATATTTTCTTCCGCAAGACGGACCGCCCAAAGCTGGCTTACCATTGCAAGACCCGCTTTTGAAATACAATATTCGCTGCGGTTAATCGATGCCGTGTCGGCAGAAACAGAAGAATTAAAAACAATCGTGAAGCCCGCGGGCAAAGCGGGAACAGGCTTCTCATTCAACCAATAGTTCGCGATCATCTGCGACAAAAAGAATGGCGCCTCAAGGTTTACCCTCAGCACTTCGTCGTATGATTCAAGCGATGTCTGCGTAATGTCTGACCTGACGCGGGGACCAATTCCGGCGTTGCTGACAAACGCATCAATGCGCCCGAATTGTTGTAGCGTCTGTTCGACCAGCATTCCCCGGTCTTCACGCCGACCCATGTCGGCTTTAATGGGAACGAACTGTTGTCGACCGTTGGCTTGATTCTTTCTGCAGAGCTCAATCGTTTCGTCGGCAGCGGCCTTGCTGTTCACATAATTCACTGCGACTGAAAATCCCAGCGACGCCAAGCGGGTTGCGATGCCTCGTCCCAGACCCCGGCTTGCGCCCGTGATCAGAGCAACCGGTATTGTTTCATTCATCATTTCGTCGTCCTCTTTAGTCTTCGAAGCGCATTTTGTTTTGATGTTGTTTCTGTTAGTTCACCGTAAATCTCCGGCCGCCGCGAAGCCATCACCGCAGTTGTGCGGTCGAACTTCTCCGTGAAAAAGAAGTGTGTAATCCGTTGCTGATTCAAGTCGATGTCAAATGTCAGAACGCCGATGCCGCGTCCGATATCTGCAAGGACCAATCCATCGCGCCCCACAACACCGCTTCGTCCGATCATTTTTCCGGGCAGCCATTCTCCTTCAGGATAGCCGTAACAAGCAGAGACAACATACAGTCCCGTATCAATAGCCCGTGCCCGGTATCTGATTTCCCAATCCACTTCACCCCAGCTTGCTTGAACGTGTGGGAACAGTAAAATCTCCGCTCCTTTCAACATCAGTATCTGGGCAACTTCGGGATATTCGATATCCATGCAGGTCATGAGACCGATCTTTGCGCAATCAAGTTTGACAACCGGAAGATCGTTTCCCGGAACGATTCCCATCGCCTGTTCCTGTTCGTGAGGATGGGACTTCAATATACCTGTAACTATTTTTCCTTTTCTATCGATGACAACAGCAACGCTCGATAATTTCTTTTCGTACCGGCCGAACATCGGCACGATGACGTTCATCTTGTATGTCTTTGCTTCCGCTGCAACCGCTCGCGTGAACCGCCCCGGGATTTCATCAGCCACATATTCGCTTTTTTGCGTTGACCAGGTTCGATGATGCAAGTTCGCGTATTCTCCTAACAAAACAAGATCGGAGCCGCGCTTTCCCGCAATCCTCAGCATGTTCCGGATCTGCTGTAGATTAATACGCTGCTTCTCTGCGAAGCTCTTCCCGCTCACTTCTGCGAGGAGCTGAATGGCGCTGACGCGGACAATCTTTTTTTTCATGTATCGATCTCATCCATTGCAAGCGATTTGGCGGACTGTCGTTTGAAATACCACAGGATCAGAATTCCCAATGAAAGCGTAGACAAACCGGTGATCAGATTCATTTCCGTCGCGTTGCGGGTTCCCGGAACAAGAGCCAGTAACATCAGAACGACGCCGATGCCAATTGTTACGACGCCGACGATCTTATACGATTGTAGTGCGTTTGGATCCCAGCGCAACGATTCGGATGTGGCAGGTGTTGCCAGATCTTCCTTAAACGAGCGAATGCTGGCAAGGACGGATTGACTTTTTTCGGGAAATAATGCCGAGCCAAAAAATACAACCGTACTCGTGAGTACGCCGCCAAATATATTAAATTCATATTGATGGGGCGCCATATCGAAGACAACGTTACCGAACCACACGACGACGAGTCCCGCTGTGGCCGAAGCACTTGCCGACCATGACGGAGTCTTAGTGTACAGGAATCCCAGCATGATGGGAGTGAACATGGACGGTGCGAACCATGAATAGTACATAAGGGCGAATTCGAAAACGCCTTTCGTCCGTTGAACGAGAATGGCAGTGATGATTGCCAGTATCCCGAGCCCGAATGCCGACATCCGGCTTATGAACAATTGATGTTTTTCGGACGCATCACGCCCAAAGATCCCTTTCCTGATTTTCGCATAGACGTCACGGACAAGAATAGAAGCAAGGTAGTTCAATTGCGTATCCACCGATGTCAGAGTAGCCGCAATAATTGCCGAGATCGTGATGCCAATGAGGCCGTTCGGCAACAACGTCAGCGCAAGGGTCACGAATGAAGCCTCAGACGGATCGGTAAGCTGCGGCCAGATTTTGGCAATGTCCGGGAAAAGCAGCCGCGCTGCCATTGTCGGAGCGATCCACAACAACGGCAAAATCAAACTAAGCACCGCGCACAGGATAGCCATCTTTCTCGCTCCGTGTTCGGTCGGCACGCTGTAATAGCGCTGCCCGATATGCCACGCAGCATTATAGCCAAGAAAGGAGCTGAACAAATACGCGATATAAAATCCCGGCTTCGAAACGATATCGTGCAGATCTAAATATCCGGCAGGACTTTCCGTAAAGAGACGTTCAAAGCCATGGAAGAATCCTCCTGAACCACCTAATGCCATGAACGCAAGCGGAAAAATCAAAACCGATACGATGAGAATGATGAAGAATTGCAGAACGTCAGTAATGACAACCGCCCACAAACCTCCGGCGCTTGTATAGATAAGCATGACAAATCCAGTAAGTATCATGGAAAATTCCAGTCCGCTTACGCGTGCAATACCAAGATTGAACGTCAGGTCAGTAATGCCGAGCGACGTGGAAACAAAAATGCAAAGGATATATATGTTCAATCCCAATCCCAGAATTGCAGGGATGATCGAAAGCAGTGTGTAGTAGTATGTCGTTCCCTGCGAGAAACGGCGTGTCAGAAATTCCATCGGCGACGACAAGCGGGAGCGTCTCCACTTCGTGGCATAGACGTAATACCCCAGTCCGTACGCCCAGAATGCTGCTGTAAATAATACGACTGCACCCATTCCATTTTTGTATGTATACCCCGCAGCAGCGACAAACATAAATGCAGAGAAGCCGGCAACGAAAGTGGAAATCCCCGCAATCCACCACGGGATCTTACCTCCACCCTTAAAGAAATCATCGACCGTTTTGTTGAAGCGGGTGAGATAAATCCCGACTCCGGTGAGCATCAGCAAATACAATCCTATGACGATAAAGTCGAGGATGTTAACGTGTTTGACTTCCATGCAGCGACCCTGAGTTATTGGAGAGTGATTGTCATTTTGATTTATTCCTGTCCACCAACCGCTCAATGACGTACCGCGCAGGTGCACTGACTGAATGCAGCGCGTGTTGAAATCCCTCAAACATGTCAATGCCCCGTATCGGACGAATGACGTTGATGACATGGACGACGCGTTGTGCTTCCGGTTCCTGCACGTATCTGAGCAGGCGGAGCGCAATAATACGTAATGTCAGCGCCGTCAAAAATACAAAATGGAAGTGTTGCCACTGAATGAAGCCAAATGAAACATGCGATTGTGCGAGTGCAAGAGCAAGGCCTCCGCCAACAAGCGGCGCAATCGTTACGGCAATGCCCACAGCGGTTCCATCCACCGCAATGTAATTTGTTCGCTTCTCAATCGGTGCCGTTCTGTATACAAGATTTGGAATCGCGAGCGCAACACCAGCATCGAAGACACCGAACAGATGGATCACCACAAAGAGCCAGATTGTTTCGGGAGATGTAAAGAGCCACAAGAGCGCAAACAGGATTTTGCCTGCAATACATATCTGCGCAACCGGCTTGTTTCCGAACCGGTCAATAATTCTCCCCCATGGCTTCAGGGCGATGAAATTCATCAGCGTTGTTATCATCGCCAATGCAGAAACAAATGTAAAGCTCAGGTTCGCTTGCGTAAGCATGTACACGCCGTAGAAGGTGCCTGCAACGCCGGTAGAAAAATCAAACGCGATTCTAAAATAAAAAAGACGCCTGAAATTCGGATTGCGAAACGGATCCTTCAGCGTTTCCCAAAACGACAATCGTGAGTTTTGGTGCGGGAACGGCGGATCGTGCATCTTTCGTTGCATCTGAATAGCACGGAAGCCGAACACGAGTCCCACAGCAATGAGAACTGCAAACCCGGACGTTGGCGCGCCGACATTGTATTCATGCCAGAGATCAATGAACTTGCCCGCGCCGATGCCGAGTATAACTCCGACTGCACCGGCTGCAAGGTTCCGCGCAGCGAAAAATCTGCCGCGGACTTTTTCCGGCACGAGATCAACCAGCCATGAAACCCAGGGGACTCCGCTGTAGACGCCAATGATGGCCGACCAGGCATAAAGGACAATAAATAATCCTAGGCGATACGGGCGAAAGCCATCAAACGGAATCAAAATCAAAACTCCGATGATAACCCAGATAAGCCGTGAGAGTGTCGCAAACCGTACAGCCATTGATTTGCGGTCGCCTGAGTGTTCGAGCCGTCGGAAGGCGCGCAACTGAAATAAATTTGCTCCCGCTTGAACCGAGGCAATCACACCGATAAGGAAATCGTTCGCACCCAGCGCCAGAGCAAGCCCGGTAAGAATCACCCCGCCGGTAAACACAGCCATTACCCCGGCAAGCGCGCCTTCCGAGACAGCATACTGCATGCTGCGATGAACCCCATCCGGAATCGAACTGGCCGAATTTTCAACATCAAAATGAAACGGCGAAAAATTCCGGACGAGATTCCTGAGTCCCTGATCCTTGTTCAAATGTGGTCGAGTCTAACCTTTCAGCCCTGTCGTTGACGCGGCAAATTCCGTGTTTACATCCCCGCTCATGCAGATTGTTTCTGGTCGGTAAATCCGGGCACGCGCCACTGGAAATTCGGATCCACATACGGCTCGTCGTTTTCATGTCCCTGCATCAGCTCGATCTTGCGCTTCATCAGCTCGCCGATGTTTTTGTAATAGATGAACGTCGTTTCACCGACATCCGAAATTACCATCCAGTTTGTAGTCGAAGTTTCCCAGAGATTAAGCAACTCCTTTGTGTTTTCGATTTCATCCAGCACCATGCCTTTGAGAAGCGCACGGCAGTTTTCGCGGACTTTCTCATCTTTCGATTCAAGATATCCGTGAACGCCGGCAACCCACGCGGTAACGTTGCGCTGGGTTTTGTACCAGCAGTTCAGCGCCCGCATGCGGTCATGCTGATCGCGCACACACGCCTTCGCCTTGTCGGATGAAGCCCGCTTCTCCATATCCTTGAGCAGGTTGAGCGCTTTTTGCATCGTCGGGAGAAGGTCATCATCCATGTGCGTAACTGCCAGTGCCGCACGCGCAGGTTCTATCATATCAAACCCGACGTCGTAGCGGAAGTCAACGCGAGTGCGATTGTGCGTAGTTGCAAGGAGGAAGTTCTCGTAGTATACCCGATCCTTTTCCGACACCGCTTCAATATTGGGGATGATGGGACGAATGAACAGCCTGTACCAAACTCCCCAACCCGAATAAATCCAAATAGGCACAGGAAAACACCTGTACGCTTCATCCGAGAGTGTCCAGACTTTCACCAGATCATCCGCAAGTTCCGGTCCGATCCATTCTGTTGCCTTCTGCTTCAGGAATGCGTTGAGGTCAAGCGAAGCATCCAACTGAAATGCGCGGACAAGCTCTTCGTTGACGTTGTACGGTGCCCACGTGCGCGGCGTAGCGCCGCCATAGTAACACGGCGTGACAACTCCCTGGGCTGCCATGTCTTTCAGCTTTTCAAAGACAAGTTGAGGGAAGGTGACGCCAAGCAGCGGCTCATGGTTTGAAAGAATAGTGGGAGTGAAGTACACATCAGTGTTTGAACCTTTTTTCACCAACTCATCCATCAAGGGCTTTTCGTCTTTGACGAAATGGTTGTACAGCGCGGTGCCGTGAATTTGTGGCACTTCAGGATATTTCGGATGCTTGTAAGATAAGTCCCATCCTTTTGTCTGCAACGAAGAGACTTCCACGTCGAGGCCGTCTTCGAGTTGAGCCCAGATGTGTTCGTGTTCTTCCCAGAACGGCTCGAGCCTGATCAGCGTTCTGAAGTTCGGATTCACTTTCCGTCCCGCGTCGCGAATTACTTTCATGAATCGCACAAGATTGAGCGCAGCGGCATGTGCAATATCCTTTCCGCCCAACCACTCGCGCACGACGTACCCGCCACCGTTTCTTCCGACGTACAATGAACTTGTATATTCGAATCCCGCGCCGCTATCGTTCGACCAAATGGAAAGATAACTGAGATTCGGCGCTTCGTGCATCAGGTTTTCCATCATCTCCGCGTAGTGTTCGCGCACAACGGGATGCGCAACAGAAAGATTGTACCGCGGCTTGAAACTTCTCATTGGATGATCAACACGGGCTCCGCGCAACACCGGATAGCGCGCCAATAGTTCATCGGGAACCGAACGAGGCTCAAAGCATACGAGACCCGGCCTCATTCCGTACGCTTCAGCGAGCTGGGCATTCGTCTTCAGGTTGTTGAGATTTGCCTGAAGATAATCTTCATCATAAAATCCCTTGTTCAACCGGCTTGTGACAAACTGGTCAAGCGCCGGACAATACGTATAAAATCGGTGCAAAAGCTCACCTTTTGGTCCCGTTTCAAAGGGCAACGGGAACGCAAGTCCATTGACTTCAGCATAGGAGAAGCCGAGGCGCGCCATATTGCGAAAGTATTCCTTCTTGTCAAAACCACGTGCCGTGCGTGAGGTCTGAATCAAAAACAAATCATACACCGGACGCATTTCCTGAAATGTCGCATAACGAATAATTCCATCCTGCAGAGAAGCGATATCATTCATCGCCATATCTTCATTCAGAGAGCACAGCGCACCGTATAGGAGATGAGGACGCGATGAGATGATCTCGAGGCCTTCTCCGTTTTTCACCCGGACCAACGTCCAATTGTCTTTTTTCCCGAGTGCGGGATGAATGCTGCCCCATTTTTTGGAATCTTCGATAACGGCAATGCGAACGGAACCCGCCGCTGCATTTGTTCCCTGCGTCTTTCTGATTACTGCTTTTGGAGAAAGGCGCTCCTGAATTTCAGTTGCCACAGTAAGCTCGACTTTCGGGCCCTGAGGTGAGATATCAATTCCTGAAATCTGCGACAGTAGGTTTTGAACAGTAGACATGAATAAGTTTCCTTTATGATAATGAGAACGGATTAGACTACACTTTATTCGAACACTTCAGTTCATGCGTTCGATTGAAACAGCTTGCTCCAGCAGAACAATATCGCTAAGCGGTGAATTTGCAACTCCCCATCGACCGGCATTTGCGGCACCTGCTGCAACACCGAACGCGAGTGCCCGCTCAATCTCCCATCCCGACGACAACGCGTACAGGCAACCCGCAATCATACTATCGCCGCTGCCCGTTGAATTCACAGCTTTGATTGTTGGCGGAATAATTTTCAAGCGGCTGTCGTTTGCAGTCGCGTAGACTGGACGATCACCGTCTGTAATAATAGAGCAATGTATCCCAAGGCGTGACAGCTCATCGAACGCAATGTGGTAATCCTTTTCACTAAGCAATGGTTTGCCGAACGTCTGTTCGTATTCATCCTTATTGATTTTCAGGATCGTCGGCATTGACTCAATCGCTTTCCGGCAGACCTTTCCATAGGAATCGAGAACGGACTTAACCGACTGTTTTGTCGCCAGCTGAATTATCTCTGCAAAGACTTCATCTGCCGCTTCCGATGGTGAACTTCCGCTGCACACGACCCACGTACTCTGTGGAATCTTTTCAGCCACACACTCCACAAGTTTCTGTGCCCCTTCAGAGGTTATCTGATGCGCGGGCTCGAATACTGCAGTTACTGTACCGTCACGCTCCCGATACGTCACTCCCTCGCGCGTCATCCCGCCTACTCTGACAAGCTCATGAGGAATGTGTTCTTCGTGTAGCAGGCGATCAATCAGGTCGCCTGTCTCCCCTCCGGCAAATCCCGTTGCAAGTGTCTCAATCTCCAGCTGTTTCAATTGGCGGGAAACGTTGATTCCCTTTCCTCCAACAACCATTTCAGCTTTCGAGGCACGCTCGGTCTCGCCGCGACGAATTCTATCGACGTACACCGTTTTGTCCAGCATCGGATTCAGTGTAACCGTCGTAATCATCTCAGCAACTTCAGGGCATCACCGACACTTTTTTCCTCATGAACAATTGCGCAGAGCGCTGCGATGAGCGATTCCATTTTCGGATGCTGCCAGACGTTTCGCCCGAAGATAATTCCCGCAGCATCGGCCTGAACGCAATCAAACGCAAGTTGAAGAAGTTGTTTATCCGTACCATTCAAATTCGGGCCGCCTGCAACGATGACAGGCGCTCCGCACTGGCGTACAACCTCCCGAAATTCCTTCACGTTGCCCGTGTAACGGGTCTTGATTATATCGGCACCAGCCTCAGCGCCAATGCGGGCAACACTGAGAGTTTCTTCAAAAATATTTTTCTTTTTTGACGTAACGAACATCGAGCTGCCGAAGTGGTTGTTCAGCAAACTCGGCGGAAGAATTTCCGCGATCAAAGGCAACCCGATCCCGTTCGCCTCGGCGGCGGTTCTGCCCAGGCGTTCAAGCGATTCTGTTTCGTGAGCAGTGCCGACAAATGTAAATACGATTCCGGCATCCGCTCCAAGCGTCAGTGCATTCTCCGGCGGACACATTGTCCGATAATCTGCCGGAGCGGAGGAAAATTTGGTAAAGCCGCCGTCCAGACGAAGAATCACGCTCAACCCGCCCAACACAGGCGCTATCAATTCAAGTGAACCCGGGTTCACAAGCACTGCGTCAGCATCCGTTTGGGCGATTCGTTGTGTCAGCTGACGAAGATCTTCAATCCCCTCCGTCGGGCCCGAGTATGCTGCATGATCAAACGGGATAATGACGGCCCGCTTATGTTTCCATATTTTATTTAATCGTATCTGCTTTCCAGTTTGCATTGTGCTTCTGAGATGAGTGAAAATTATTTCAGTGGAATAGTGTCTTCCCAATACCGCCACTTCGACAACGCGACTCTATCCGGCTCCCCATCTAACTGAAGTCCGTGTGTATTCGGCAACGCCTCCATCAATGTCTTTCCCTTATATCGCAGTCTCGTAACTTCCGCAGCAGAATAGCTCAGCGTCCCATTCTTCATTGTTGCGAACACAAACGGGGCGTCGGTTTCAAAACCGGCGAACGAGACTTTCCCCAGATCAAAAAGATACCGGGGGCGAATATTTTTTGGCGAGAGTTCCATTTCCAGATCAAGACGAACAAAGAGATAGCTCTTTGCACCGCCATTCGTCACTTCGAGGGCAACAGCCTTTCCCGGGGCCGATGTTTCGACCAATTTGAATTGCGAGATCAATGATGCGGGCGCTACAGTGCGTTCGTGGGGATACAGGATTGTCACGAATACTTCGTAGTCGCCCACGAGATAAGAGCTGGAAGCGGATTGGTAAATCGCATGTTCCATTTGAGACTGACGGCTAATAGGTTCGGCGCCTTCTGTTTTTGCATACGTCTCAGGAAAATACACGAGCAGGGATTGACGCGGCGAGAATTTGAAGCCGGGCACTGAGTCCGTGGCAACATCAAAGTAGTGCTCTCCTTGCGACAAGATATTCTGCGCATGCCAGAAATTTGTGTACGTAAAATAGTCAGTCCGCAACGCCTTGACCGCATCGACAACAACAAAATAGCCCGGATCGCGGACGTACGTGACAACGCGATCCCATCTGTAACCGAGATTATTGTCGGTTACACGCGAACGACTCATATCCACGCTGTTGAGTGAGAGAAAAGAAATGAGTTGCGTCTCGACGGGACGATGGGCGCCATTATTGTGGACGAAATCCAGCACACCCTGATGTGGATCGCGCTTATCTTTGCGAACGAGAAGGCGGTTGTGAAAATAATCAGCACGCCACGATCCGAATTTTCCGCTCGGGAGCGAATCACGATACCCGGCGTCGTGCAAAAGAACTGAACCTTTGTTCATCAGCAAGACAATGCTATTCTCATCTGAATGTCCGTGCGTCATCTTTTCTTGTTCAACAGAAATCGTATTGCGTAAATATTCCCGGTACGAAAATCCCCACTTCCCCTCATCGCAATAATTGAGCAGCATATACATGCTTGAATCTGCCCAGCCGTTGCGGAAGACAATCTTCTTTCCGATTGCATCATCCAACACCTCCTGGCTCAATGTGGCCGGAGCGTGTGGCGTTATCGATTCGTCGCACCAACGATATGCATCGCTGAGAGAATACGACTCGCCGACTCCCAGCGTGTCCATCCTGTTCGTCACCGTTCGCAAAATGGATTGCGCAGCCCACTTCATGACCGGGTCTTTATATACTGCCGCTCCTTTTTCAAAGATCGGAACAAACCGCAGCGCGCCGGACGCCGTATTCCACGCGGCATCTCCGTAATCGGGAATCGTTCCGCTTGGCGCAATGAGCCTTGCATAGTAATTGAGATAATAATGCGTGAGGGGAGAAGTAAAGACATCCGGCTTGTTTGCTGCTTCGGCGTACGAAAAAAGTGCGAGCAACCAGATCGGGTTGTAGAGTGATGCATCTTCAATTTCCCAGTTGGTCAGATTATCGCTGGCGATCGCCTCCGCCATCTTCTTCCATTTCTCCGCGTGCGGATGGTCGGGAAACGCCTGATAGGCATACGCAAGCGCCTCCGCTCTGAGCATTGCCCTGTTGTGAGTTCCCCATTCCGGAAAACGAAAAAGAAAATCAACGCTTTCGGCCACCTGTTTTTCGATTTTCGCTTTGGTCGCAGCACTCATCACGCCGCTGTTTCTGATTCGCAAATACGCCCGGACGTATGCGGGGAAATAAAAGAAATTTGAGAGAGATGGAACACCATCAGCGTATTCAGCGCGGGTTTTGGGATAGTCTTTCGGCAACACGTCGCGCAGGTCTCCGTATGAGGCGAGCAGCTCTGCAGTCTTTTCGGCGTAACTCTTATCTTTCGTTTGTTCATAAAGAAATGCAAGCGTGGTCGCAAGGTACACAGGATGCGGCGGCGCATCGTAACCCCACAACACATTCGGCCGGCTTGTCTGCTTCCACTGCTCAACAATGCGCGGATTGTCAGCCCACGCCTTTTCCGCGGCTTTCTTTATTTCCGTCAGATACAAGGCTTTCTGTGAATAGGAAACAGTTTGAACAAACAATACTACGATTATCAGCGACAGTACTTTTTTCATCAGAGACTCTGGATTGGTGGTGGGTGTAATTTTGATTTTGGATTGATTAGAAAAATAAAACCTCAAACATGTTCTACTTTTTGATGAGCCTCTTCGAGGAAGCCGCCCTGATCGTACGCAGCACAAAGCGCCGCGTAATCCCCGATGGACTCGCCGAGCGCCGCCGGAACAATCTCACACACGGCACGAGCTTCAGGCAGTACTTCTTCTGTATAAGTTCTGAGCGCGGGTTCAATCAACACATTCCACAATCTCATTCCGAGTCCGCCCAGAATCACTCGTTGGGGATTCAGAAAATCGACTACGATCGCAAGTCCCCGCCCGAGGTATCGTGATGCTGTTTCGAAAACTTCTTTCGCTTCCGGCGATCCGGCCTTATGCGCTTCCGATAATTCAATCACACTTGCCCCATTGTTCCAGAATTCAGGATGCAGTAACCGGGCGAGCTTGCTCAGGCCGTTGCCGCTTCCGTAACCTTCAAGTGATCCGGACTTTCCATAACAGAGCGGGCCCGATTCAGCAATGCGGATATGGCCGATTTCGCCAGCAACATCACTCGTCCCACGATAAAGCCTTCCATCGAGAATCAATCCTGCGCCCAATCCCGTCCCCATCGTAATGAAGACAATGTTCCGAAATCCTTTTCCGGCTCCGAAATACAATTCCGCGAGAGCTCCGGCATTGCCATCGTGTTCGATATACACAGGAAGGCGAAATTTTTCCGCCAGCAATTGTTTCAGCGGAATGTTGTCCCACCCCGGCAAGTTCGGAGGAGATTTAATGATGCCCTTCAGTACATCAAGCGGACCGCCGATTGAAACGCTCAGTGCTGATACCGGCTGATCTGTCAAAGTTATTGTAGAGTTAACATTCTCACAAATTTCAGCAAACAGTTGTTCGAATCCCTGTTGCGGATTCGTTGCAAATTGTTTCCGCGAAAGAATCCTGCCTTCGGCGTCACCGAGAATAACAGCCGTCTTCGTTCCGCCAACATCAAGACCGACAATCCTTTTTACATCACCATCCATAATCATTTCGTGAAGAATCGGGTCAGGATTTCATGACATCGAACGACTTGATCCAATTCAACAAACTCCGTTGCAGTATGGGCTTGAGCTATGTCTCCGGGCCCGAACACAATTGATGGAATGCCGCTCGTGTTGTATACTCCGGCATTAGTCGCATACTGTGCTGACTCAAGAATACAGTCCCCTGTTTGTTGGGTGATCGATGCCGCCAATTGCACAACAAAAGAATTGTCTTTACTGACTTCCATTCCGCCGATTGAACTATGACTCGCCTCGAAACTCCAGCACGCTGTTTCACGCAAGGCATTCCGGACTGATTTCAGAATTTCTTCTTCTGTTTCTCCGGGAAGCGTCCGACGGTCGACTTCAATTGTGCAACGGTCGGGGACGATATTTACCGCTTGTCCGCCTTCGATGACGCCGACACTGAGCGTTGCTGTCCCCAATTCTCCGGAAGTTCGTCCGTGAGTCAATTCGGCAGCATATTCTTCAAGCAGCGTTAACACGTGTCCCATTCTGTAGATTGCATTCTCCCCGCGATTAGGGTATGCAGAATGCGATGCCTTACCCGTCGTTACAATCCTCCATCTCAACACTCCCTTATGTGCACGCACAATGCGCAGCTGCGTCGGTTCACCAACAATTCCGAAATCTGCTGTCAATCCTTTCGCAACTGCTGTGCGAGCGCCGCTGAAGCCGTACTCTTCATCCGAGACCGCGGCAAGAATCAGATTGTATTTCATCGCTGCTACATTCTTCGCAAGCGAGGCTGCAGTGTACATAAATGCCGCAAGCGATGCCTTGGTATCGCACGCTCCGCGGCCAAACAGTTTTCCATCAACGATCTTTGGTTGAAACGGATCGATCGACATATTGTCTGCATGCACAGTGTCCAGATGCGCTTCGAGCATCACCGTCTGCTTTGCGCCGGCGTTTACATAACCTATAACATTTGGACGAGCGGGAGCAACATCGTATGTCTGCACGTCAATCGAATTTCGTCGCAGATAATCGGCAACATACTTCCCCATTGTTTCTTCAGAATACTCCGGCCCGCTTCGGTTCCGTCCCATCGGGTTCATGCCGGGAATTGCAACGAGGTCGGCGAGAAGGCGCGTCAGTTCGTCCACTGTCAATCCTCAACGACGGCAAAAACCCGTGCAGGAGCACCATCCCCGTTTGCAATAAGCAGCGGTGCGGAAACCAGTTTTACTATTCCGCCGGGCAGTTCCTTCATGTTGTTGAGATTCGTAACCAGGGGAATTCCTTTACCCAGCATTGTATAGTGAACGTCTAATTTGAACGGTGTATCGGCAGCCAGAATCGTTATTCGCTTTGAAACCAGATATTCTGCAGCTTCATTTGTAATCGACGGATATGTTTTATAATAATCTGCGGAGCCGAAATAGATATCCCAGCCGGTCTTCACAATCACGCCAATTCCCTCGCGTATGTTCATGCCCCGGAATTCGTCCGCTGTTATTTCCCGTCCTGCATCTCTCGGTGTGAAATCAAGAACCTGCGCATCGGTGAACCACAACGATGGACTATACTGATCCATCGTGGCTCCGCCTTCGAATACATGGCTTGGCGCATCGATATGCGTTCCCGAATGTGTTCCGATGGAAAGTTTTCGGACGACGCATAAATTATCTGCGTACGTCGCAGTCTGCTCGATGTTCGTCGGAGGATGCCACGGGAAATATACGGGCCAATCACTCCGGATCGGATGGGTCAGATCAAAAACTTTCATACTCTTCCTTGAGTGAACCGCCGCGCAAGGGCGAGCCATTTGTTTTCTGCGGACCCGGCACCCACACAATAACATCCACCGGGCATGCTTCGAAGCAGAGTCCGCATCCCGTGCAATTCTCCGGCACGATCACAGCAACACGCTTATACGGATGTTCTGGCCTGTCCTCCATAACAATTGCTTCGAAGAAACAGAGCGGCGGACAACGGTCGCATGCAATACATCCATCCTCCACAACTTTGGCGATCGGCGGCTGCTCTTTCACAAACGACGGGGGAAGCGGATTCAATCCGACATATTTATTTTTCTTTTTACTTCCAGACATTCCGTGGACCCTCGACCGATTCGCCCGACCAACGAATGATATCGTCGGGTTTGGTCAGATGTTCAAGTGCGTTGCCGCGAATTTCATCAAGCGAAGCAATACCTTTCCGCGTCATGTATTCACTAATCTGATCATTGATTGCCGGAATCGAGTCCCAGCCATTCACCATGATCACCGAAAGAATTTGCACAGTCGTCGCGCCGAGGAGAATGTATTTCAACACATCTTCCCCGGTCATCGCCCCGCCTGTTGCGCTGATCGGTATCGAAATTGCTTTTCGTGCTTCCGACACGTGAAGCATTGTATAGTACTTCGCCCACGGCCCGCCTACACCGGCATAATATCCATGAAGAATCGGGTGCTGCGATTCAACGTCGACATCCAACCCGCGGATGCGATTGCACAGGGTCACCGATGCCGCACCGCATTGCTCCGCTGCAATTGCCTGGTCTGTTACGTTTGGTCCCGACGCGAGCTTTACCATTACCGGAATTTTTACCGCGCCGACAACCGCTTTGATAGCCGCCATAAAGGTAGTTTCGAAACCCAGGCTGCCGGGACGATGGGGAGATGAAATATCAAGTTCAACTGCGTCCGCACCGCTTTCTTCAACCTTCTGTGCAAGCTCTTCCCAATCCTTCGCATCATCAGCAAAGACACTTCCGATCACCGGAGCATTTGCCTTCTGCTTAGAAATTCTGATAAACTCCCAGTAGTCCTCCAGCGAGCCGCTATATCCTTGCTCGTAGGAGTAAAGTGAGAATGAACGTGAGCGCCCTTCGATCTGCTTATCCCAATCCAGTAACTTGTAGCGCGGCCTCGGCCAATAGCGCATATGTGCGTATTTTTCCGAGCACGCCGTCTTCAACACCGATGCACCCGCACCTTTTTCTTCCGCAAGCAACACCTGATTCACGTCATGACTCGCCGGACCCGATCCAATGAGGACGGGGCTGTTAAGTTTGAGGCCTATGAAAGACGTCGCAAGTGACATAATTAATTTTTGGTCGATGTTGTTTGTGCATGAAGCTCCAGCCCGTCGCCAATTCGATATTTTCCCGGAATAGTTACAGGCAACTTTCCTTTGATGCCGATTTTACCCATCAATGCCAGTGCAACGGAGCGTTCAACTCTTCTCGCCCCCGAATATGGTGTAAGAAGAGCATCAGTCTCCGGCAACCGCGCAATGACATATGGATCGCCGAACGCGATTGCAATAACGGGCTTTCCCAATTGGGTTGCCTTCAACAAAAAATCAGAGATGCGCGGCGAGAGTTCAAGCTTGCCTTGCCATGATCCGATGGACAAGTACACGGCGAGCACAAGAACATCGAAACCGTCACGGCTTCTCAAAGTATTTTGTATTTCGTCGGATGAAGAGCCATCGAAGAGCCGCACCAACGTCGTTGCATGATTATGCGACAACAAAACATTGTGCAATTCCGATCCGACCTGGGAATTGTAGTCGTTGGTGAGAGTAACAAGTTGTATTTTTTTAGATGGAGAAAGAGGAATGAGATTCCCTTTGTTCTTCAAAAGAGTTACAGCGTCATTGCAAATCGATCGGGCGATGGAATCATTTTCCGGTGAGCCGACGACATCTGAAATCTTCTCAACCTCGACCAATCGATTCTTATCGATGCCCACCCAGGATTTTGCATTCAGCACTCTTCTCACCGATGCATCAACGCGGGCGTTTGATATTCGACCGGAGTTGACGGCCTTCAGAATGCCGTTGTATGCTTTTTCGAAATTATCCGGAACAAGAATGCAGTCATTGCCTGCTTCGATGGCGAGAACGGCCGCCTCATCAGCGGGGAATTTATCTGTAATTCCCTGCATCGTCATGCCATCCGTAACAACAAGTCCATCGAACCCGAGTTTCTCACGGAGAATTCCCGTTATGAGAGTATGAGAAAGAGTTGCAGGCCGCACGGTCGGATCGATCTTCGGCAACGCAATATGGGCAGTCATGACTGCTTTCGCTCCTGCTTTGATTCCTGCGCCAAAAGAAACAAGTTCGGTGGACATTAATCGTTGCTCGTCAAATTGAACAACGGGCAACTGCATGTGTGTGTCTTCCTTTGTATCCCCGTGTCCGGGAAAATGTTTCAGTGTTGCAACCATGTGGCCTTCCTGGAGGCCTCGTACATACGCGGCAACAAACCTGGCAACCTGCTGAGGATCCTCACCGAAAGAACGCGTGTTGATAATCGGGTTCTCCGGATTTGTATTGACATCCGCAACAGGAGAGTTCGTCCACTGAATTCCAACAGCACGTGACTCCAGCGCCGTAATGCGGCCGATCTCAAAAGCGTACTGCGGATTTTGCGTAGCGCCCACTGCCATCATCGATGTAAATGTCGTGCCGCCTCCGGAAATATAGGGCGGCAACTCGGTGGCACGGCCACGCACATATTGCCATGAAGAACCAAAGCCCAACCCGCCCTCCAAATCTGCGTTGATCAACAACGGAATTTTCGATTCCCGTTGAAGTGAGTTGGTCATCAACGCAATGTCGCTGATCGTTCCGCCCGCAAGCACAAATCCGCCAACATGATATTGTTCGATCAAGCGTGAGGCGTATTTCCGAACCGGACTCTCATTATGGCTGTAGACTGCGGCAAGGTCAGCAATGAACAGTTGTCCGACTTTTTCTTCCATGCTCATTGTTGAGATTGTCGAATCAATCCAATGCGTATCCTGAGCCAACAGCGATCCTCCAGGTTGAAGAGTTGAAAGCAAACAAAGCACAATCTTAAAACATCTCTTCACGGACAAGATATTTCCTAAGTTTTGTTTTGTTGAGTTGATAACAATTTCCCATTCCGTCCGGAATTGTAATTGTTCCATCATGCACTTCGATCAACGGCTCCACAATATCATCGACGAACCAGCGTCGGGAAGATTCGACATCGGTCGGAAAGCGGAAATTGCTCAACGTCGCAAGATGCAATGTCTGCGCTCCCCCGATTCCCAACTCGGGCATTGTTCCGCCCCAGACGGGGACTCCCGCCTTTGCACAAACATCATGCATCGCGACCGCCTGCTGTAATCCGCCGGCCCGCTGGATTTTTATGTTGATAATCTTGCAGCTACCGAGGCTGATTGCCCGTTGAATTGTTTCAGCATCCGTCGCGCTTTCATCCAGGCATAACGGGGTTTTCATCTTTGCCTGCAGAGCCGCATGTCCCTGAAGGTCTTCCTTCGGAAGCGGTTGTTCAATCATCATCAAATCAAAAACATCCAACTGCGTAAGATGATCAATGTCCGCAGGACTATAACCGCAATTTGCATCAACCATCAAACTAATTCCGCCAAACGTTTTGCGTATCTCCTTCAGTGGTTCAATGTCCCATCCGGGCTGAATCTTTATCTTAACCCGCTTATATCCTTCCTTTAAATATGTTTCTATCGCCGCAAGCAATTCCTGGACTGTCGGATAGATTCCGACCGCGAGTCCCGATTCAACCACATTGTTTGTCCCGCCTAATATTTTGTAGAGAGGAACTCCATCACGCTGTGCCTGCAAATCCCAGAATGCCGTCTCGACACCGGCACGAGCATAGAAATTACCTCCCAATGCGTTCAATGCCCCATTCACTTCCTCAACTGAAGAAGGCTGTTGCTTCTTGACTTGCGGAACAAGGACGTTCTTCAAATATTCCCACGTCGATTCAGGCGTGTCCGACGAATAAAACGAACCGGACATTGGAGATGCTTCGCCAATCCCCACCAGCCCATCTGAATACACCTGCACGATGATTCCATCTTTTTCGTTGACTATGCCATTGCTGATCTTGAACGGCTCGACCAATGGAACACGGACATGCGTCAGTTGAATCTTGTCGATCTTCATCTGGTGCGGACAGGATTCTTCAATTCGCCGATCCGTTCGATGCGACAAACAACTGTATCTCCATTTTTAATCGGGCCGATTCCTTCGGGGGTTCCCGTTGAGACAACATCACCCGGCTCGAGCGTGATATATTTGGTGATGAACTCTATCGTGGTCGGAATGTCAAATACAAGGTCACGCGTGTTGGCCTTCTGCCGGATCTTTCCGTTCACGCGGCATTCAACATTGACGTGAACAGGATGTGGAAACTCGTCGGGAGTGACAATCCACGGTCCAAGCGGCGAGAACGTATCAAAACTTTTTGAGCGGAACCATGGATGCCGGACTGACAGATCTTTATTCTGAAGATCCCGCGCTGAAACGTCATTGCAGATTGTATAGCCCGCAATATACTTATAGGCGTCCTTCTTCTTTACTTCCGTTGCCGTCCGGCCGACGACGAATGCGAGTTCCGCCTCGTGATCCATACGTCCAAGACCTGCGGGAATACGAATTGGATCTCCCGGCCCGATAACGGACGAACCAACTTTGACGAAGATAATCGGCTCTTTCGGAACATCGAAGTTCCCTTCTTTCGCGTGAAGAACATAGTTCAGGCCAAGGGCAACTATTTTTGGCGGGCGGGCGATTGGCGCTTTGAGCACAGCATCATTCGGCAAAGAGA
>JBKJJX010000245.1:0-7863 GCA_046597825.1 Bacteroidota bacterium | reverse complement strand
GTCATCCCGAAAACATTTCGGTAAAGAAATTATCGTTTTGCTCTCCGTTGTACTGCCCGCAAGTCAATCTCACGGACTTTTTGGAGTTCATCGTCATGGCGGGAGGCTGTAATGGCTTCCGGATTTTCCCTGGCGGCCAGAGTTTTGGGCGCAGGTTTTTGTTTTACGGATTTTGCGGGAACCACCGCCGCTTTGGTCGAAACCGGACTTTCCTTTTGATAATCAAGAAGAACCTGCAGGTCTATATCTGTTTGATACAATTCGGATGTTAGCTGATTTATTTTCTCCCCCTGAGACCTCAGCTGCAATTCCTGATTTCTGCTCAGAGACGTAAGACTGTCGATGAGGTAGTCTCTCCGATCCTTTGAAAAGACTCCCAGCCTACGATCGCGGATTAGTGAGGCAAGAATTACCGAGCGGCGTCGCTCCGCTCTGACAAGAGTGGGAATCTCCAAATGTTTACGTACCCAGAAAAGTGCTATGCTGTCACTGCGTGTAGGATTAAAGGGATTGACATATAAATGGCCGAGATTCCGAACTGCTGTTGCGTATTCCGGCGACTGCGGGTAGAGTTCGGCTATCATTTTATACACAAGCGCTGCACCTTGAAAAGAGCCCGCGGTTTCAAGGCTGTCTGCAAAGGCGAGATGATTCGCAATGCTGATTGCAGAATCATCCTCTTGTGCCACGAGCACCGAGACGGATATGAACATTAGAATGAAAACGTGAATTCTCACAACTGTTCTTTCAATTGACGGATTGTTGAATCGCGGTATAGTTCGCTGGCATTGTTTCCTTGATCGCAGGAAGCTCGACCGTGAATGTTGCCCCTTCCCCAACTTCGCTTTCCGCAAATACTCTTCCTCCATGCGCTTCCACGAGCGCTTTCACGAGCGCAAGGCCAACGCCCGTACCCCGGGATGTTGCCTGTCCTGCATTCTTCGCCTGATAAAATTTTGCAAACACACTCGGCAAATCTTCCGGCGCAATTCCGACTCCGGTATCAGAAACCGAAACACGGACGCCGAATTTCGACCGGCCCACTGCGACATGAATCGATCCGTTCTCCGGCGTATACTTGATCGCATTTGTCAGAAGGTTACTATAGACCTGCGGAATTTTTTCGATATCCGCCTTGATCTTCGGAACTGTAATTGCATCCATTGTCACCGTAATATTTTTACGAAGAGCGATCAGGCGTGCTTCTTCTACAACCGGCAAAAGGACTCCCAGCAAATCCGCCGGAACGAAATTGTATTTCATCGCTCCAGATTCTATTTTGGAAATGTCAAGGAACTGATGGCTGAAGGCTGTTATCTTGTTAATGCCTTCACGCAGAAAAGCCGTAAGTCTGAGTTGCTCGGCGTTCAAAGTTCCGTAGCGCTGGTCTGACATAAGATTAAGAGCCGATGTCATTGCCTGCAGCGGCGTGCGAAGCTCATGTGAAATGTGGTGCATCATTTCGGTTTTTGTCTTGTCGATCGACTCAAGTTTTTCATTCATCTCGTTCATCGATTGGGCAAGCAATGCCATTTCATCATCGCTTCGTATATCGATTGGCGAAAACTCCCCGCGAGCAATCGCTTCGGTTCCCTGTATCAATTTCCCGATTGGCCTGGTGATGGTGCGACTGATAAATACTGCGACAATTATTCCACCCAACAACGCACCAACGGTCAGCAGATACACAGCGTTCGATGAACTCGCCATCGCCTTGTTTATCTCTGTCAGAGATGTTTGGATTGATGTTTCATTCGTCTTGATGAACTGCTCAAGAGTGGCGTGAAGAGCATCGAGCGAATCGGAACGGATTTCTTCATTGATCTTATCAGATTTGTTGCTCGAAAACGTTGATTGCTGCACGACGTCAAAAAACCAGGCGTGTGAATTCCGGATCCGCCTGGCCAGCAAAAGTTTTCCTTCTGAAAGCCCGAATCCCTGCAATGAATCGGCATAGAGGGCAAAGACCTTCGCCTGCTGCTCGAATACTTTATAGTATTCAACATCTTTTAATGCTGCGGATTTCTGTGCATACGGTTCTTCATCATACAACAGGGATTTCATCTGCTTTGCGAGATCCGCAGACTGCAGATTGTCCGTAAAGGAATTCTTTGTTGCCTCTCTCACCCCCCGCAGCTCGAAAATCAAGTATACATTTGCTGCGCTCATCAGGAAGATGACAGCTCCGAATCCAATAAGCATCTTCCTGTAAATGGTAAGTTTCATGGCATGAAATCTCCTGATAATATTTATGCTTGAAGAGAAAAACTAATCTGGTTTTATGTTGGCAGCACTGGAGGCTGCACTTGCTTCGTGGAAACTTTGCGAGATGTGGATGAAAATTTAGCGAGAGAAGTGATGATATGCAACAAGATGGGTGACTCAGGGGGCCGGTCATGCAACTCCAAACCTGACAATCATATGCGATATAGCGTAGATCGCAAAATGACTGAAATCGGCGAAATTTGCGCCTCGAATAAAGTTAAATTCTGGGGGTTAAGGGAGAAACCGATATTTCACTGCCGGAGGAGGGAGTTTGCATGTATCGAGCCGTGCAAACCATCGGTAACGGTTTCGAGCAATCCACTTGTACAGGGCGTCCCGGATTCCTCGCGGAAGAATTGCAGCAATCGAAGCAGCCTTCCACATCCCCCCAACCGTGCGGAGAATTTGAAGAACAGCATCGGAACGAAGAGCGATGTGCTGATTGCTTGTTCGAAAATCAGAAACGAAAACAAGAGTCTCTGCAGATGGTGCCGGTAGAGAAAGAGGTTTAGCGGTTTCTCCCTGAAGAGGTGCAAACGTCAGCACTCTACGACGATCTATCTTCAGCAGCCACAGGACAGTTGAATTACACAGGCCGCACTGACCGTCGTAGAGCACCAGATTTACCATATTATTTTATTAGATATTCCTTCATGAATAAAACGGTCGCGTAGAATTGGTAGTCCTGGTTCTTCTTCTTGGCGAAACCGTGGCCTTCATCTTTTGCCATGAGAAACCACACAGGCGTGTTCGTCTTTTTCAGAGTGGCAACCATCTGCTCCGCTTCGCTTGCCGGAACGCGGGGATCGTTCTTTCCTTGAACAATGAACATAGGCTTTGTGATTTTTTCGGCATTGTTGAGCGGAGCGATTCTCATTAGAAATGATCTCATCGATGAATCACGTTCGTCACCATATTCAACTCGCCGCAAATCACGGCGGTAGGCTTCGGTTCGCTCAAGGAATGTCACCAGGTTTGAAATGCCGACAACCGGCAGCGAGCATCTGATCTTGTCGGAGTAATATGTCGCAATTGCAAACGTCATGTGCCCGCCATAACTTCCGCCGGTGATCATGATGCGATCCCCATCGAGGTCTGGTTGTTGCTTGATCCAATCAAGCAAAGCGCCGATATCCTTATACGAATCTTCGCGCTTGAAACCATTATCAAGCTTCACAAATGTTTTCCCATAACCTGTCGATCCGCGTATATTCGGGAAAATAATTGCAACGCCCAGATCGTTCAAATAATAATTGTTCCTTGCCAGAAACGAAGGCCGGAATTGTCCCTCCGGTCCGCCATGAATGTTAATAACCACCGGATGCTTTCCCGTAAATGACTTTCCGGGACGATAGATAAACCCGGAAATGGATTTTCCATCAAACGATTTCCAATTAATGAGATCGGGCACGGAAAAATTATCGACATTCAATCCGCCGGTTTCGCTGGCAGTCCAACGTTCGACTTTTCCTGTCTTCATGTCAAGCGAATATACATCCTGCGATGACCGTGCAGAGCTCATGCTGAAACCAATGTGGCGGTTATCGCGATGCCACCCTGCGCCGCCAATGACTCCGATTGGAAGCTTGGGAAGTTTTTCTTCCTTTCCCGAGGCAACATTCAAGACATGCAGGACGCTGGTGCCATCCTCATTCGTTATGAATACTATCCTTTTTCCATCATACGACGGGTCGAAGCTCGTTACGTCCCAATTGATATGGGATGTCAAATATGTATGTTTCAGCGTAGCAAGATTAATGTATGTGAGACGAAGAAATTCGTTATCCGTATCAGTTGTCGTGTAAATCCCTTTCCCATCACCACTGAATCTTCCGCCATCATATGAAATCAATTCATTTCCTTTGGGAGTGATCAGCGTTTTCTCTCCCGTCTTCACATCAAAA
The DNA here is from genome assembly GCA_046597825.1 of Bacteroidota bacterium. Lineage (GTDB taxonomy): Bacteria > Bacteroidota > Ignavibacteria > UBA10030 > UBA6906 > CAADGV01. The sequence goes on along the minus strand of JBKJJX010000245.1, from coordinate 3,694 downwards.
ATCCATAAATAACTTTCATTCACTGAAACTCCTTCAATAGCAAGTACCTTGCTATCGTCCGGGGACCAATTGAGCACGCTCCAGGCTTCTCCCTTATCAAGCTGAGCTAGCATTTTATTGCCCGACGGATTCAACGGGTCGATAATATAAAAATCAGCATCTTTGCCGTTGCGTCTTGTTGAACTGTATGCCATACGGTCGCCCTTTGTCGACCAGGCCCCCATCGAATTGCGAGATTTTCCGTCCGTTAACAGGGTAATATCCCCCGTCGCCATATCATAGCGAAAATTCTGAAACCACTCGCCGCCGCCGATATCTTTGCTGAAGACAAAGTACTCGCCTTTCGTCGGTTGAAATGAGGCACCGGTAACCCGCTCGGGAAAGAATGTCAGCTGCGTCCTCGCCCCGCCAGGCGTCTTTACAAGATGGACTTGCGTAACATCTCCGAATCGGGTTGAGATCAACATCTCCAGTTTTTGGGGATGCCAGCTCGATAATCCGGCTGATCGGAATTCGGTATATCTTCCCACCCCGTCTACGACCGCTGCGGGAATTGTTGGAACGCCATCGACCACCAGATTATCCGGCGGAGTAAGGTCACCTGATAAAGCAGGATAAGCTGCAAGAAACAGAATCAACAATAAAAACGGGTTGCGATAATTCACTTGTTGGCCTCTTTGGATGTTGGGTAGTAGATTAGAACGGGAATGCTTCTTGAAAGATACAAATCGGAGAAGAGATTTGGAAGGAATTTTACAGCTAAGTAGTGTCTCAGTTTGGAAGCACACGTCATTCCGAAATGTTCTTATTTGGAATCCGAACCAAGAACAAATTTGAAAGGATGCTGAAAAAGAAGCAGTCCAGCATGACATGGGTTGGGGGCCTAAGCCTACTGCTACAGTCTTACCTCAAGTTGAACTGCAATTCTGTTATCGATGTCGCCGTTGATCTCCGTCTGGCCTGAACTGATTGTTGTGCGATCGTCGTATTGGGTTTCAGAATATTTTGCCGAAAGATGAATCACATCAGAAGCATTCCATCTCACCAACACATACCATCGTCTTCCCTTTCCGTACACAGCCGGATTTGAAAAAACTCCGCGCAGATCATTCTCATACTCGTAAATCCGGGAGTCGTATGAATCCGTGTGGAAAAAAATCAGCCGCGCTTCAGTTGAAAGCGAACTGCCCACAGCATATTGGAATTCCTGATACAATAAGTAGCCACGTTCGCTTCGAGGTACAAGACCATACTGAACACTAATTGTTTCCACTCTTCCCCTCAGCCGAATGCGTTTGTCGGGCTGGTATGTTGCAGTCAGTCGAAATTTCTGTTGTAGCCGATCCACAAGCAAGCGGATGTCATGCCCGGATTCATCGACTGACGGAATAAGCGTTTCTGAAATTTTGTTTGAGTAACGAAGCGACAGATTGAGCTGACGCGTGATGCGCGCATCTGTTTGCATGAGCATGTCGCGTCCGCTTGTTGGCAGCGGATTATCATACGTCCTCCACGGAAATCTAAAATGATCTAGATAGCCGGAAATCTGGAGCCAGGACGTGACCCTCACATCCGCGCCAACATAGAAGCCCCGTTCGTTCTTTGTTCCGGTCCGCTCTCCAAATCCCGTTGCGTGCAAGCCGGCAAAGCCCGGTGAATAATTCCGGTAGATTACGGCAATACTTGATTGACGCGTCAAGTTGATAATCGAACCGACGATCCCGGCCGATCCATTGTTCGATCGGGCTGCTTCTCCGAATACAGTTACTTGTGACAGCTTCGGGGCAAGCCATCCCAAATTCACTTCGGCATCAACTCCACCCACAGTAGCTGATGATCCATTGAATTCAAACATCCGGTTCGACACAACGGGTTTGTCAAATGTAGAGTGATAGAACGTCCCCCCGATATTCCAATTTGCGGCAGAAGAAAACTTCACCCGCCCTCCGACCAGCTTCTCCGTCACCGCTGATTTCTTATTGATTTCACTTTGCGTGCGAAACAATCCTTCCTCATAAAAACTTGTTACGGACTCACTGTCCTGGGACGCGCTCAGTGAACGTCTGGAGAGCAGTAGTGTGAGTGAAAGTCTATCACGCCCCACAGCAACATCCGATGAGACCGCGGCTCCGCGCAGGAAGTTGAATTCATCCGACGAACGGTACGGCTGTGCAGAAAGCCCGGTTTTCTTCGTCACAGAAACTGCCTCTGCGCCTTTGCCAAAAGCACTCGAGCGCCAGAGTACAAGCCCTTGCCCTGACTCGACAATATAATCGCCGAGAACAATTTGAGAGAAGATCGACCAGTCTTTCACTCCCACATATCCCGAGAGAAAGCTGTCCCCCATCCGCTCCCCGGCATCCTTCTCAAACAGAAGTCCCGATTGAATGTTGTTGCCGTCCGAAAAAGTGATCCTGTCGTAATTCTTGAATGCAGATCCGGCAAAGCTATTGTTTTGAAAACCCTTGCGAGGCTGGAGGTCACGACTTGTGCGGGATGTAAGGTTGATGGAAGAGCGGGAATACGTTTCATCCTCAACAATCACATACGGACGAATCCGGGCAAGAATCTGATCACCTCCATCCAACAATCCAATTTGTCCGGGAGAACGAAACGTCCGCAATGAGGTGCGGAGATTTATGACCGCTTCCGCATCAAACGGAGTCATTCCCGGCAGAGTTGTTAACTCCTCCTTGCTAACTGTGTTGAGATTGAAGGGATGTTCCTGCAGCCAGTTGAGCCGATCGATGATTTCAGATCTCTCACTTTCTGTTTCCACCTGATCGAGCTGTTGCTCAACACTTTCCTGCGGACCGGGAATAGTCGCGGAAGAGGTGTCTGTCTTGGTTTGAGAGTGGATGGATTGAGAAAGGCACAGTGTGACCAACAAAGCAAACGGGCGAAACGAATTCATCTGATCCTCAATCTTCAGATAAAAATGATTCGAATAAAATCCGGCTACAAATCCCCCAAGCGCAACGAGAGCGAAAACTGATGCGTCATTCCCAATTCGTTATGAGAAGAAAAAGCATAATCAAATTGGGCAAAGGAATATTTGATTCCGATTCCCGCATTGAGTGTGTTGGGATCACTGGTCGTGCCAGCGCGCAGGGCAATCATTTCAAGAAGCGAATACTCTACTCCCATATGAAGCTCAAGAGGAAACCGGACGTCCTTCACGATGCTCGCTGCAATGACTGCTTCACCGACCGGTGCAAAAGTAATCCCGGTCGAAAAGACTTGCGGCAATTTCTCCTTTGCGACGCCTATTGTTGGTGCATTCAGATTGAACGCGGCGAATCCCCATCTCACCTGATCGGAAATATCAATGAGCAGACCTGCATCAATACCGAATGTGCCCGCTGAGCCATAGTTTTGTATGCTCACGGAATAGTAATTCACGGTCAGCCCTCCTTTGACAGCACCTGCAAACTCATCGCTGTACGAAAGTCCGACCCGGGTTTCGTTGTACAGTTCAAATCCCAATCGACTGCCGGAAAGTGCAAGCGTTCCAAACGAAGTGGGCTCAACATACGTGGCCGCACCGTGAGAAAGTTCCTTGACTTCGAACGGTTGTGGAACATAAAACAGTGACACAGTCCTTTCTTGAATTGTGCTGAGCCCGGCAGGATTTACAAATGCGGACCATTCGTTGGAAGGCAGCGCCACCAAAGAATTACCCATCGCGGCAGAG
>JBKJJX010000185.1:0-11828 GCA_046597825.1 Bacteroidota bacterium | reverse complement strand
CAAAATTGGAAAAGAAGCCTTCACGCGGCAAACTCCCGCGGGTAATTGCAATGTTTGGATTCTCGACTCTGTTGATTTCTGATAATTCGATCGTATCGATGGCGGACTGCTTGTTGTCCGAGGACCATACAATGTTCCCATTTTGTTTATCTGTAAATCTGCCGGTCAGTTGAACTTCTACCATCCTATCAACCAACTTCGAGCCGAAGAAACCATCCTTCCGAACGTTTGAATATTCGATTCGTGCATCACTCAAACCAAACGTTGCCGCTACCGTGGCAGCAGTATCTTTCCGGACGTTAAATCCTAAGGACTGAAATCCCTCACCGACAGGGCCTTCAACATACCATGCGGTTTCTTTCGGGTAAACAGAAAGATCAATACTGCCCGGCGATTCAATCTTCGCCTGCCTGAGTGCGTCGATAGCGATCTGTTTTGCCAGCGATCGAATCACTTCAAGATTTGTCGGTACCTCTTTCGCATCCTGTGAAAACACGCGGGCAGTTACAATCAACAATCCGAAAAAGTATATCACGGGAACTTTACGCATAGATGCCGCGCACCTTCAATGTCTTAGCCACCTTGTCAATAGCCAATACGTATGCACCGATTCGCATGGTGACATTGTGTTGTTCGGAGCTTGCATACACAGCGTCGAATGCTGCACGCATCATGCGGTCAAGTCTGCGGTTCACCCGCGACAAATCCCAGAAATAGCCCATGCGATCCTGAACCCATTCAAAATACGAAACCGTGACGCCACCGGAATTTGCAAGTATATCGGGGATAACCAGAACTCCTTTATCCTGCAGAATAGGGTCAGCCGCCGCGGTAGTAGGTCCATTCGCTCCTTCTACGATAATCTTTGCTTTAATTTTCTTCGCAACCGACGCGGTAATCTGATCTTCTTTTGCAGCGGGAACAAGAACATCACATTCAAGCTGAAGTAATTCTGTTTGCGAAATCTTATCTCCACCTTTCCAATTTGCAAGTGAATTGTTTTTCTGGCTATATGCTATTGCACCATTGACATCAATTCCATTTTTGTTGTAGTACGCTCCTGAAATATCGCTGATTGCAATTACTTTGCAGCCTTGCTCTTGCAGAAGCTGGGCAGAGATAGAACCGACGTTCCCAAATCCCTGAACAACTACAGTTGCATTCGCCGGACCCATTTTGTTTTTTTCAAGTGCGCACATTGTAGTCACCATTACGCCACGCCCGGTCGCCTCCCGCCTGCCGAGCGAGCCACCGAGAATAAGAGGCTTCCCCGTAACCACAGCGTTCTCAGTCTGACGATGATGCATACTGTACGTATCCATAATCCACGCCATCGTCTGCTCATTTGTGTTCATGTCCGGAGCCGGGACATCTTTGTCCGGCCCGAAGACATCCATCAAATTTGCAGTATAGCGACGCGTGATCTTTTCAATTTCCACCCGGGTAAGTTTTGAGGGATCGCAGCGGACGCCGCCTTTCGCACCGCCAAACGGTATGCCCACAACGGCGCATTTCCATGTCATCCACGCAGCAAGAGCTTTCACTTCGTCGAGCGTAACATCAGGTGAATAGCGAATGCCGCCTTTTGATGGGCCCATAACATCGCTGTGAATAACGCGGTAGCCCTCAAACAATTCCACCGTCCCATCATCCATTTGAATGGGAATGGAGACAATATGCTGACGCACCGGTGTTTTCAGATATTGATAGAACCCCGGCTCAAGCGCAAGAATCTCCGCAGCCACGTCGAAGCGCTTCATCATGGACTCAAGCGGATTCTCTTTGTCCATTGGAGGCCCCGGCTCTACATAGGGCGCCTGCGGCTCACTCGACATGATTTATCCTTTCGATGCGACAAGTATATGGGGATTCAACCCTTTGGGTGGTACTAAAGTAACGAAATTAGCTCCGAGTTTCAAGGAGCGCATGAAGTCATATCGGTAAGCGTCAATAGCGGGCAGACTGAATGCGGTGTAATTCCTTGAAGACTATCTCGAGTTTGTCATCAAGGAAATGACGGGAAAAGCGGCGGGCCCGTCGAACTGAATCGTCATTGATCATACTGAAGATAAGATCTTCATCGAAGAGTTTCGCTTGTGCATCAACTTCACCATCGGGTCCAACGACAGCCGAGCCGCCCCAGAAGTTGATTCCATCTTCGTATCCTGTTCGATTGCAGAACGCGAGGTACGTCGTCAGCAAGCGGGCGTATGCTTTATGGTTTTCAGAATTAACGCGGGCAGTTTGCAATTCTTTTTCATTTCCCCCCAAACGAGTTGGACTCGCGACAAGGGCAATAATCAGGTTTGCTCCGTCCTGTGCAAGAACATAGGGCAACGACACGTGCCACAAGTCCTCGCATATCAAAACTCCTAGTCTCCCCAACTTTGAATCAAACGCCTGGACACTTTGCCCGGAATTGAAGTAACGCATTTCCTCGAACATGCCGTACGTTGGCGGATAGGTTTTGCGGTGAACGGATTTTACCGCGCCATCTTCAAAGAAAAAAGCTGAATTGTAAATGCCGAAGTTCGAACTCTCTTCAATTCCTCCGGCAAGAATCGAAATGGATTTGCTTATTTCCCGTATCGGGTCAAATACAGATGAATCACGTTCGAGATTCACCGCCAGTTCCCAGTTCATATCCTTCACTGTGTAGCCGGTAAGACTCAGTTCGGGGAATACAACCAACTCCGCACCACCGTCACGGGCACGCGTGGCAAACTCAATATGCTTCTGGACGTTGGCGGAGAGGTTACCTAAAGTTGGATCAATCTGGGCGAGAGCGATTTTGAACTTCATGTGTGTACGAGGAGAATCGGGAGAGGAAAAGGGCCGGGCTTATGCATTGTCAGATAAATCGAACATACGAATATCTTTGATATACTGGACTGTCTTGTCCGTTTTCAGGGCTTTCAGCCTGATAATTTTCTTTTCAATGCGTTGAAGATTGTCACGGATGATAGTGAGATACGTCTTCAGGTTGTCTGCCCCATGATGCTGAATAAGTTCACCCACCAGTTCCCTCATCTCATCCAAAGGGACACGCAGCTCGCCCGTAATCTGAACGACAAGCTCCTGTATTGCTTCCATTCGCTTTTGGGAAATCTCCAACGTCGTAAGCTGATCTTTCAGTTTCTGCCGCTCAATAACATTGATGATTGTTTTGGGAAGTACAGGCGTCGAGATTTCTTCCTTGACCAGATAATCTTCTATTCCAAGCTTCATCACTTCTACAGCCAGATCGAAATCTTTGTTGACAGTAAGGAATACGACGGGAATTCGCACAAGCTTATCCTGAAGCAGCCTTGTAATCTCTAATCCGTTCTGTCCGGGGAGAAAATAATCCATCAGTATCACATCATAGGTCGGGTTGCGTATGACCTCCGCAATGGCATCGTTTCCATTATCTTTCCATGTAACAGCAAACTGCTCTGGCTCATATTTACGCAAAAACAATTCCACCAGCTTCGCAAAATCGGGATTGTCTTCGACGAGCAAGACTTTTATCGGTTGATGTTCTTCCATGCGCTACGCAATTTTCCTGATGGTGAAATAAAATGTTGATCCTTCTCCGGGAACAGAATCAACCCACATTCTTCCCCCCTCACGTTCCACAATTTTTTTCGCAATCGTTAAACCGGCACCGGTTCCGCGATATTCCTCGCTGCGTTTCAGGCGCTGAAATATGGTGAAAATGCGTTCAAAGTACTGGGGTTCAATGCCGATGCCGTTATCCTTGACAAACAAAATGTATTCATTCTCGTTTTCGCTTACTCCAATTTCAATCCGGGGGTCCGGCTTGTCGTTAAATTTCATGGCATTGGAAAGCAGATTCCGGAATACCATGCTCAGCCGGGTGTTGCTGTAATGCACTTCGGGCAGGTTCTCTGCAACAGAAACAAATACATTTTTTTCCTTTAGCGAGAACTGCAAGTCGTGGAGGATTTCGTCGACGAGCTTTCGGAGGGAAACACTTTCATACGCATCATTCATTCTCCCCAGGCGTGAAAGCGTCAATAGATCATCAATCAGGTGCTTCATCCGGGTTGTGGATTGAACCACTGCGCCCAAATATTCTTTCCCTTCGCTATCGATCTTATCTTTATAATCTTTCAGAACAATCTTACTGTAACCGTCGATGCTGATGAGAGGCTCTTTCAAATCGTGCGAGACAACGTACGTGAAATCATCAAGCTCTTTGTTTCTGTTCTCGATCTCAGTGGATTTTTTCAGCGTATCTTCGTACAGCGTTGCTTTACTGATCGCTACTCCCGTCAAATTAGCGATACTTTCCAAGAGACGCAAGTGAACACCACTATAGACGTTCGCACCCGAAGCAACGAGTGAAATAATTCCCGTTACTTTTTCTTCGGACTTTATCGGAACGGCAATCATGGAACTTGGCGGAGTATCGCCAATGTTGCCGATGAATGAATTTCCATGTGCAACAACACGTTGATAAATTGAGTTTGGCCAATCGGGGATCGCAGCCGTCTTTACACCAGAAGGGTAAAACTCCACCACGTCATTTACCGTTCTGCTCATCAACGATAAGGCATTTTGATCATGCAAATATGTCTGATAGTAGAACATTTCGACCGGCAATGCCGTGCGAATTTCCCTGTACACAAGCTGCAGCATTGAATTCAGATCAAGAACTCCTGTTAATCCCTTGCCGAGCTGATACAACGTTGTCAGCGTTTTAACTTGCTGCTGTACTTCGGAATATAACTGGGCATTCTCAATCGCCGCACCAAGCTGATTGCCGATGAGAAGCAACAGTTGCTGCTCATTCTCTGTGAATATATGAGACTGCTCAAAACTTATCAGGAACGCCCCGGGTACTCTTTCTTTTGTTTGCATCGGCACGATGCCTGTACTGCCCAACCCAAGAACTGACATGACACCAACACCTGAATTACTGAGCCGGTCATCTTTCGAAACGTGGGACATGTAGACGGGCTTGCGTTGCAAAATAACTGTACCGATGAGCGACGTTTCCAGATCCAACCGCTGAAGGTTTTCTGCGCTCTCTTTGGGAATTCCCATGTGACGCGACAAAACCAGCTGTTTCTTCTCCTGATCAAGAAGATAAAAGGCAACAACATGCGCGTCGAATGTTTGTTGAATTTGCTCCGTGGCAACGCGAAGAATTTCCTCCAGCTCGAGCGACGTACTGATGGACGTTGCAATGGCATTCAACGCCATCAATTCTTTGTTCCTCTGACGGATCTCTGCTTCTGTTCTGTTTATTTCTGTTATATCCGTGTGGGTGAAGACAAGGGCGGTAACTTTATTATGAATGATCATGGGATTGATGACCAGGTGATATGCACTCCGCCCCTTTTCTCCAACAACTTCAAAGTCACGAGAGTAATGGGCGAGCCGCCGGGCAAAAAGATTGTCCATCACCTCTTCCTGCTCTTTCCAAAGTTCTTCATCGGAAATAACTGTCCGCAGTGGCTGCCCGATAACCTTTTCAGCGTCCGCAAGCTCTGAATGGCCTTGCGCAACCATGAAATCCTGCCATGCCTTATTTACAGCCGTAATCCGATATTCCGGGTCGACGGTATACACCACCGTATTGATTGAGTTGAGAAGATTGCGGACATAGCTTCGATCATTACTCACCTGTTCGAACAACTGAACGCGTTGCACAATCGCACCGATCTGGTCGGCAATGGGCTGCAGCAGGGAAAGCTCATCCATGCCAAAGGCACGCTCGCGAAGGCTGGTGATATTGAAAACGCCAAGCACTCTTTCATTTACAAAAAGAGGAATAGAAATCTGTGAGGCGACAGAACCTCCGTCTTCCTCCTTCATCGTTGCGACAGATCCGCGCACCGCAACGCGTGCGGTTTCCATGTCCCATTCAATGTTGTCAACTTTTCGCGTCTCACCCGTTTCTATCGGCACTGCGGCGTATAAAGGAGAGAATTCACCGGCGTCATCGACAAATGCAACACTCAAACCCTCAAAAGGAATGAGCGCATGAATCTCTGTCCCGAGCATATCGAAAATCTTGTCGAGATCAACTGTAGTATTTGCAAAGCCGATAATCCGATTCAGCAGCTCTATGTGTTTGTTCTTCCATTCCAGCTCGATGGACAACCGACGCCGCTCTGAAATATCACGGGCGATGCTGAGAATCGCCATGGGCTCGCCTTGTGCATTTGTCAGCAACGTCGTGTTAAGGCTGATTGCAACAGTCTTCCCGATCTTGTGTTTCCACGTCATGTCCAGATCGTGAAGGTGCTTCGTTTCTCCGAGCGAGCTCATCCAATCTATAAACCTGGCCATCTCTCCCTCATACAACCATGCGTAGGGGAACTTCGACAAACGGACTTCATCCCGTTCATAACCGGTAAGCAATGTGAAGGCTTTGTTCACTTCCCATACTTCACCCTCAAGATCGGAAATCAACAGTGCATCGCCCATTGCATCGATAACATCGCGCAGAATTTCTTCTGATTCAGTTATGTTTGAACCGGCGACCGGCTGTTTTGTTTGTAGCGCTTGAGTCGTTTCGATCTCAGCAAGACGTTTCGAATCGGTAATCTCATCCACGACACCGTTGGCCGCAATGACAATGCCGTTTGGATCCCTCTCATACCGGACAGTGTCCCGAACCCACATATAGGACGCTTTCCCCTTCGGCTGAATCCGGTATTCAATCGAGAACTCATCCGTCTTCTGGCTTTGATTTGAAACTCTGAGAGAGATCATTGGCCGGTCATCCGGATGCATTAACGTACGCCAGAGTCCTGCATTCGCATAAAAATCCGCTGGCCGGAAGCCAATCAGCGTTTCGATATTGGGGCTGACATACTCAAACGAACCATTCGGATGCATTGTGTATAATACGTCGCCGATATTTTTTACCGCAGCATCGAAGCGTTCCTCTGAGCGGCGGGCCTGCTCTGCAAGGGTGCTTCGTTCGATCCCCAGGTTTAGCTGTCTGTTGAATGAGGTAAGAAGTGTCTTATCGTTTTCATCAAACGTTCGGTGTTGGGATGATGCAAGCATCAGGACGCCGTGCAACTCCTGGTGGACGACGAGTGGAAGAAACGTGAGAATCTTATACCCGGCACTCTCAAACAATGATTTGTAATGAAGATACGGCGGGTACTCTTCAATGCCGACGATAACCGGGTTATGGGTCTTGTTAAAGAAGCGGGCAAGGCCCTCATCCAATTTCTGCGTGCCGAGCGTGGCAAGAATATTTTCCTTCACTCCGTGATGGAAGCGAATACCGAGAGATGAAGACGTTTTATCAACAGAAAATGATGCTGCAACTTCAAACCCGAGAATCTTCATTGCCGCATTCATTCCACGCTGGTACATCTCATCGACTGATTTGGCTTCGAGTACTTCGTCAGCAACACGGTTGAGTATTTCAAGACCCTTGATCTTCCGCTGATATTCATCGCGGTCTTTCAAATCATTCGTTACGTCTTTGTGGTATGAAAGCAGCGTCGGGATTCCATCGAGCGTAACTACTGAACTCTGCATTTCCACCTGGATCTTCACGCCGTCTTTTCTGACACCGGTGTATTCGGAACGGAAACTTTCTCCGTTGAGGGCTTCCATGTGTTTGCGGATGATCTCCAGAAGTTCGCTGCGCACATTTTTGCCGGAGATAACAGACGTGAATTCTTTCCCGATAAGTTCTAGTCCCGAATCGTATCCGAACATCCGGAGAAAAGCATCGTTGGCCAATGTGAAGCGATCGCCTTGCGTAACAGAGATTGCTTCGAGCGATGAGTCGAGCAATACCTTAAACCGTTCTTCGGTGCTTTCAGCCCGGTCAAGAATTTGCCGGCGTTCGGAGACATCCACAAATGTGCAGTAAATGGCGGGCTTGCCATCATATTGAATAGCGGAAGCTGAAAACTCGGCGGCAACATTCTTCCTGTCGCCGGCAGGAATCAAAACCTCTTTATTCAGGATTCGGTTGTCATCCGAAGCGTTTTCCGTCATTGCCGTAAGTTGCTTCACCACTTCTGAATTCTTGCGGCCGAAGAATTCTGAGAGTGAAAGAGACGCAGTGCCAATCCACGGAAACAAATTACTGAACGCCTCATTTTTTACGGAGAGTTTACGGTTTACAAAAATAGCATACGGATACGGGAGCGACGCGAGGAATTCTTTGTATTCACTTTCAATCACCTTTGCTGCTGAGTCCGATTGTAACTTTGCGGAAATGTCTCTGCAGACAGCGACAAACGTGTTTTTTCCAAGAGAAGAAATGCTCACTTCGATATCGATAGAGCGGCCGCTTTTTCGACGCACACGTGTAGTGAAGTTCCCTTTCCCTTTTTTTCTTAGTGTCAGAGCCGATCGGAGCAACGCAAACCTTTGTGCGGCATCAATCAGTTCTAACAAACTTAGGGAATTCAGTTCAGTCTCTGTATATCCCAGGAAGTCCTTTGCTTTCCGGTTGAATTGCTTGTAATCTCCTTCCATCTCAAACAAAACAATCGGCTCTGAAGCATCCTCGAACGCCTGACGATATTGATTTTCAAGGATGCTGGAAGAACCTTCAGTTCCGTCTGGTGTTTCGTGACGGTCTATGGCAGACTGAAATATAATTCCTTTAGTCGATATTTTTACTGCACGTGGGGAGAAGAAATCGGGGTCGTGAATACCTTTTGCCGAGATGAACTGCGCTACGTGCACAGTTCCTACGCGGGCGATATTCAAAAAGAAATCTGCTCCGTCCTTAAGGAAGGAAAGAGTGTCGGAATCTACAGCATCACGCCACAGAAAAAAAACAAGACGAAGGTTGTGAGACTCCGTCACTTTTCGGAGAATGGAAATAAATTCTTTTTGCTTTTCCGGCGCAGCGTATATTGCAGGAAGCGTGTCGGAAAGCTCAACGTATACCCGGGTCTTCTTTGGAAGATCGGCAAGATGCTTTTTCAGGTCAAGGGAGGACCTGGCAAAAGAATTCGCTTGTGAAAGATCGAGTGCTCCGCGCAAACGTTTCTTTTCAATTAACGCAGCGTTCGCCGAGCACGTGACAAGGAAAGGTTTGGCTGTTGCGGAATGTACACTGCCTTCAAGTGCACTGAAAGCAATGTCCTTACTCGCTGAGCAAATCCCAAATTCCCCCTGCAACAACAAAAGGGCATCTTCAAGTGATTCGATGCCCGTTAGATTTTTTTCTTGTGCCATTCGAGATCTATATTAAGATAATTACCATCCGCCACTCGCGCCTCCACCGCCGAATGAACCACCACCTCCACTGAAACCGCCACCGCCCCTTGAACGTCCCATGCTGCTTGCAATCAGAAAAGGTAATACGCCAACACCGCCCCCTCTGCGCCGCGAATTTCGTGCAATAAAAATGAAGATCAGCAGAAAGAGAAGGAATACGAAGAACCCGCTGGAGCTCTTAGACTTCGCTTTCTCAGCTTTGTATTCGTTGCGTGTTGCAAGCATCATCGCATCAATGCCTGCCTTGATTCCGGTGTAATAATCTCCACTCCGAAACCCGGGAGTAATCTCTCTGCGGATAATCTGACTCGCAAGTGCGTCTGTGAGTGTGCCTTCAAGTCCGTACCCTACTTCAATGCGCATCTTTCGGTCTTCTTTAACAACCAAGAGCAACGCACCATTGTCGCTTTTCTTCCCACCGACGCCATTGGATTGGGCGGTCCGGAGAGCGAAATCCTCGAGGTTCTGCTCTCCCAGCGTTGGAATCATCAGGACGACAATCTGATTTGATGTGGAATCTTCGAAGGCCTTTAGGTCCGACTCCAGAGCGTTGATTTCCGAAGCGGAAAGAGTATTGGTAAGATCCGTTACCCTTCTCTCCAGTTTTGGAACGTCCTGTGCACGCGTATTCTGAATGACGAATACCGCGACCAGCATCAGCATGATGAAGGAAAGGAGTTGCCTCATTTAAAATTTACAGGCGGCGGTGTATCGGCACCTTCTTTCGCTTTGAAGTACGGCTTTTCGCGGAAGCCGCTCATATTAGCAATCAGGACACCGGGAAAACGTCCGCGGGAGACGTTAAACTCCTGCACGACTTCGTTGTATCGCTTACGCTCAACTGCAATGCGATTCTCAGTGCCTTCAAGCTGGCTTTGTAACGAAAGAAAATTCTCATTTGATTTAAGGACCGGATAATTCTCGGCAACCGCCATCAACCTTGAAATGGCTGAAGAAAATTGATCCTGCGCAGCCTGAAATTTGGAGAATGCCTGCGGGTCATTCAATACTTCTTTCGTAACCTGGATAGATGTAGCTTTGGCACGCGCCTCAATGACTCCCGTCAGCACTCGTTCCTCCTGCGATGCAAACCCCTTAACTGTGTTCACAAGATTGGGAATTAGATCGGCCCGCCGCTGATATTGGTTTTCTACCTGACTCCATGCGGATTCAACAGATTGGTTCAATCCGTAAAGCTTGTTGTACGTGCCGATTCCCCACATAACCAGCAGGACTATGACACCAACAACAGAGAGAAGGATAATGGTACTTTTTTTCATAGATGTCCTCTTAAGTGAAAGATGCTCAGATTATTGCATACTGATACAAAACAAGGAAACCGGTCGGCTTCCTTGCGATTTCATATACGTATATCAGGGTGAATACACAAATCTTTTTGAATTGGGGAAAAATATCTGAGGAAGTATATGAAAATCTGCAGAGGGTTGCAACAAACTGACATCTTGCCACCACGGTAGCCGGTAGCATAAAAAAAAAGGAAGCCCGAAGGCTTCCCTTTTTTTACTAAAAGTTGAAACTAGACCGCTTAGTTGAAGATGTAACCGATTCTAGCAGCCACACAAGTTGCACCTGAAATACCAAGCAAACGCACTGCGACATCAAATTGACTCGCAACGAAACCTACTTGTGGCTGGTATGTAAAATCTGAACCTGATACAGAACCTCCGCCGAATGTTTGTCCCAAAATAGTATAACCGGGAACCTTGTATGAACTGAAGATCATGCCTAAGTCAAGCCCACCATATGGTCTGAATTTGGCAGAAAGAGGCGCGAAATAATAACGCGCTCCAACAAGAACCGGAATCATACTCCAGCTTCCTGCATTGACTGTCTGACCGCCGGAAACAACATCTTTTCCACTAAATGTCATATAGCCTGCAGTACCCGTCAATACTATCAGTTCGTCTTTAAGCGGATAGTATACTTTTGCAGTCCCACCGATGCCAATGCTGACGAGATTGCCGAAGTTGCCCATCGGCAAGGCAATGTCTGCGCCGATTCCAAAGTTAATTTTCTGCGCAAATGAACTGCTTGTAGCAAACAACGCTACTGCCGCAAATGCTAGCAATAGATTCTTCATTGATGTATCCTTTAATGTGATGAGAGAGTTGATTATTAGGTCGGACCAAAAAACCGAAGACAGTATAAAGAAAACGAATGAATTTGTCAAGCACTTATTTGTAAGTGGATTAGGCAAATTACCTTGCACAAAGCTTCATGAATGAGTGCTCATAAGTCTATATTTGGAACAGGGCGCCAAAGAGAATCTGAAATCCGCGAGTTTTTCTACTGGCGATTTGTTGCTGGGCAACCTGTTGGGCAGGACTAAAAAGGTTGCTGAAGCCCATTGAATAGCGAACATCACCAGTCAGCGCCACTTTTGGAGTAATCGCAAATTCAGCGCCGCTGCCGAAGTCAAAACCAAAATCCATTCCTGATGTTGTTGCCTTTTCATCGGTATCTGTAAACCCTGAAGAATTCACCCCGACAGAGGCCGATGTAACGATTCCAAGATTAGGTCCTACAAAAGAATAAATTTTTATAGGTGCCGGAAGGCACTTCACCTTAAAGAGAATGGTGAATTG
>JBKJJX010000172.1:0-3980 GCA_046597825.1 Bacteroidota bacterium | reverse complement strand
TGCGGGCATACCGGAGATGTGAATTCAACTTCGAGTGGCCGTATTCTTTTCACGTCCGACCGTGGGACCACGTGGCGAACCCAGTTTACGTCTTCCAGAATTGGCGAATGGTGCTGGAAGATAAACTTTCCTTCCCGTCGCGTTGGGTATGTTTCGCTGCAAAAAAATTCCGGCGACACAGTAAACTTCCTGAAAACAACGGACGGTGGAATTACGTGGCAGGAAAAGCGATTCACGAATGGTGCTTATTATGTGCAGGGGATCGGGTTCGCAACGGAAAATATTGGCTGGCTTGGAGGAAACAGTACTTCGCCAACGTACGGAACGACGAACGGCGGTGACACATGGTTCCAGGCACCGTTCGGGGTTCGTGTGAATCGCTTTCGAATGTTGAACGATACGCTGGGCTATTCCACAGGACAGGGAGTGTACAAGTACTCGGTTACGCCGGTTACGAGTGTTGGAGAAGTTGCACGCCCCCCGGTGCCGTCGTCATTCGTTCTGCTGGATGCATATCCGAATCCTTTCAATGCGCAGACGACCATCGAGTACACGTTAACGGTGGGTGCGGACGATCCCGCCACGCCTCTCTATCTGCAAATAAAAGTATTTGATATGCTGGGGAAAGAAGTCGCAACACTATTGAATGAGCCGAAACGTGTCGGTACGTATCGCCTTCAGTTCGATGGAAATAATCTTTCATCCGGAACGTACATTGTAAAGCTGGAAGCGACGAAGGCGTACGACAACGCACCGATGATCAAAGGAAATTACACAGCGACAAAAAAAATAATTCTTCTCCGTTGATTGAACAATCCGGGAGGCCGCCATGCCCGATGTTTCGCCCAAAGCCATTCGCCTTATTCTCGACTCCGAAGGAATGTCCTACAAACCCGAATGGCCCGGCACAAGCTCGGGTATCACTATTGGCATCGGATACGATTTGGGATATCAGACTGTTGACGGATTTGAATCCGATTGGGGGAGTTATCTGGTGCGCTCACAAACCGAACGGCTCCGCTCTGTTGTAGGCTTGCGTGAGTTGAGGGCAAGAAACAGAGTTGCGGAACTCGCAGATATCAAAATCCGTCGCGCCGACGCGGAAGAAGTTTTTTCGAAGAGAAGCGTTCCGGTATACTACGAGCGGGCAAGACAAGCGTTTACCGGATTGGAGCAACTGCCGCTCGACGCCCAGGGAGCAATTCTCTCATTAGTCTACAATCGTGGCACGTCCATGTTCGATAAGCCGGGAGAAGACAGACGGAAAGAGATGCGGGCACTTCGTGATTTGGTGACGAAGAAGGACCTGGCAGGCATAGCATTCCAATTGCGAGCGATGAAACGGCTTTGGGACCCGCAAAAAGCACGAGGACTTTTGATTCGTCGTGACGCGGAAGCTGCGCTTGTTGAGGGGTGCATGACCTAGAGGCGACGGGTTTCTTCAGGCCGGCGTTTTTTGTATATTGAATCCAGACTATATGAAGAAGGGAATACACACGATGACGAACAAAAAGATTTTCACTCTTACAATCCTCAGCGTTTTGGTTTTTGCTCAAATGGCATGCGGACAGCCAATGTTGCCGAAGACTGAGAAGGCGCCGAATTTCAAATTGAAGACCCAGGACGGAAAGATACTTGAGCTTTCCAAGTTGAAGGGAAAAGTGGTGGCGGTAAATTTCTGGGCAACGTGGTGCGGGCCGTGCATTAAGGAGATTCCCGGTTTCATGGAGGTGTACGAGCAATATAAAGGCAAGGGACTCGAAATCGTCGGTGTTTCTCTCGACCGTGAAGGATGGCAGGTCGTGAAGCCGTATCTCGAACGTTCAAAAATAAATTATCCGATTGTTATCGGTGATGGAGATTTGGCGCAGGCGTATGGCGGTATCGACGGAATTCCGGCAACTTTTATTATTGATAAACAAGGCAACGTGGCGCGCAAACATGTAGGTTTTATGAGTAAGGGGCAGTTTGAAAATATTGTAAAAGAATTGTTGTAGTTAGCCGAAATAAAAGTACCCCTTCGCATTTCACCTCTCTCGCTTCGGTATTGACGTGCTTATGCAATCAGGCATAAGCACTCCGGCAGTGATGTTCCCGCCACGCTCCTGATTCGTTCATTCCCACATTCCCGTGACGTGTTATGAGATTCTTTCCCACTCTCGTTGTTACTTCGCTGGTCGCGGGATTCTATTCCTTTTCGTTTTCTCAATCAACAATAAAAATAGCTTGCGTTGGTGACTACGGCACGGGGACAACTGTTCAGAATGTCGCGAACATGATTGCCGGCTGGGGTCCCGATCTCGTCTTCACAACAGGTGACAATAATTACACGGCGAATAATACAAGCGTTGCGTCGTGGGATAATGAGATCGGGCAATACTACGGGCAGTACATTCGTTTTCCGATTGGCGTCCCGAGCACGTATGCGCCAGGTCCACCAATCAACAAATTCTTTCCAGCGCTCGGAAACCACGATTGGGATGCCGACATTTCCGGATGGTACAATTATTTTGACTTGCCGGGCAACGAGCGTTACTATGATGTCGTGAGAGGACCGGTTCATTTATTTTTTCTTTCAAGCGATCCGCGTGAGCCCGACGGCATTGCGAGCACCTCGGTACAGGGCCAATGGTTGCAAACCGGACTTGCAAACTCCGCTTCACCGTGGAAGATTATCGTTTTCCATCACCCTGCATATTCATCGGGCAGCCACGGCAATACGGTGGCGATGCAATGGCCATTTGCTGCGTGGGGAGCTTCGATGGTGTTCAACGGCCACGATCATACGTATGAGCGCATCGTCAAGAACAATTTCAATTATATAGTGAATGGTATTGGCGGACGGCCGACGTACGGATTCAATGCAACACCCGAGCCCGGAAGCGTCGTGCGATACAATGCTTCGAATGGGGCAATGCTGATACAAGCGACTCCGCTTCTGCTGACCGTAAAATGTTACGCGGTCGGTGGAGTGCTCGTCGATAGCATTTCGCTCAGCTCGACTGTTCTTCCAATTCAGCTTGCAAGTTTCACCGGTACGATCATAACGCAGAATCGTGTCCGTTTGGATTGGACGACTGCCAGCGAGGTCAACAATTATGGATTCGAAATTCAAAAACGATCTGATACGCAGCTAAGTTTTCAAACGATACCGAACAGCTTCATCCCCGGGCATGGGACGACAATTCAACCGCATTCATATTACTTCACCGACAGTGCACAGATTGCCGGACATTGTTTCTATCGCCTGAAAATCATAGCGCTTGATGGTGCGGTTGAATATTCCGAACCGATCACTGTTTCAACTCCGACTGATGTGCACGGCAACGCATCGCCGCACCTTTTTTCCCTCGAACAAAATTTTCCCAATCCATTTAATCCATCGACCACAATCCGGTATTCGCTTTCTCATGAAGGTCATGTAAAGCTGAAAGTGTTCTCAAGTTCAGGTGGTGAAGTTGTAACCCTTGTGGATCAAATAAAACCTGCGGGCGTGTATGGAATCCAATTCAACACAAAGTCGCTCAGCAGCGGCATCTATTTCTATCGACTGGAAACGGAGGGCTTCTCGCAGACACGGCGGCTGGTTCTCTTAAAGTGAAGAATTCTCTGTACCGTATTATCAGGCCGGAAGGATACCTTCCGGCTTTCCTGTTTTATGGCAGATGGTACGATTGAAGCGCAGAACAAGAAATTGTATATTGATATCAAATTGCCGGTAACCAAATTGCGAACAATGTTATGACTATTGAACAAATAGACGAAGCCAAATTAGCGGACTTTGAAGCACGGGTTGCCCGCGGCGAAAAGGTCGAACCCGGCGACTGGATGCCCGAAGACTACCGCAAAACACTTATCCGCATGATCGGGCAGCATGCGCACAGCGAAATTGTCGGACAGCTGCCGGAAGGAAAGTGGATTCCGTACGCACCGGGCTTCCGCCGCAAGCTCACGTTGATTGCCAAAGTGCAGGATGAAGC
>JBKJJX010000095.1:0-10023 GCA_046597825.1 Bacteroidota bacterium | reverse complement strand
CTTTAGAAAGGAGAACAACTATGACATGAAAACATAATCTTTCTGCGCAAGTCTAATCAACTAATCCATCCACTACATGTAACAGGAATCATTTTTATGAAAACATTCTCATCGTACATCGCACTTGTCCTTGCGGGACTGATTTTCTTCGGGGCAACGGAAGCTTCCGCTCAAAAGAGGATGAAAAAAGTCCTTTGGGCTGCCGAAGACATCAAATGGGAAGCAATGCAAGGCGGCCCTCCGGGCGTTATGACTGCAATGCTGTGGGGCGACCAAACCAAGGGAGCGTATGGTGGATTGACGAAGTTCCCGGCAGGCTTCAAGGCGCCGCTCCATTACCACACCAATGACATGAAGGTTGTGGTTATCAAGGGAGCGTACACCTATAACGGCAAGAAGTATGGTCCCGGTTCGTATCTCACAATTCCGGGGGGAGACAAGCATGTAAGCGGTGGTGTTGACGATTCTGAAACCATCTTCCTTTTAGAACAGCCCGGCAAATTTGACTTGAAACCAATCGAGCCGCCGAAAGAGAAAAAATAGAAAAGGAAAAACTCAAAGAATCCGTCAGAACTACCCAAGAGTGATTCGTACTCTCAGCCTTGGGTAGTAGAGCGGAACCAACAGCGCGAAGGAAATCTGTGCCGAACTTCCAGTTGCATGCGGAGAGAGTTTGGTATATATCCGCCTGAGCAGTGTGAATGAAATAGACGCAACAAACCTGCGTCTACCCAGCCATAACAATGCGTAGTTACAGTAGCTATGCAGCAATTGCCCTCACAAGAAAGGAGAGACATCATGCGACACCAATTTTGTTTGTTCTTGCTCCCACTATCCATTGCTGCCTTGAGCACAGCCTTCCCTCAAACTATTTTCTATGGCGACTCCGCCTCTCTCGGCAACGGTGTCGTGCGGACCTGGGTGCAGATTGAGAGCTCAGGAAACCCCCTTGCGATAGGAGTTTCGCTGACATCAGGCGTTCTGTCCAACCTTCCCACGTCTGAAACCTCGTTTTCGCTCAATCTCCCATCGGTCACGGCCGATACGCTGTTCAAGCACGTCTATTTCTGGTGGAATCCGAACGGCCATCCACCACCACAAGTGTATGGACTGCCCCATTTCGATGCACATTTTTATTTTGAGACACGTCAGGCGCGCGAAGCGATTGCTGGAGGAACCGACCTTGTTCCGAGCCCACAGTTCGTCGCGCCGGGCTACGATGGTGGCAATCCTCCATCTGCCATTCCGCAGATGGGTTCACACTGGATAGATTCGACAGCTCCGGAATGGCATGGGCAGGTATTCACCAAGACTTTCCTGTACGGTTACTGGCGTGGTAAATTGTACTTCCTTGAACCAATGTTCACTCGCGCGTATCTCCAGAGCAATCCGACCGATACTCTCGTCATCAGGCAGCCGCTTGCCTACCAGCGCGCAGGCTTCTATCCGACGAGGTACAGTCTCACGTTCAACGCGACGAATCAAACATACGACATCGTTCTCCGCCAGTTTCTTTACCGTTCCACCACCGCGATCGTGGAAACACATCGTGAGATTCCAGTAGTCCCATATCTGGAGCAGAACTACCCTAATCCGTTCAACCCCAACACCAAAATAGGTTTCAGTATCCCCGTCGGAGGTTTCGCCTCGCTCAGAATCTATGACCTTCTGGGGAGGGAGGCAGCAACACTCGTCAACGAGATGTTCACAGCTGGAACTTACGAAGTCACGTTCGACGGAAGTAATTTGGCCAGCGGTGTCTATTTCTACAAGTTGCAAGCAGGGAGTTACACAAGTGTCAAACGGATGCTGTTGCTCAGATGACGGCAACTGCACATAACACGGCGCACCATCGACCCCGATTTTCGTCGGGGCGAGTACGGCAAGCGTGAATGTTCCTACTGCCGCATGATTATCGACAAGAAGGAATTCGGTGATGAGATTGAAACGAAGGCGGGCGCGGTGCTTCCGTACGATGCGATTGAATGTTTCGCTGCGTCAACTCTTTCTCTTCATCAACAGAAGATACACCGCAAACGCTACTCCGAACCCGACGAACCACGCATAGTCATACAGAAACGCAAGCGAGGGAACGACCAGCCCGATCAACGCAACAACAACTCCAGCCGCCAGCGCAGCAATTGCTTTCCTGTTGAAACCACCGCTGAATTCATATTCACCGCCCCGCCGGTACAAATCCGCCACATTCAGGTTTTGCTTCCTCACGAAAAAATAATCAGCGATTAACACGCCGGCAATCGGCCCCAGAAAACTCGAATACCCGATCAGCCATCCGAAAATATATGTGCCGAAATCAGAGAGAAGTTTCCACGGCATCATTGCGATGCCAAGAACCGCCGTAATGAGTCCGCCCGTTCTGAAACTGATTTTTCTCGGAAGAAGATTTGAAAAATCATTCGCCGGCGAGACGACGTTTGCGGCGATGTTGGTCGTGAGGGTCGCGACAACGAGCGAGAGCAGTGCAAGAATAATCACTATCGGATTTTCGAACTTCGAGAGCAGCATAATCGGATCCCAGATCGCCTCACCGAATATGAGTACCGTTGCAGATGTAACGGCAACGCCGATGAATGAATACAACGCCATCGTCGGCGGGAGTCCAATCGCCTGACCGAGCATTTGCGAACGCTGGCTTTTTGCATACCTCGAAAAATCCGGAATGTTCAGCGAGAGCGTTGCCCAGAATCCAACCATCCCCGTAAGCGAGGGGACGAAAAATCTCCAGAACTCTGCTGTCGTCTGAAATTTACTCGGCTGACTCAGGATCGGGCCGAAGCCTCCGCCACGAACATATGCCCACGCTAGCAAGCCAAGTCCGACGAGGATCAGAAATGGCGCCGACGCTGACTCGAGCCAGCGTATCGATTCCGTTCCTTTCAAAATGAAGTACACATTCATCGCCCAGAAAATCAGAAAGCCAACCGCCGGCCCCCACGAGAAAAGTGCCCAGCCCGGCAAGAGCAGCACAATCATGGAATTGAACGCTTGTCCGCCGATCCATGTTTGAATTCCGAACCATCCGCACGCGACAACGGCACGCAGAAGCGCCGGAACGTTGGAGCCGAGTGTTCCGAACGATGCGCGGGCAAGCACCGGAAACGGAATGCCGTACTTTGTTCCGGCATGCGCGTTCAGAATCATCGGCACCAGGACAATAAGATTGCCCAGCGAAATCGTCAGCAGTGCCTGCCACCAGTTCATCCCTCCTGCAATCAATCCGCTTGCAAGCATGTACGTCGGAATGCACACACTCATCCCGATCCAGAGCGCCGCAATATTGTACGTACCCCAGGTTCGATCGGAAATTTTTGTTGGTGCAAGATCGTCGTTGATGAGAGAACTGTTGCCGAGAGATGAAACGTCGGTTTCAACGAGGTTGGAGGAGAGGAAGCGATCCATAATCCTTCTATGATTGTGAGTGGAGTGATTCCAATTCTACAGATCCGATTGAATCAATTATTTTTCTTCCGTGTAGAGCGCGCAGCCTGCAAGCGCGCCAAGCAGCGACGCGACCAGCGAGCCGGCCGACGAGGCGGCAATAAGAGACAACGGAAAAATGCCCATGAACACGTACGATGAGAACATCAGCCGCGTAATGAACCAGACCGCGAAGCCGGCGAGCAGAGCAGTCTTGGCTCCCGCTCCATAGCGCGGACGAATGGAGGCATACAACCACACAAGCGAAATTCCCGCCAGAAAGTCCACTGCGATCCAACCGATTGTTGAAAGTGGACCGACCGTCTGCATGTCAATGTTCAGCACCAGTGCAGCCACATCCCATTGGCGCGCAAGGAATACTCCATTGGTCGTGGCATCGATTGCATTCATAACAAAACCGGCGACAAGTCCACCGGCGAAAACTCGGCCAGAATTTATTTTTCCCATTGTCTCCTCATTCGTTGGAAGGAATCTGCATCATCTTTTCAGTTTTCTTATAACGATGGCCGGCTTGCCCGCGCTATATCCTCGCACTCAAGAATCCGTTTCGAATAGCCGGCATGCGCAACATGAATCATTGCCCGTCCGACATCTTCAAGCATGCAGACATACTTTGAAAGGAACATCTTCAAGAGAGGATACAATGGGGCAACGATTTTGGCGAGTGTTATGCTGTGCTTGAGTCCCGGTATGGGTTTGATGTACCCCGGCCTGAATGCGTACACAGCCTTGAACGGAAGTTTCATGAGATCGTTTTCGGTTTTACCTTTCACACGTGCCCACATGCTGTTTCCGCGTTCCGTGCTGTCGGTTCCAGCGCCCGACACGTAACAGAATGTCATATCAGAATTGAGTCGCGCAAGTGTTTGCGCTGCCGCTATTGTAAGATCATATGTAAGCCGCCGGTATTCACTCTCATTTTTACCTATGGAAGTAACGCCGAGGCAGAAGAAGCACGCGTTATACCCGCGCAGACGTTCTTCAATCGCCGTGTAATCATAGAAATCAGTATGCAGGACTTCGGTAAGTTTCGGATGAGTGACATCGCACGAGCGGCGGCCAATCACGAGAACGGATTCGACAGAAGAATCTTTCAACGCTTCATGCAGAACGCCCTCACCCACCATTCCTGTTGCGCCGAAGAGTATTGGTTTGATTGACATCGAGTACTGTAAATATCCAATAGTTACTTCCACGCCCCCGCATACGTATCA
Organism: Bacteroidota bacterium; assembly: GCA_046597825.1. Taxonomy (GTDB): domain Bacteria; phylum Bacteroidota; class Ignavibacteria; order UBA10030; family UBA6906; genus CAADGV01. The sequence continues at coordinate 5,350 of JBKJJX010000095.1, read as the reverse complement.
CGCTTGACGAATCTGCCGCGGCCGGTTTTGCCGAGAAACTTTCCGCCTTCGACAACAACTTCGCCAACTATCCAAACGTAAGCTCCAGCGAAGCTGTAATAACGACGGATTGCCGATTGTTAACTGCCGCGGATATCTGCCGGCTGAGTCGACTTCTTGATTCTTGACACGATGTACGTTACGACGCAAGCAAGTGCAATGGTAAACGGCATAATCAGGAGCATGCCCGAGCTTTCTTGAAGATTGAGAGCCGCAGGCATGTTCATTTTTCCATCGCTCCATAGGAGCAAGTACCAATAGACGAACGGGAGGGAGTTGACAAGCATCGCGTTAGAAAGCCAGAGCTTGGAATTAATAAAAGTTAGAATGGCTGCGATCAACGGATACACAACCGGATAAGCGAAGATGTAAATCGGGAATCGGGTTCCCGAGCCAAAGGCGATTAGAATGAATACGTGGCAAACAAACATTCCTACGAAACCGAGGCTGAGTGGTAGTATATATTTCTGTCCTATACCCATATCCTTTTCCCTTCCAATAATTAATTCCGTCGTAGAACTGGACGCTGTCCAGTTGCTTTTGCTTCGACGTTCTCAGGAAAACCAATCTAGAGATTCGCGATGAATGGGCAGCAAACGGGATTGGAGTCCCGCGCTACGAACATTTTCACTTCCACGCCCCCGCAAACGCATCCCGCTTGATGAACTTGCCGTAACCTGCTCTGCCAAGCCATGTGTTGTTGTCAACGATAACCTGTCCGCGTGAGAGGACGGTCGCCGCATTGCCCTTTACTTTCCATCCTTCGAACATCGAGTAATCCACGCGCATATGGTGAGTGTGTGCGGAAATGGTGTGCTCTTCCTCCGGATCCCAGATAACAACATCGGCATCGGAACCGACTGCGATGGAGCCTTTGCATTCCTATGCAGGCAAATACGAGCAATGTACTGCTCGTGCCGAGGTAAATAAACCAACGACATCAAGAGCAATCCTGAAATAGTTCGCAGTGAACCAGGAACTGGCATATTGCTTTACTAATACGGGATCCAATTCCTTTCCACCCAGATAGATGTTAATGGGAAGAAAATGTATCATCGTGAATGCCATATCTGCAAAACATACCGCGAGAGTCGCGACGAGCAGAAGTTGAATTGTCTTCTCGCGTTTCCAGTAAGCGATGACGCATAGGATAGAGGTAAGAAGCACAAGGAGTTTCATGTAGAAAAACGTGCCGGGGTTAGTAACTCGAAAGAAAGCCTGCCAGTGAAGAATGTCATTCACATCGCCGGTAAGCCAGTTGACTGCAACCACAATCATATCAAACAGCATCCCACCAATCAACAGAAACCACACCGAGAGATTTGCCCACAGAAGAACTCTGCTTTTCATAATGACCTATATTGTAGTGAGTAGATGAATTGAATGATTTCACCTTCGCCAAGGCGTTTATTTCCATCCTTGGGCGAGAACCGATCTTACTTCCACGCTCCCGCAAATGCATCGCGCTTGAGCAATTTACCCCTCCCGACTGTGCCGACAAACTTCCCGTCGCGTGCTGCCACTTCACCGCGAACCGTAACGACATGAGGTCTGCCTTTGATGTGCCATCCTTCGAAAGCGCTGTAATCAAGATTCAGGTGATGCGTCCGGGCTGAAATCGTTCCGCGATAATCCGGATCGTACACCACAAGGTCGGCGTCGCTGCCGACAGCAATCGTGCCCTTGCGGGGGAATAAGCCGAACAATCTTGCCGCCTGCGTGCTGGCGCAATCAACAAACGTGTTCAAATCAAGCCGGCCTTCGCACACGCCATGTGTGTACAGCAAGTTGACACGGTCTTCGAGTGACGGTATTCCATTGGGAATCTTTGTGAAGTCATCGCGCCCCATTTCTTTTTGCCCCTTGAAATCAAACGGCGCATGGTCCGTGGCAACTGTCGAGACGAATCGCTGGCGCAACGCGTTCCAGAATATGTCCTGATTCCGCTTCTCGCGCAACGGCGGCGACATGACATACTTCGATCCTTCGAAATCGGGAAGCTCGGCGCAGCTCTTGTCTAATAACAAATACTGAATCAACGTCTCAACGTGCACATTGACTCCGCGCTGCATCGCGAGCAACGCTTCCTGCAACGATTCCTCGCAGCTTGTGTGGACGATGTAACAGTGCGTGCCGTGCATTTCGGCAAATGTCAACAGGTGATGTACGCCTTCGGCTTCGACGCGGGGCGGCCGGCTCCAATAGTGCCATTCAGGGCCCGTTTTGCCTTCGGCAAGAAACCTCTGCTGCAACGCGAGCACAGCGTCGGCATTCTCGCAATGCGCAGTGACGATAACGCCGAGGTTCTTTGCCAGCCGCATTGTGTGATAAAGCTCCTCGTCGGAAATGCCGAATGCACCTTTGTATGCCAGAAACACTTTGAAGCTGGTAATGCCGCTTCGGACAATCTCGGTCAATTGTCCTTCCGTTTCTTTGTCAAGGCGAGTCACGGCTTGATGGAACGTAAAGTCGCACGCGCTGTTCCCCTCTGCCTTGCCGCGCCACAATTCAAACCCGTCGGCAAGCGGCTGTTCTGCCTTGGACTGGCAAATCATTTCGATGAAGGTTGTGGTGCCGCCAACGAGCGCCGCTTTGCTTGCCGTTTCATGAGTGTCTTTGGCAAACGTGCCCATGAAGGGAAGATAAATGTGAACGTGCGGATCAATGAAGCCAGGGAATACATATTTCCCGGTCGCATCAATGACGGTGGCGTCCGGCGGCGAATCCAGGTGTTTGCCGATGCGCGTAATCTGTTCGCCCTCGCAGTAAATATCAGCTATATAGTCTTGATCTGCGGTGATGATGCGGCCATTCTTGATGAGTGTTGACATGTGCGTGCCTTGGAGTGATGAACGAAAACAATCGCGACGGAGAAAGAACTACATTGCTTTTCTGTCAGTCGCCGTGAAAAGGAAACGGGGCACGAAGCCCCGTTCCGGTTATGACGACAACAATCTATGCTGCTGCAACTGATCCCTTTTTCATCATGGCAGCAACGACCGCGCCGACGATGACGTACCAGATGATGCCATAGATCGTGCTGATCCATGAAAGTGCGTACGGGTATCCGTTAAACATCAAATGCATGAATATCCACGTCGGGAAATTCATGAAGATGCCGAGGTATAATCCGGCCTTTGCCCCATCGCCCACCGAAGTGCCAAATGACGAGGAAACTTTGTCGTATATCCACGCAAAGACCAATACAGCAACAAAGTCCCCTACAATGTACCAGGGAATGTTCCCCGGATCGTTGTTGAAGAGACTTGGATTATTCATAAAATACGTTTTGGATAACCACTGCCCGTACACGAGCATATCCATGATGTTTGCAACCACGCCTCCCACCACCACCGCCAGCCAGAATCTACTGCTTTTCATGTTGACTCCTATGTGTTAGTGATGTTTTGGTATTCAGAGCCGCAGCAGGAAACGGGGGATATTCCTCCACCGCTCGCGCTGATGATGTTTGAACTACCGTCGATGAACATGAAGAATCCGGTCGGAGCCGGAAATGCGCATCAATTATTTCATCTTCATCATCTTCTGATCTTTCAGCTCAATGACCATTACATGTATATCCGTGAGGGCTTCGTTTGAATGCGTTACCGCATCGTTCCATCGCGGTGTTCCGACTTTGAATTCAGTTTCCATCGTTTTACCGTCCGCTAAAGTTGTTTTTGTTTTTCCCCAGGTGATCGGAATAACGATGCTTGAAGAAGGATGAGAATGCATTGGAAGTTTTTCTCCTGCTTTTGCCTGGACCTCGAAGATCCGCACCTTGTCGTTATCCAACACCACTTTTGCATTCTTGGAAGCAACTTTTGCCATGTCTTGCGCGAACATGGGTGAGGCAATAATACATGTTGCGATAACGGCGGAAATGCATGCCAGCAGGAATCCATTACGTTTCATATCAACCTCCTAAGTGTGTGAGTTTTGTTTGTCCAAACAACGGCGGGCTGCCGCTTCTGGTTTTTCTTTTACATCCAGGGTTCATCCCCCGACGGACCGTAGATTGACGGGACTTTCCCGTCGGCCATGCGCAGATAGATGGAGAACTGTCCACGATGGTGAATTGAATCATTCAGCATCAGCCATAGCACATCGCCACTGCGGACATCGCCCATTGTTTTCGGTGCGACCATAAACGGGACCATCTTTTCGAAATCGGCATCGGGCATCTTCTTTAACTTGCCGACTGATTCCTGAACATCTTTTTCGTATGTAGCAATTACTTCCTGCATTGTCGCCGGTGCCGGACGTGGCGTCATGAAATCGAATGTTCCCGTCATCGCCCCATTCACAAACAGCTTCACCTCCATGGCAATGCGCCATGCAAGCTCCAGCGCTGTGGGACATTTCGCGTGCGGTTTCAAATCTTTCTTGTCCGCAGGGTATGCTTTCAGGACTTTCAGGGTTGTTTGAAATTCCCGTTCCATTTTCTGAATGAATTGTTCCCGCTCGGACATACATTTGCTCCAATCTTTAATTTGTAGAAAAATCGGCCAGGCCGCCCACACTGTATGAGCGGCTGGCCTCGGGTGACTATTTCTTCTTCATCATCTTATGATCTTTCAGTTCAATGACCCGAACGTCTATATCCATGAGCGCCTCATTTGAATGAGTTACCGGTTCACCCCAGATGGGCTCTCCTTGCTTGGACTCCCTTTCCATCACTTTGCCGTCAGCGAGTGTCGTTCTTATTTTTCCTGACTTCATTGGAATCACGACATGCGCGGGGTGTGAGTGCATCGGAAGTTTCTCTCCGGATTTGACGTGAACCTCCAAGACACGCACCTTGTCATTCTCCATCACGACTTTGACCATCGAAGGAGCGACCTTTGCCATATCTTGCGCGAACATCGGGCGCGCTCCGACAGACAACGCCACAACAACCAACAGCACGATCTTGAGCAGAACGGTGAGCTTGTTCATGATTGTTCCTTTTGTAAAGTGAATGAAATAGTGAATTGTCCCCCTAATGAATTTCAATCCCGTGCTCCTTCTGAAACGCCCGCAGGTCTTCCCACGTCATTGGCTGCGGGAGTTCCTTCACGAGTTCGTTCCACGTTTTTGATTGTGTGCCGTCATCCAGCTGTACCATGGAGATGCAGCCGTCAACCGGACAAACGATGTAACAAAGCCGGCAGCCGACACAATCTTCCTCTCGTACTTTGGGTTGATCTTTAATTTCCGTTGCGCCATTTATGCCGAACGTTTTCGGATAACGGTCGATACATTGATGCGCTGTGTCCTCGCACGCCACATAACAAAGATTGCATTGAATACACTTCGATTCGTCGATGCG
>JBKJJX010000342.1:0-16084 GCA_046597825.1 Bacteroidota bacterium | reverse complement strand
CAGATCATTATTGTCCCTGTTCTCCGTGCCGGACTTGGATTGGTGGATGGATTTCTGGATTTCCTTCCCGAAGCAAAAGTTGGGCACGTCGGTTTATATCGCAACGAAGAAACATTGAAACCGGTGGACTACTATTCGAAATTTCCGCGTAACCTCGGTGACAGTCTGGTAATTCTTCTCGATCCAATGCTTGCAACAGGAGGAAGCGGGGCCGCGGCAATTACATTTCTGAAAAACAAAGGCGCCCGCCGGATACGGTTCGTCACGTTGCTGGCTGCGCCGGAGGGCGTGGAGAAAATCTCAAATGCGCATCCTGATGTGCAGGTGTTCACTGCCGTGCTGGATCGTCAACTGAATTCTCATGGTTACATTCTGCCGGGACTTGGCGATGCCGGCGATAGGATATTCGGAACGGAATAAGTCCGTTATTCCCTTCCTCCGTCCATCTCTCATCTCCCGCTGTGCTTGACTATCCTTCCACAACCACCTATATTTTTTGTAGTAATGAACGCTGAAGTTTTGCTGCCTCATTTCAAGCTGGCGCGACGCACCGATGAGCATGACGAACCGGAAATACAAAGAGAAACTGGACGACCTTCTTCTCACCTGCCATAAGACGCTGTATCGGGTAGATGAGACACTTATTCGCCGTGCGTTTGAGTTCGGGTTCAACGCTCACCGGTTCGACAAGCGGGCATCGGGAGAACCATTCTTCGATCATCCGTACGAAGTTGCCAAGATTGTTGCAAAAGAAATTCCGCTCGACGACATCTCTGTAGCCGCGGCGCTATTGCATGACGTCGCCGAAGACACCGAGTATCAGATCAAGGACATCCGCGCAGAGTTCGGCGATGCTGTTGCCGATATTGTTGACGGGGCGACGAAAATTTCGGGCGTAAATTTCACGAGCCGGGAAGCATCGCAGGCAGAGAATTATCGCAAAATGCTTCTCTCGATGGTCAACGATATTCGCGTGATGCTTGTAAAATTCGCTGACCGTCTGCATAATATGCGCACCATTGATTTCCTCCCTCCCGAAAAACAAATACGAATTGCTCAGGAAACACTGGAGATTTACTCCCCCTTCGCCCACCGCTTCGGACTTGCAAATATCCGCTGGGAGATGGAAGATCTTGCCTTCAAAACCATCAACCGTGAAGAGTATGATAACATTGCCCGCGAACTCAAGGCACGCCGTCGCGAACGCGAACATTACCTGAACAAGTTTGCCCGTCCGATTGAGGATAGGTTGAAGAAAGAAAACCTCAAATTCAATTTGAGTGCACGCCCGAAACACATCTACAGCATTTACAACAAGATGGTGAAACGAAACAAGCCGCTTGAGGAAATCTATGACTTGTTCGCCGTCCGAATTATTCTTGATACTGAAGATGAAAAAGAGTGTTACAATGTGCTTGGCATTATTTCCTCCATCTATACAGCGAACTCTGAACGCTTCAAGGATTACATTTCCGCACCGAAACAAAACGGTTACAAATCGATTCACACGACTGTAGTCGGACCCGAGGGGAAAATGGTAGAGGTTCAAATACGCACACGGGGTATGCATGAAATTGCCGAACGTGGCGTTGCAGCTCACTGGGCATACAAAGAAGACACGGCAAAAATAGATGCGAAGCTGAGAAATTGGGTGAATTGGGTACGGGATATTTTTGAAAGCGCCGGCGAGGATGATAATGCAATGGCGCAACTGATCGAGAGTTTCAAACTCAGTTTGTTTCAGGATGAGATCTATGTCTTCACACCGAAAGGCGACCTGAAAATTCTACCGAAGGGTTCGACGCCTGTAGATTTTGCGTATGAAATCCATTCGAAGGTTGGAGACCACACGCTTGCGGCGAAAGTCAGCGGCCGGATTGTTCCCCTTGACACACAGATTCATAGCGGCGATCAGATTGAAATCATCACATCGAAGAACCAGAAGCCGAATCCCGATTGGGAGAAGTTCGTTGTTACGCACAAAGCAAAGGCGCATATACGCCGCTGGATAAAAGACGAACAACGGAAAGCGGTCGCCGAGGGAAAATCCATTTGGGAAAAGAAAACCAAAAAAGCCAAGTTGACACTGAACGATGACGAGCTGAATGAGTTTCTTACGAAACAACGAATCGAGAACTCGTCGGCGTTCTTTCTGGCAATTCAAGAAGAAAAGATTGACGTCGAAAGCATCATCAGGCTGATTCAGGGCGACCAGAAGCATGCGCCTGCAGTCGTTACGGAAGAAGGAAAAGTCGAAGGACTATTCGACAAATTCATTTCAACCGCCCGGAAAATTACTCCCGGCGGATTAATTTTGGAAGGAAAGAAGGCTAACTATCTTCACAATTTTGCGAAGTGCTGCAACCCGATTCCCGGGGACTCAGTTGTGGGATTTGTAACGAGCGGTGAAGGGCTAAAAATACATCGTCGCAACTGCAAAAACATTCAGCTTCAGTTGCAGATGGAAAACGAGCGATTGGTAGAGGTGGAATGGCCTTCCGATAACTCCGAAATGTTTGTTGCGGGCATTCGGATTATCGGCGAAGACCGGACCGGCATGTTGAACGACATTACGCACACAATCTCCACATATCAAAACACAAATATCCGAAGCGTCAATCTTGATTCAAGTGACTCGATGTTCGAGGGACTGTTCATTCTTGTCGTAAAGGATACGGACCATTTGCAGCGACTGATCGAGAAGATCAAGAAGTTGAAAGGCGTAGTCAAAGCGGATCGTGTTGAGCAGTAATATCTTCTGTTTCTTCCACCCTTCTTTCTTATGACAGACTATCCGGGACGAATTCTCAGCATCGATTATGGAGAGAAACGCGTTGGTGTTGCTATGAGCGACCCGACACGCCTGATTGCACAGGGAGTGGCAACATTAGGAAACGATGCAACGTTGTTCGAGAAACTCCTTGAGATCATTCTGAGAGAAGAAGTTGTTCTGATTGTGGTGGGGATGCCGTACAGCGGTGATGGCGGCAAAGGGAAAAAAGCACTCGAGGTGGAAGAGTTTATCACGCGTTTGAAAGAACGTACGTCGGTTGACATGGATACGTGGGACGAAAGTTATTCGTCTGTGAATGCACACCGTGCGTTTATTGATATTGGAATGAAGAAAAAGAAACGCCAGCAAAAACATCGCGTCGATGAAATGGCGGCAAGGCTTATGCTACAGGAATATCTTGACAACGCACGATCATAAACGTTCTTACCTCCAGAAAATACCATCGAAACGATAACTCAACGGGCGACCACGAAAACTACACTGCAAAGGCTAGAACGGTTGTGGACGTGGGTAAAATCCAAAAAATTTAAATCGCTTTTTATTCTTGCAGCAATATTTGTTCTCGTTGAAATCGCATCGATCCCGTGGTTCGAAGTCGGAACACTAAAAACCCGAAACCCAACCGAAACAGCACTTATGCGGCAGCGAAGTGATGAAGCGGAGGATGAAGGCAAGCATCTTTCAATCAAACAGAAATGGATCCCGCTCTCCCGGTTGCCCCAATTTGTAGCCAATGCTGTGATTGTTGCAGAAGATGGAACATTTCGCGAACACAATGGGTTTGATTGGTTTGAGTTCAAACAATCACTTCAGAAAAACTGGGAGATGAAGAAGGTTGCTCGCGGAGGCAGCACAATAACCCAGCAACTTGCGAAAAATCTTTATCTTTCAACATCCAAAGACCCGATCCGGAAACTGAAAGAAGCAGTCATAACGTTATTGCTTGAACATTATCTGGATAAGGATCGAATCGTTGAAATATATTTGAACGTTATAGAATGGGGGCCGGGAATATTCGGCATTGAGGCCGCATCAGAAACGTACTTCGGACACTCTGCAAGAGCGCTCACGTTTGATCAGGCGCTCCGGCTCGCGGCTGTTATTCCGAGTCCGTTGCGGCACCGGCCGAACGTTGACAGTCGCTACGTCACCTGGCGAAAAAAAATGGTTCTCGTCCGCATGCAGGGGCGTGATTATGCTGAACCCGAACCTGAAGAGGACATAGACGGACCACCGGAACAATCACAATCGAAGGAGACGAAAACTGGCGAGCCAGCGACCGGATTAACCGATTCGGGAGTCAACGCGCCACGAATACACGCTGCGGACACAATGCCAAGCCATGTGCCACCAGGCATGGATTCAACTGACATTGAGAGGAAAGATTCCAATGACGTACAAAGACGTTAACCGGCTGATTGAAGAAGGCGAAGGATTCGAAGTTGAATTTAAACGAAAGGTCACCACACCGGAGAAAGTTGCGCGAACCATAAGTTCATTTGCCAATACCAAAGGCGGCTACATCCTGTTCGGCGTGGATGATAATGGATCCATTGTGGGCATCGACAGTGAGAAGAGTGAAATGGAATTGATTGAGCAAGCCGGAGCAATGTACTGCGTTCCTGAAGTCCACCCTCTTCTTGATATTGTTCCCTTTGACGGCAAGGATGTCATCGTCGCATATATCCCGGAGAGCGATGACAAACCACATTACTTCACAGGAAATGTGAACGGCGATGCGCAAAATGGCGAAGAGACCCGCGTTTATATCCGCGTGAATGATAATACCGTGATGGCGAGTAAAGAAGTGGTAAGAATTCTCCGGAGTGAACGCCCTGATTCCAAGCCGATGAAAATTGAGATCGGTGAGAATGAAAAACGGCTCTTCAAGCATCTGGAAGGGCACAAACGAATTACAACCCAGGAGTTCTGCAAGCTCGTGAACATTTCCGAACGAAGGGCATCCAGAATTCTCGTCTCTCTTGTGCGGGCAGGAGTCGTGAGAATTCACACGTTGGAGAAGCGTGATTTTTTCACGCTCGCATACGACATACCCTCCTGATTATCGGATAAAACAAAACGTTGCATATCCGCAACTCTGTTTGTAGATTTTCGCAGTTACTCCTCACCACTAAAACAAGTTTCGAAGGCGCACACACATGAATGTTCGAAAACCGTTTTTCTTTATGCTTGCACTTGTGGCGGGAGCACTCGCCTTCCAACTGAATGATGCCGGCAAATTTCAATCCATTGAAGGACGACAAGAAAAAGAGGATGCCGTTGACAATGATTGGTTCATGCTGCAGCGCGTGTATCCAAACAACGATGTGAATCCCTCTCTGTATGAGCATGCACGCCAAACAATCCGGCAAATGTCTGAATCAAGACGAGATGGAATGGTCGCCGCATGGCAGAGTGTTGGCCCATCAAATGTAGGCGGGAGAATCACTTCACTGGCTTTGCATCCGACAAATCCCAACATCATTTATGCAGGCTCAGCGGCGGGAGGAGGATGGAAATCTACAGATAATGGTGTTACATGGAATAGCTTTTTCAATGAATCGTATTCAATCGGGTCTATCACTCTCGATCCAAACAACCCTGAAATAATCTACGTCGGTACAGGCGAAGGCAATCCGGGCGGTGTTGCGATTTATCCCGGTAACGGCATTTGGCGGTCAACGAACGGCGGACAAACGTGGACCAATCTTGGCCTGACAACAACCGGACAACTCGGAAAAATTGCAATCCATCCGTCAAACTCGAATCGGATCTTCGTTGCAGCGCTCGGACTCTACCGAAGCAAAACCCAGGAACGCGGAGTGTACCGCTCCACAAACGGCGGGGCTGCATGGCAACGGGTCCTGTTCAACAACGACACAACCGGCGCTTGCGATTTATTAATTGATCCATCCGATCCAAATCGCATCGTAGCAGCACTTTGGACACGTTACCGTCCACTTACCTATAGCATAATTGCCGGCGAGAATTCCGGACTCTGGCTTTCCACAAACGGCGGAGACTCATGGTTGCAGATTACGAACGGTTTTCCTGCGGGCGATGCAGCAATCGGACGGACAAGTCTTGCGTATGCTCCCTCTCAAACAAATATTTACTATGCCTTGCTGTCAAACGGGACCGGCGTTCGCTCGATCTACAAATCTACAGATAGTGGTACATCATGGACCGCATTCACTGCGACGTTCGGAGGTGAGAGTCAGGTCTGGTATAACAACGTTCTTGCCGTGCATCCGACCGATCCGGCGATGGTGTATGCGGGCATGACAAGCATGTACCGTACGACAAATGGCGGCACAAATTGGGCTACGACAGCCGGTACAGTTCACGTGGATCACCACGCCGTTGTGTTCGACGCGGCTAACCCGACCCGAATAGTTATTGGCAGCGATGGAGGCGTATTCGTCTCATCGAATACCGGAACTTCATGGGTTAAGTCGCTGAATCTTCCCATCTCTCAGTTTTATGCTGGGACTGTGGACTTTACAAATCCTCAACGTGTATGGGGTGGTTTGCAAGACAACAATGTGGCTCGGACGTTGACTGGATTGTCTAACGATTGGGGGCAAGTAATTGGTGGAGACGGAATGTATGTACTCGTTGACCCCACGAACTCAAATCGTGTGTATGGTGAAATTCAATGGGCAGGATTTCCCTACGGAACAGGACCTTCATACTCAACAAACGGAGGGACAAATTTCATTTCGAGCTCGACAGGACTTACTCTCTCTGATAGAATTAATTGGACACCACCACTTGCGATGGATCCAGCAAATCCATTGACAATTTATTTGGGGAGCTACAGAGTGTACAAAACGACAAATGGAATGCAAAGCTGGATACCGATCAGCGGTGATCTTACACGAGGCAATGGAGGTAGAATCGGAACTATTAGCACTATTGATGTTGCAACAACAAATTCAAATGTTATCTATGTAGGAACCGATGATGGCAAAGTTCAAGTGACAACAAACGGCGGAACGACTTGGAATGATGTAACAGATACAATCCCCACTCGCTGGGTTACGCGAGTGGCTGTCGATCCTGATTCGGCAAACATTTGCTATGTTACACTCTCAGGCTATTTGCAATACGCTTATCAAGCACACATTTACAAGACAACAAACTATGGGACGTCATGGATGGCAATCGGCGGAAACCTGCCGGACATTCCGCTTAATGACGTCATCGTCGATGCGGCTGCTCGACCACGACTGTATGTCGCCTCCGATGCGGGCGTCCTCTACAGCACCAATTACGGAACAACGTGGCAAGTACTCGGGTCGGGGTTGCCAACCGTTCCCGCTCATGATTTGACGCTTCATTCCCCCACCAGAAAACTTGTTGCCTTCACGCACGGACGATCTGCATGGAGTCTTGACGTTACAACAATTACAGGAGTGGGCGCTGATGCGGCTGGCATTCCCGGATCAATCGAATTGTATCAAAATTATCCCAATCCATTCAATCCGACGACGACCATCAGCTTCAATATCTCAACAGAACAATTTGTGTCGCTGAAGATATTTGACGTGTTGGGAAAAGAAATTGCCAGTCTCGTCAACGAAAAACTTTCTGCAGGTACTCATTCACGGGTATTCGCGGCTCCTACTCTGCCAAGCGGAGTTTATTTTTACAAATTGCAGGCGGGAAGCAGGATTCTTGTAAAGAAACTTACGGTGTTGAAGTAGGATAAAAATCCTCTTCGCCCAATTGGCTGAGCATCCAGTGCCGTAATTCGCTGCTGATCGCGCGTTGAGAATGTGGGGTCAGATCGGGCGGGCCGAGCGGTTTACCGAATACAATCTCAAGGTGGCCGGGCTTTATGCGCCAGTCACCTTTTCTATTTATGTCATACAACCCTTTGCAACACATGGGGATGATGCGTACGCCGGCTTCAGCCGCTGTTCGGAAGGCTCCCCGTTTGAAAGGCTGCAGACGTCCGTTCGGGGTCCTTGTTCCCTCGGGTGCTACCATCACGGATGTCCGCTCTTCTCTCAGCACCCGGGCGACTTCCTTCATGCTCTCGGCAGCTTTCTTGGGGTTACCGCGATCAATTTCAAGCTGACCAACGGCACGCATCCATTGGCCCCAGACGGGAATTTTGAAATTTTCCTTTTTCTCAAGCCCGCGCAACAGATAAGGAAAATACCCCTGGTAGATAAACGGGTCGAGAATGTTTACATGATTCGGGGCGAGAATATATGGTTCGCCGGGCAGGATATTGTCTATACCTGTAACATGCACCTGAACACCCGCTATCCGAAGGAACACGCGTGAGGCACGACGAAGCCATTCGTCATACACTTTCTTTTTGAAGACAAGCGATAGCGGAATGAAAATAACAAAGAGCAGGACGAGCGTAATAAGGCAGCGGAGATAAATAAAACCGGCGTAGAGTATTTCCCACGTCGTGAAATGCCATTCCGGCTTTGCCTGTGCCTGTGTCTGGGTTTCTGACAAGTAGAACCTTTAACTCCCGAGTGACTTATGATTGCAAAAATACATCTTATTAATCCTGAACCGAGAATTATTGCCAAAGCTGTCGAGGTGATGCAAAACGGCGGGATTATCATCTACCCCACCGATACGGTTTACGGACTTGGATGCAGCATCGAGAATAAAAATGCGATTGAGAAGATCTACCTCATCAAGAGGCAGCGGCCGGAAAAGCGATTCAGTTTTGTCTGCTCTGACCTCACTCATATCAGCGATTATGCCCACGTAAGCAATAGTGCGTTCAAGGTCATGAAGCGCTTGATTCCCGGGCCGTACACGTTTATTCTTCCCTCGCAACGAATGAAGCATCTACCGAAACTTTTGATATCAAAGAGAAAGACAGTAGGAATTCGCGTCCCCGCAAGCCCCGTAGCCCACGCCCTCGTAAAAGGCCTGGGACATCCGGTTCTCAGCACAAGTCTGACACTACCGGATGGCGAATTTGTGAATAATCCGGAAGAAATAATCTCCGCCTTTGCAAATCGGGTAGATTTCATTCTCGACGGCGGAATGCTCGTTTCAGAACCTTCTACTGTTCTGGATCTCACCGGAGAAAAGCCCGAAGTCATTCGATCCGGATCCGGCAGTGTCGACTCTATTCTCTAGCAAAAAAAAACGGAAGAAGCTCATCGCTTCTCCCGCCTCTCACAACGTTCCTGGCTCGCTTACTTATGATACGCCTGACTCAACCACTGTGGTATCGGGCGAGTCAGAGGAACCTGCGTACCGGTGATATAGAAATCGTCCGCTGTATTTCCGGTGGAGTACGCACCGTTCCATCGTGCAATAGATTGAAACTCCGGGATAATTCCTATCGAACGGTTGGCAGGGTATGGATCCGTTCCCACAGAGGTGTAATTTCCGTAGCGAACAACATCGACAACAGCACCAGATGCATTCTTAAGCACAATCTGATCCGACTGCTTGAACATAAATTTGCAATACCCCAGCACAACTGCATATGTTGAATCATCTACACGAACGACTTGCTCAACAGAGCCTGCGAAGGAAGACGCCGCAGGCTGGCGGTTGGGAAGTCCTGTAATCGCAAACAAAGGAGAAGCATATACTTTTGGACCGTTTCCCGGACCAAAATCCGTATAGGATTTCAACAGTTCCTCATTACTTGCGATCGTAATAAAATCATAACCGTTAAGCCGAAATCCCGGTACACCGCCCGGAACGAATCCACCAAAAAGTCCGAACGTTAGGGAAAAAACGCTATCTTTTTCGCCCAGTAGTTGTGGCATTCCTCTTGGAACGGTAAAAGTCGTGTCAATTAGAAACGCTACACGATACTGATGCGCTGTAAACGTGAGGCTCCATCCGAGCAGGTTAACTGTATCAGGTCTTGGATTATAGAGTTCAATCCACGAAAAGGCTCTCTGATTGCTTTCCGGCAGCGTGAATACTTCATTGATAACAACGTGGTTCGCCGGCTTCAACGTCGGCTGCGCCGGATCTTCGGTCACAAGTTCGCACGATGTAAAGACCAATGCAAGACAAGATGAAATTGCCGCTGCACAGAATAATCTTTTAAGATGTTTGAATGTCATACTCAGAAACCCAGTTCTAGTGAAAACATATGAGTGGCAGGTAGCGTGGTATAATTTGTATAAGCATAGTCGACTTGTCCAACCAGCCCCAAGCTCTTCAAATCCATGCCGAGGCCCGCACTCCAATTTTCAGCATCATAATTGAAACGATATCCACCTCGGAATGCGAGAGTTCCCATTACGATATACTCGGCTCCCACGTTATATTGTTCGTCGGAATCATTGGGGCGGCCGACCTGCAACGCCAGATACATTTTATTATCCTCTTCGTCAAGCAACGTGGTCCGTGCACCAAAGCGCAGAACAGTGGGAAGAGAATACGTTTCACTCAAATATGTGAGATCTCTCCCAAGGTTGTTGACCGATATCCCCAATCGGGTCCTCAGAATTGCCACGTCATACAACGTCCCGATGTCGAATGCAATTGAGTTTGCTGCGATCTCTTTGTTGTAGAGATTCGATTTGATAAACTTGGCACTCAATCCGATTCCAAAATCCAGACTGATTTGACGAGCATAGGAAAACATGTATGCCATATCGAATGCCTTGAATTTTTCCCCGGTGCCCTCAGGGAAGGCAGGAGTCCGGACGAGCATGTCATCCGTGGAAAGCATGATAACGCCAAGACCGAATGTCCCCCAATCCTGGAGATTGACGGCTCCGCCAACGAATGAATGAGAAATGTCTGCCCACCATTGGTTATACGTTGCACCAACAGAGAAATCTGTAATGCTCAACGTGCCTGCCGGATTGTAGGGAATGGACAACGCGCCTTCAGCGAGAGCAGCCTGAGCATTTCCCATGGCAGTGGCCCTTGCATTGATCGGAAGCTTAAGAAACTGGCCCGTAACGGTTCCGGATCTGTTGCCTGCCTCCGCATTCCAAGCCATAAGAAAAGCGGCAAGAAACAGAATGATTCGTAAGTGTTTTTTCATAAGGTTTCTCATCGGATTATAACAAATTTACCTGTCTGCAGGCCAAGCGTAGACTCAACCGTAAAAATATAGATTCCGCTTGCCAATGCGCGGTTACTCTCGCTTACCAACGGAACTTCATGATCACCTACCGGGAAGCTGCTTGCTCCGCCATCATGGTCAACCGTTCTCACGAGGTCGCCTGCGAGAGAGAAAATCTTTATCGTACACTTCACGGGAAGGTTGATGAATTTGACCTTGCGTTGGTTTTCGTCCCATTCAGTATTCAATCCTTCGTACCCGCCACTTTCAAAAGTATAATTCCTGTCGGTGCGGTACGGGTTGGGAACAACTGCAACCTGTCCGACTTTTTCGGCGACAGAGAATGGCATACTGAGTGAAACTACGTTGGAGGAAATTTTCCCCGTGGTAGGTTCGACGAACACTTTTGATGACTCTAACGGGTCAACAGGAACCTCCACAGTTCTTACAACCCCGCCAACGACAATTTGTTGTTCTACAAGATTCGGGATTGATTTTGACGTCACTGAGTACGTGTATACTTTTCCGCGAACAAGATTTGAGTCGACAAAATCATACTGCAAACCGGTGTTATACTCAAACGAATCCGTCGGAACGTCGACTTGCTTTATCAATGTAAAGCTGTCATCCGGCGGTATCGGCCGTGAGGCGCTGACCGGAAATTCACTTCTCCATAGCTTATACGCCTCAAAATTCCTGCCGCCACGGTTGGGATCATAACCTGCCGGGGGGTTGGTGATACGATCAGGATATCTGCGCGCAACCTGATTTGTACTATCCCATGTTGCCTCGGGATCCTTCCTACCCGTAACGCCAATGGAATCTTGAGGAGTCCAGCGCCAGTTCAACTGTATTTTCCGAAACCCCACCGTGGCGCGCAAAGGCGGAGACGGAGGAGTGGGGGGAAGCCTTATACCTTGATTCAGATAAATATCCAAAGCCCGGGAGGCGTTTCGTTGCATAATGCGTAAATGATTACCGGCTGGATCGTAGCCAGAAACAACCGCCACGGCGATTGTCAGACTATCCCGCGTCTGGGCAAAAGGGCGCAGAGTGAACGGCCCGAAACTAAATATGAATCGCGTATCTGATAACGCCGGAAATTCATCCGCCTTAATTTGATTTGAGCTCATAAGTTGATACTTCGCCGCATCATTGGGGGGCGTATTGGGGCCGGGGAACCATTGAAATGCATACCGCAATGAATCCAGTGAGCGCGAGGAAGTTTTCAAAAGAGCGCATCCGATAGGAGTTGAACCTCTGTCGGAAGGATTGTGAACATATGCCGTTCGCGAGTTTTGATAGTACCCTGTAAAATTTCTCTGAAAGTAATTTGCCACAGCATTGGGGCCCACATCTGCCTCAAAAAAGAATCCAATATATGTACTGTCGATGTTCTTGGTTCCCCGATTGAAGATCGTAAATTCGAGAAGCATGATGGCATCCGCATAGGGATCGTTGAACATATACGATCGTTGGTACACTTCAAGATTCAGAGGTACATGTCCGGTTACACGCCGGGTGTAATCGTTGTACTTCATATATCGCTCATCATCTGCGATCGGCTTGTATTGGGTCGTCCCCCAATACTGATCCCAACCATCTGGTTTCGCCGTACCTCTTACACCTCTCCAAATCGTATCCGCCGGGCTGCCTGCCGGGAAGAATTCATTCAATGGTCCGCTCCAACCTTCGTATGCAAGAGAAACCCCACGAATCTGCGGGGAGTTTCCTACACGAGCGGTGTCTAGCTTTCCACCTATCCAAATGCCGGATCCGTAAAGATGCTCAAATGGTTGACCTGCAGGATACTCGACTCCGAGCTTTCCAGATGCAACTGTTGGTGAACCATTAGGATACGCCTGGCGCCCCATTACCCCTTGATTATTCATCTCAACCTTCATTGAGAAACCAGTGTTGGCACTGACGATGTTCTGACTTCGTCCTGCTGTCGCAAGCAGAGTTACACCGACAAAGATCGCCATGACCCTTCTCGCCAGCAAATACTGTTTGTATCGCATAATTAGTTCCATAAGACTTTCATCCCAAATGTAATTTGTCGGGGAGACCCGAATATAAACGGCGGCACGCGTGCATCGAATGATGATGAGCCGGCAGCACCACTCCATGGGTACGTGTATTGTTTTCCCGTAGGATTATAGTCGCCGTACACATACGGTGCACCTGTTGCGCTGTTAAATCCGCCCGCACTCAGGTTAACGTTTCGCCGGTTAAGCAGGTTAATAATGTCAAGCTTGAAAAGAACATTCAGCGTTTTGAAAAAATCAAACCCTTTTTCCAAGGAAAGATTTATTTCAGATGTGAGAGGGCCGTTGCCGGTGTTCTTCAGGTACTGGTCTGCCAGAGTTCGTTCAAGATTGAAGGGAGTATACGGAAACCCGCTTCCGAATCTCCACGTGAGTGAGGCGCTGAAGTTATCGATCGGAATTCCAAACAACTCGTATTCTTCGCCCGGCTTCACGCGATATCCAAGAAAGAGATTGATGGAATGTTGTTGGTCAATATCGAGTCGTGTTTCGCGGGGAAGACCGTACAATTGCGGTGTCACCTGGACAATGAACGGATCTGCAGCACGGCCCTTAGCAAGCTGGAACGTGTAATTGATGCTCCCCGAATAATGGTCGCTCAATCCCTTCTCGATAATGATTTCAAATCCGCGCGTACTTGCATAATCAAGATTGATATACCGTGTTAAACTTCTTCCGCTTAACTTCAACGGTTGTTGTGCGGCCAGATCGAAAACGTCCTTGTAAAATCCGGTGATCTGCAACGAAAGATCTTCGAATATGAGTTGCTTGAAACCCGCTTCATACTGCACTGTCCGTTGCGGCTTCATTGCCGGATTGCCGACATAATTACTGACCGTTCTGCTGCTATCATAAAACGGATCATGGAAGTACTGGTCCAAGTCGGGGTATTGAAGTTGATGTCCATAGTTGAAATAGAAACTCGCTTTGACCGAAATTGGATATGAGATAGCAAGACGCGGACTAAAGCTTCCTTTGCCAAGCGCCTGTCCGAAAGTTCTGTTTCCCAACCATTCAGCGCGTGCGTACGGGGTATTGGGATCGGAGTCATTGATAACGGCCTCATATCGCTGAACGAAGGCCGGGTCGAACACCTGCTTTCCGAGATAAAAGAAATCGTACCGGATGCCAAGCTTAATATTGATTCCCGGGAAGTCAATGTTATCCTGAATCCACGCACCGCCCCGGCTCGGCGTGTTGTTGTTTACCCATCGCCCGAGGCCGTATCTTGGATAGTCTCCTCGCGCCGTCGAATCAATATACCGGTCGGGCGATTGCGGATAGGAAATCTGGGTTGTCTGATATTGCTGATAATAATATTCGATACCTGTTTTCAGGAAATGAATGGGATGTACCTGAGATTCGAATGCGACTTTGGCACTCCAGTTTGCCGTCCTTCCCTTGAACCAGGACTGAGCGCTGCCAACATCGAAGAATCCATCGTTATTCGGATCCCTGAAAGAAGAGGCCGAAAAATTAGTAACCAGGGAATACTGATCAGGAGTGAGATTCCCTATTGTTATATTCCGTTGGTTGTCTTGCCGGCTGATAAAGGCGCGCAGTTCCGTGTTCGTTCCGAAGAAATGTTTGTACTGAAATACATCCTGAGTTTGGAGACTAACCTGGCTCGTGCTGGAATCATATCTATCACGGTATTGGAAAAGTCCCGTCAAGCCGCGGGTCGATGAAGCGTTTGCACGATACGCGTACGAGAGCTGGTCACCTGTCCCGGAGTTGTATGTCAGTTTCAAATTGTACGCAAACTCATTGTTCTGCCTGTCCGAATATGTAAAACCAAGACTGTTAAGCAGGCTGCCAAAAAACCCTGAGAACCGGACTTTGCGTTTAAGCGGGTTGTAAAAGCTTGATGTGTTGAAAGGGAACGGTCCATCCGACTGGTTGAAACTTCCGCTTGTGAAGAAACTTATTTTCCCGGGAAGTTCTGCTCCCATTGCCGGCAACAGATAAGAAGTAAGCGGTTCCGGTCCGCTCAAGCTTGCTGAATAATATCGCTCCCCGAAACTCGACGAGGTTAGCCCATCTGTTCTATATTGTGCTGAGCCGGAAAATTTCTCGGCGCCGGACTTGGTGGTGATATTCACGACACCTGACTGAGCGTTGCCGAACTCCGCGTCCAGACCGCTGGTAGAAGTGCTTACCGATTGAATTGCGTCTGCAGGTAAACCGGCTCCCGTGGTCGCGCTACCCGAATACAATTGCTGCAATAATTGGTTCGCGTTGTCAGCACTTACGCCACCACCGCTCACGTCGTTCACAACCACGCCATCGATCATGATCTGCGTTTCGTTCGCCCTGCCTCCGCGCAGAAATAACTGACCGCCAAATTTTACAACGCCCGCTTGTAAAGCCAGAACGTCACTCACTCCTTTGAGATTCGGTAGCTGGTCTATCTTGTCCCGATTGAACGTTTGATCGCTTGCAGTTTTTTTGACGTCGATGAGTGGCCGTTTACCTTCGACGGTAACGCCTTCCATCTCAATGTCCGTGCTTGCGAGTTTCACGTTATACACAGTAGTTTCATCTGCATCGATTGCGACATTTGGCACTTCGACAGTCTTGTAGCCCACCGCAGAGATGCGAAGTGAATACTTGCCTGGGGTTATTCCCGTAATCAGATATTCCCCTTTCGGATTTGTTGCTCCCCCTCGTCCACTTCCCACAATAAGAATATTCACTCCGGGCAATATATCACCATTAGAAACATCCGTTACCTTGCCGCTCAGGTTACCGGTCGTCCCGGCAAACAAGAGATTGAAGCTGCAAAGAGTTATGAGAATCGGAGAAATCAATCGGGCGATTGTACTCGAACTCACCATGCACTGGACTCCTTTCACAAGAATGCTATTCGTTGACATCTGTTACCGCTTTTCTCATTCCCTGGATTACGGAGCTCTTCTGACAATAGTACAAGGGGAAACCAAAATATACTATTGAATATGTTTGTCGCGCCGGTGGTACCGGAGGAGTAGCAAGAAAACGGGCGCCAAGAGGAAGCCCTTCAAAGCGCGGATCATTGGTTTTCGAATCAAACGTGCTTATCGATTCTCCAAATCCAATTGGGAAGTTAACTGCAATGTATCGAAGAGCAGTACCCGAATCAGCAGCAAAAGGTACTTTTGCTGAATCTAACATTATCGTTGGATAGCCTAACCGACCTCTTGCTCCTATGAAGTCACGATTATTATCCTGCAA
>JBKJJX010000276.1:0-18534 GCA_046597825.1 Bacteroidota bacterium | reverse complement strand
AACATCGCCGAGACGGTCGGTACGGGCTAACAGAATGCGTATGAGGAATTTATCAGATGCATGTGAAGGAAACAGGTGTTAGCTCCGTTTTGGTACATAGCGCAAAAAAAATTTAGGTATAGATGCCTTCAATAGCAACGAATCAGAATCCCGATTTGTTACAATTTTTTCAGTTTGTCTGCCGTTCACCTGTTAAGCCATAGACTTCGAGATCCTTTTTTTCCCGCATCAACAGCTGATGGTGGTCAACAAAATTCCTTATATCCTTCCCTGATGCAGCGGCCTCTTTCATTTGACGTTGATTTTCCGAGAGAAGTTTTTCGACCTCCTGCTTTTTGAGAATAATCATGCAGCGCTGGGCAACTACGCTCGGGTCTGCTTCGTCCGGCACACCATCCAGTTCTTCCCATCCTTTGCTCAGTTCATACTTGCTGAATGTAATATCACTGATGAAGCGCCGCAACTGAACATCATCCGTTTCATTGATGAGTGAGTTTTCATCCCAGGCTCCTTCAGCGTGTGAAAAAATCAGATCAAGCACTTGAAGAACCAACGGGTGCGAGAAATGAGCGGGCATAACATGCGAGAAGACATAGCCGACCATTTCGTTTCCATGTTCAAGCATCAGCTTGAGCAAATCCCTTTCAACCGCAGGAACCGGCTGTGTAACTGTCCGCGTCACTGATTCCTTTACAGGTTCAGGATTGTGAGATTGAAGGTCTGCTTCCCTTTGTCGCTCAAACTTTTCCCTCGTCCGATCCTTCCCGATAATCTTTTCCAGTTCGCGGTAGAGAGTTGCCTCATAAATCCCGTAATGTTCGGAAAGACTTTTGATGTAAAAGCTTCGCTTCAATTCATCCTTCATTTTCGCTATCGTTTGCACAATGGAGCGGACGGCTTCAGCTTGTCCTTCCGGTGTGTCGAGCATCCCCTGAGAGCGGAACATACGCGCTTTAAAGTCCAGGAATGACACTGCCTCATCGAGCAATTTCTGGAACGCCTCTCCCCCATTTTTTTTGACGAAGGAATCGGGATCATCTCCTTCGGGAAGTTCCGCAATCCGAACCTCAAGTCCCTGCTCTATTATCAAATCAACTCCCCGCAATGACGCTTTCGAACCTGCGGAATCAGCATCGTACACCAATGTAATTTTCCTGGCGTAACGGCTGATGAGTTCGATCTGTTCCTCTGTCAATGCTGTGCCGCTTGATGCAACGACATTCCTGATACCCGCCTGGAAAACCGAAATCAGGTCCGCATATCCTTCAACGAGAATCGCGAATTCCTGCTCGCGGATTGCTTCCTTTGCCTGCGAGATTCCGTAGAGGCTTCGGCTCTTTACATAGATTGGTGTTTCAGGGGAGTTAATATATTTACCGGCAACCGGATCATCCTCACGCATCTTGCGTGCGCCAAAACCAATCACTCTTCCCGTCACTGAAAAAATCGGGAACATCGCCCGGCCGCGGAACCGGTCGTAATAGCCCGATGTTTCGTCGCGCTTGATCAGGAATCCCGCTTTTTCGAGCTGGTCGATTGGAAGCTTTTCATTCTCCGCGAACCGCACGAGACTATCCCAACTATTCATCGAATAGCCGAGTCCGAATGTCCTGATCGTTTCCTCCGTAAATCCGCGATGGCGAAAATACTCGAGCGCGAGCTGACCTTCGACGGTGTTCATCATGTTATCGTAAAAGAATCGGGCCGCAGAACGACAAACACCGTAGAGGGCTTCGCTTTCTGTCGCTTTCTCTTTGTTCTCACCGCCTTCTTGCGGCAGAGATATACCGGCACGATCGGCGAGCGTGCGAATCGATTCGACAAAAGAAACTTTTTCATATTCCATCACAAACGTGAACACATTGCCGCCAACCCCGCACCCAAAACAGTGATACATCTGGCGATCGGGACTAACATTAAACGAAGGTGTCTTTTCAGTGTGGAACGGGCAGAGTCCCAGAAAATTTTTCCCCCGCTTTTTGAGCTTGACATAGCCGGATATGATATCGACAATGTCGGAGGCACGCCGTACTTCTTCAATCTTTATTTCAGATATTCGCATGCGTCAATCTACTTAATGATGCATCCAGAGGCAATATAAGCCAGTGGATTGACATTCTTCCCAAGCAGCAATATATTGCTGCGTATCCTCTTGGTTCAGTTCTCATAATTATAAGTATTTCTCGGCGCGGGAATTACACAGATGAATTAGCTCGCGTTTTTATTCATTGATCAGGGAAGTACTCATGGGAATCTCGTATCAACTTTTCTCCATTCTCACAAAACCGGCGGGAGCTGGTCCCCTCCAACAAATCGTTGAGCCGCTTGCAGTAAAGCTTGGCCATCGCTTTCCCGACAGCAGGCTCGCCCAGTCGGTTTGCCGCGCATTGAGCGATAATATTCTACGTCATGAAAAGGAAAATGCGGAGCGGGTTGCAACCCTGTTGACTTCGGGGAAAATTGTCTTCGAATTCACGGACGCAACAAAGATGTATTACTTTCTTGGGACCGATGAGTATGACGGCGAGGTGCCTGTTGCCAAATTATTGATGCGCACCGTTCGTTCCGGTGATGTGTTTTTTGATGTGGGAGCGAACGTTGGATTGTTTACGTTTCTGGCCGGACCGCTCTGCGGAAAAAACGGAAGCGTTCACGCGTTCGAAGCAAGCCCCCGATTGGTAACAAATCTTTTACGCTCCGCCGAACTAAACCGGAACGAATGCTGTATTGCGATCAACGGCGTTGCGGTCGGCGAACGATCTGGCACTATCGCTCTCTACTTTTCCTCGGACATTCACGATATTGGAGTGACTTCCACTTTGAAGCATCCGTGGCTTGATGCTGCAACTCAAACAAATGTGCCGCTGGTGTCGATTGACGGGTATATGCGGCAACAAAATCTTTCGCGTATTGACTACATGAAGATCGATATTGAAGGCGGAGAAATGAATGCATTTAAAGGAATGGCGGAGACGTTCAAACGGTCACGTCCTTCGATGATCATTTGTGAATTGTTGCCGCGGACAGTCGAGGTTGGAGACGGAGAATTTCTGCCCGACAATTCGACTCCACCTTCAGTGGAGATTTATGATTTCCTCAGCGCTGAGGGATATGAACCGGTATATATTACCGAAAGCGGACGCCTCGGCTCAGGGGTGAAGCGGCTGGAGGTGGATAATCTGGTCCACGAAAAAATTAATGTCGCGTTTATCATCCCTCAACTGAAAACCAGCCGCGCAGACCTCTTCACATAGATGACTGTTCCCGGCAACTCACTCGAGGTTCCGCCAACTTCTATTGACATACCACCATCATTCATGTATCTTTTTGAAGAGTAAAAACGGGCATGAGCGAATATGAGAATTCTTGCAGTTGAAGACCAGGCCGAGTATCTGGAAATGCTTGAAGAAGTAATGCGGGCACTGGGGCATACATTTCTCATCGCGCAGAACGGGGAGCAGGCGTTGGAGACACTGAACAATGACCGGATCGATGTTATCATCTCCGATGTCTCCATGCCGAAAATGGACGGCATCGAATTTCACCGGCGGGTGCGGGCGAAGAAAGAATACGGAAATACGCCGTTCATTTTTCTCACCGGTGTTGCGAATTTGGAGTCTGTAAAGAAGGCGTGCAAATCTGATTGCGATCTGCTGCTGCAAAAACCTTTTCCGGTTGACAAACTAGTCGAACTGTTCTCGGGACAGATGAAGGTATCGACATGAGGTGTGCCTTCCCGGGTTGTCCGGGAGAATACGAGGACAAATTCATTACGCACAAAGTCGATGAGACCGGCGGAGTTTCCTATATCGATAACGTGCCGGCAAAAGTTTGTATGCTATGCGGCGATACAATTCTTGCCAGCGAAACTCTGACGATGATCGAGAAAATTCTTAAGGGAGAAGTTCAAAGCAAGGAATAGAATTGTCGAATATTTGACCTACAAAAGAAAAAGCCCGTTCATCACGGGCTTTTGTCTTTGATAACATCTTCAACTGTATTACACCTGCTGCTTATCCGGCTCGTACACTTTCTGTTTCTTTGCCGGACGTTTCTTGCGCATCACCTTGCGCTCCACAGTCTGCGTGGAGTGTGCAGGCGCTTTGGTTGTATCCTCAACATCAGGATACGTGTAGATGTCGTATTTGTAATTTCGCAGAATGATCTGATTGCCATTGCGCCCGAGGACATATTGCGGCAGCAATGGAATCTTCCCTCCGCCGCCCGGCGCATCAATCACATATTGGGGAATTGCGAGTCCCGACGTATGGCCGCGCAACTTATCCATAATATCCAGCCCGACACTTACCGGAGTACGGAAATGATTCGCACCCTTCGTAATGTCTGCCTGATAGAGATAGTACGGACGCACGCGCATGGTAAGAAGCTTGCGCATCAGTTCGAGCATCACATCGGCATTATCATTCACGCCCTTCATCAAGACCGCCTGGTTGCCGACGGGGATACCCGCATCGGCAAGCATCTCGCATGACTTCTTCGCCTCGGGCGTACATTCCCACGGATGATTGAAGTGTGTGTTGACGTAAATCGGATGATACTTCTTCAGCATATCCGTCAGTTTTGTTGTAATGCGCTGGGGGAGAACGCATGGCATTTTCGTTCCAAGCCGGATAATCTCCACATGCGGAATTGCGCGAAGTCCCGAAATCACTTTTTCGAGATTCTGATCCGTCAACATCAACGGGTCGCCACCTGAAAGAATTACATCCCGCACTTCTGGACGCGAAGCGATATAATCGATCCCATCCTGGATATATTTCATGTTGATCTTGGTGGAATCTCCGACCTTCCTCTTGCGGGTACAGAACCGGCAATACATGGAGCACTGGCTCGTGGTCAGAAAGAGCACACGATCAGGATACCGATGCACAATGCTGGGCACGGGACTGTGGGCATCTTCACCAAGAGGGTCTTCGGGCATACCGTCATCTTCCAACTCGATCGCATCAGGTATGCACTGCAACCAGATCGGGTCGTTGGGGTATCGGATCAAGCTGAGGTAGTACGGGTTAATGCGAATATGAAAAAGCTTGTTCAGCCGGTCTGCCAGATCTCCGTTAAAGCCAAACCGCTCCACCAAATCCTTCCCGCTATCTACACTCTGTCGCAACATCTCTTGCCAGAGTTCCATGCGTGCCTGTATTCCTCCGATTATGAAAGATATTTTCCGTACACCACAAGGTCATCACCCGCACGGTAATATGCGCGGATGCGAGCCAATTCGGTGTAGCCGGTGTTAAGATAAAATTGTCGTGTTTTGTCGTAGCGTTGCGTGGATGAAGTTTCCGCAACTATCAAATTACCGCCCAGGCTACGAATCAACTCTTCTGCGTTCGCATTGAGTTTCTTGCCAATGCCCTTTCCCTGCGAGGAAGGTTTCACCGCGATCCAATAGAGATCATAGGTGGATTCAGTTGCCGGGGTCGGGCCGACACAATAATAACCGTAAATTTCCTTGCCCTGATAGACACGAATGACATAGTCTTTCTGGTCCGGATTATTCAGCACGGCGTGAATCAGTTCCAGGGCAATATCAATCTCATCGGAATTGAAAACATTGGTTTCAATCAGCAGTTGACGGAGCGGTTGAACATCCGAAGCCAAGAGCGGGCGAATGAGAGAGGAGTCGTTCTCAATCTCCAACACACCTTTATCAACCACACTGCTACTGAACTCGTTCAAGTGCAGACTCTACAATTTTTCCAATGATCTGGGGGAAACTAAGTCCCTGCACACGCGCCGATCGCGCGAACCCGGCATCATCGGAAATATCCGGGTTCGGATTTACTTCAAGAACATACGGAACACCGTCCGCTGAAAGTCGGAAATCCACACGGGCGTAATCGCGACAACCAATCAATTGATAACACGCGAGCGCTGTGTCCCTGATCTCTGCTTCGAGTGCAGGATCGAGCGCTGCCGGGCAAAGACCTTTTGTTCCTTCGTACTCCACAGTCCCGTTCATCCACTTCGCCGCATAACTCACAATCTTGTGCATGCCGGGATTCAATCCCGAAAATTCTATTTCCGAGATGGGCAACGTGATAGGCCGTTTGTTTCCAATGACCGCAACGTTGAGTTCGCGGCCATCAATGTATTGTTCGACAAGCGCGGGCTGTTCAAATTCGTTGAAGATGTACCTGACACGCTTCCGCAGATCGTTCATGTTGTAGACAACCGATGAATCAGCAATGCCAACACTGGCATCTTCACGGGAGGGCTTCACGATGAGTGGGAATTCCATTCCATCTTTGAGTACAATCTTATCGGAGACTTTAAATACCTGGAAGTTCGGCGTGCGGATGCCATTGGCAAAAAGAATGTCTTTTACCCGCGGCTTATTGAGTGCCGTGCCGAGCGCCAACGGTCCCGCCCCCGTATAGGGAATCTTGAACAGCTCGTATAATCCGGCAACGTTCATTTCAAGGATAGCTTCGTTCTCAATACATTCAACCAGATTGAAGATGAGATCGGGCTTCTCTTCCTGAAGAAATTCGATAAGCCGCTCAACCTTACTGTCGACGTTGAGGACGGATGTTTTGTATCCAAGCGCTGTCAGCGCTTCCTTAATGTCATCCATTTCTTCGACAACACCAATTTCGGACAGGTCGACCCCAAAAGGAATCTTCGACGGTTTCTTCTTCAAATCGGACGCAAGTACCGGCAGGCCTTCCTGAAGTTGTCCGTTCTCCGAAATATATTTTCTACCGGCTTCGGTTCCAACAACTGGCTCGTTATACAAAATTGCTATCCGAGTCTTTTTCCTCATTGGTTCTCCACAGATGGTGTGCGACGCGCTCTGACTTAGTGTGCGATAACTTCCGTATGTATCCATTTTTCCGTTATCGGTTTTATTCCGTTCCGCATCATTGCGATGTCAAGAACGGAGTTGATGAGCCGGTTATATGAGATGCCGGCGGCCCGGGCGGCCTTCGGGAAACATGAATTGTCTTCAGGCTTGGGTAAGATGCCAGGCAATGGATTGATTTCCAGGATGTTGACATTTCCCGCCGAGTCGAGTCGTACATCTATTCTTGACCAATCGCAGCAACCAAGAACCCGGTAAGCATCCTTGCAAACGTCTGCTATTTCATTACTTAGGGCATCGGAAATTTCGGCAGGACATTTGAATACATCCAAAGGATTTTCGCGTTGATCCCAAATCCATTTGGCTTCATACGAATAAATCGGATTAACACCTGAAGGAAGGGCGTCGAACTTTATTTCCACAATCGGG
This sequence comes from Bacteroidota bacterium, assembly GCA_046597825.1. Lineage (GTDB taxonomy): Bacteria > Bacteroidota > Ignavibacteria > UBA10030 > UBA6906 > CAADGV01. The sequence goes on along the minus strand of JBKJJX010000276.1, from coordinate 11,276 downwards.
AAAACCGTAACGTCGTCGCCATTACCTAATAGGGCGACCGTGAATTCACGGCCGGGAAGGAAATCTTCAACGAGCGCCGGTTCATTGTATGTTTCAAGAATGGTTTTGACTTCATTTGCCAACTCATCGGGGTTGCGGACAACGCAGGAGTTGTAGATTCCTTTGCTCGAGCCTTCGTGCAATGGCTTTACCATCGCCGGAAACTTCAGCCGGACATCTTCAAAGTCAGACATCGATCTGATTACCGAAAAGCCGGCATTGGGAATCTTATGATAAGATAGAATTTCTTTTGCACGCGCCTTGTCGAGGCAGATTCCAAGAGTGAGAGGATCCGAACCTAAATAAGGAATCTGTAACATCTCGAGCATTGCGGGTATCTGCGCTTCGCGGGAAGCACCGTGCAAGCCTTCGGCGATATTAAAGACAAAGTCAGGGCGAAGGACACGTAATCTTTCGTAGGCCTCTTCGTTCGCCTCAATCATTTCTACATTATAGCGCTCAGCAATAGCATCGCGGACGGCGTTAATGGTTTCTTCCGTATCCCATTCTGCAAACATATCCTGTTGCTTGTGAAGCTTTCGTAATTCGGAAGAAGAGAGATTCGGGGAGTGAGGGTCAGTGGTTGCAGGTTGCCTGGAGTCTGATTCCTGTTCTGCAGTTTTAAGATTGTACATGAGCGCAACGGTCATCGTACTGCTTGAAAACTTTTTTTGTGACGGTTCCAGAAACTCTCCACACTGTTCAACAACAATTTGCTTGTGAGTAATATAAACAAATACGCCTCGTTGTCAAGAAAAAATTACGTTTTTGAAAAGAATTTCGACATCGACTGACAAGATGCATCTTGACACGACACCGGGTCCGAACTCTCTTGAAGAGATTTTTACGAGAACAAATTTTTTTTACAAAACTTTTATCCCACCTTCGCCAGTGCGAGTGCATCACGATACAATGCCCGCAAATGTTCTAACACAACCCGATGCTCGGGAAGTTGCAAGCGCGAGTCGCGTTCAACAATTTCAAATGCATCTTGCCGGGCATTCTCAAGCAGCGTAGTATCTGTAAGTATATCTGCGACTTTGAATTCAGGCACTCCACTCTGACGCGTGCCGAAGAAGTCCCCCGGTCCCCGCAGCTGTAAATCAACCTCTGCAATCTTAAAACCATCATTTGTCTGCACCATTGTTGCCAGGCGACGCTCTGCAACACGCTGTTCGTCTAATGATTCGTGCCACTTTATTGAATCACTTGTAAGTCTGTTGGCCTTGACCGCCAGCCATTTTTTTGAAAGAAGAATGCAATACGATTGCTCGCTTCCCCGCCCGACCCGACCGCGGAGTTGGTGAAGCTGCGAAAGTCCGAACCGCTCCGCATTCTCAATCACCATAATCGATGCATTCGGCACGTCAATGCCGACTTCGATAACGGTCGTTGCGACAAGAATATCAATCTCCCGATTCTTGAATTGCTGCATAACCCGGTCTTTTTCCTCGCTTGGTAATCTGCCGTGGATAAGCCCCAGTTTCAAATCAGGAAAGACTTGCGTTTGCAATTGTTCGAAATGAACAACCGCCGCTTTCAGATCTACCTTTTCGGATTCCTCTACTAACGGATAAACAACATAGACCTGTCTCCCCTTCTTAATTTCTTCTCTGACAAACTGAAATACCGCATCCTTCTCTTCATCATATCTCAACACGGTCTTGATCGGCTTCCTGTCCTTCGGCAATTCATTGATGACAGAAACATCGAGATCGCCGTACAGCGTGAGTGAGAGTGTGCGTGGAATCGGCGTTGCTGTCATTACCAGGACGTCAGGATTTTTTCCTTTCTTGCGCAACGACTGGCGCTGCATAACACCGAAACGATGCTGCTCATCGATCACCACGTACCCGAGGTTTGCGAACTCAACTTGCTTCTCAAACACCGCGTGCGTACCCACAACAATCTGCGCCGACCCGCGCTGCACGTCATCCAGCACATCACGCCGCAACTTTGATCGCTGGCCACCGACAAGCAAACGAACATTCACACTGATCTCTTTCAACAATAAGGCGAGCGTCTTGTAATGCTGCTCCGCCAGAATTTCTGTCGGCGCCATAAACACTGCCTGATATCCATTTTCAACTGCAATTAACATCGAGAGAAGAGCGACGATTGTTTTGCCGCTGCCAACATCGCCCTGTAAAAGGCGGTTCATCGGCTTTGAAGATTCCATGTCCGCCGTGATTTCCCTGAGCACTCGGATCTGCGCCTGTGTAAGTTTGTACGGAAGAGAATCGACCAACTGACGGGCGAGCTTACTCTGGACATTGAATGCAATGCCGTTCGTATCCGCCTTTGCGTGTTGCCGCTTCAATGCAAGCTTTATCTGAAAATAAAAGAGCTCGTCGTACTTCAGGCGACGAAGACTTTCATGTAAATCGGAATCTGTTTTGGGGAAGTGAACATTCTCAAGCGCAACACGAAGCGGAAGGAAGGAATGCTTCTTCAAAATGAAATCGGGTAACGACTCGGTAATGTCCAACACATTCTTGCGCAGAGTAGTCCCGATGATTCTACGGAACCCGCCACTGTCGAGCCCGACACGCTCAAGCTCTTTGCCCGAGGGATACAACGGGACAAGTCCGCCGGTGTTGAGTGTCTGGCTCCAATTCACCTGGACTTCATTCTTTTGTTCATCTGATTCGCGTTCTGTGATCCGGTCGACATCGGGATGCACAATTTGCAAAACGCCACCGAACGCAGTCGGTTGTCCGGAAACTGCAAGTATCTCACCGATTTGAAATTTTGATTTCCAATAATTCACTCCGCCAAACCAGACACACTGCATTGTTCCCGTGTCGTCTCCAAGAATCAACACGAACCGTGATTTTCTTCCCATCCCCATAACTCTGAATGACCGGACATCTCCAACCACAGTATAGTCTCGCCGAACGTCCGCAGTATCATCCGATACTTGGGATGTCGGGCGGAAATACGTCTGACGCAAATGCGAAATCGTTACGATGGATGTTCGATCTAAATATCGCCGGGGAACATAAAAGAATAAATCATGCACCGTGCGGACACCATATTTTGACAGGACGTCGGCGCGGCGTTCGCCGATACCTTTGAGGAACTGAATCGGCTGGGAGAGAATTGAGGAGGTTGAATCGGAGGGCATTGAATTACGGATACACCATAGTTAAGTTCAGCGAGGGAGCCTGGATATGAAACTTCTATCACTCCCTTTTACTTGTCCTCGTCCAATAATAATACAACGGCAGCGAAACAACGAGAAGCGCAATTCCGATGAGAGCGTTACGAGTATCATGCAGAAGTGTATTCCAGACAAACCATCCGGCAATGGCGACAAACAACAATGTTGCGTAAGGATATCCCCAGGCTTTGTAAGGACGGGGAGCGTCGGGCATTTTTTTTCTTAAGATGATAACGCTGACTGCAGTCATCGCATAAAATCCCCACGAACCAAACACAACGTACGATGTGATCTGATCGTACGTCCCGCTGAGAGTCAGAATCGCACCCCATACACCGAGTGTAATGATGGCAACATACGGACTGTGATATTGCTTGTGAACTTTACCCAGGGATTTCGGGAATGTTCCGTCGATGGCACCTGCATACACGGAGCGGGGACCGCCGAGTAACATGCCGTTCGTTGCACCAAATGTTGAACACATAATACCGAACACAATTAATCCGGCACCAATCGGGCCGAACAATGCCTGTGCAACATCGGCGGCAATGCGCGGCGAGCCGGGCATCTGCGATATCGGGATGATATATGCGTAAGCAAGATTAGCAGCGATGTACAACACAATAACTGAAAGCGTCCCGATTATAAGAGAGAGCGGAACATTGCGCTGCGGATTTTTGAATTCTCCCGCCGCAAGCGTTACATCAATCCAGCCATCGTACGTCCAGAGCGCAGAGATCATTGCCACGCCGAACGCAGCCGTCATCGTGGAAGACCATGAGTCAGGCCACCACGGTAAATAATTTGCGCTGCTTCCTTTTGCAGAGAATATTGCGGCAATGATAATTCCTAATAACGCCAACACTTTTGCAGTCGTGAACACAGTCATGACCGAGCCGCCGAGTTTTACTCCGCGGACATTCACATACGTGACGATGAGGATCACCGCCATTGCAACTATCTGCGTCCAGCCGAAGGCAAACTCCATCGGCGTTCCAAAGAAGTGATATTCAGTTTTGTAGAATGCATTCTCCGGGCTGACTGCCGGAACGAAATAGCCCATGTACGTAACGAATGCAATTGCAATCGCCGCCGCAGAACCGGCTTTGTTTATGAAGAAATCATTCCAGCTGAACATGAATCCCCACACGCGGCCGTAGCTATTTTTCAGGTACACATACGGCCCGCCTGCCTGCGGCAGCACGGCGCTCAACTCAGCAAGTGAAAGCGCACCGAACAGCGTAAGCATTCCTGCTACAATCCACACCAGCATGATCGGGCCCATTGCATGCAACTCGCCCGCAATTTTCGCAGGCGTCAGAAATATTCCAGACCCGATGATAACGCCCATGTGAATGGCGATCCCTTCACGCAGACCGAGCGCACGCAGTAGCTGAGGTTTCTCTTTTTCCATCCAACACTCTTATTATTTGATAGAACTGTTATTAGTACCAACCGCCGGTTGAAAGTGAGCCGATTCCAAGTACTGTGAAGAAAATGCTGTTCAGTATCGCGCCGACAACCATATATACAATAAACGCAGTAATAATACAGACAATCAGAAACAGTACAACTTTATCCTGAGGGGTCTTCATCATGACCGGAAGGCCGAGATACAACAAATACAAACTGTACAAACCTGCAAGCCCCGCAAGCCATCCCAGCGAAGGGACAACGTACAGCACGCCGGCTACCCACGACGGCGTAAACGAATAGGCAACGAGTTGAAATGATTTCCCAAGATCTTTTTGAGAAGAGAGATTGGGTGCGAGAAAGTTCACCAGATATGCCATAACGTACACCGCGACAATTTCAATGACAATCGAGATGAGTCCGGACGCGATTCCATAAGACATCGACGGTGCGATTACACCAATCAATCCCCATCCTATCATATGTGCAATTGCGGGGATCAGGGCAAGAGGAAGTACATAGCCTGTAATGATCTGTCCGATGTTCGGAGTCTCTGCCGAAATCACATGCCACTCCGTCTTTGGCGTCATAATAATATTTTTCGCCCTGTCGACAAGATTCATAAAGCCTCCATTGAGTGTGTGAAAAGAGAATTGCGATGATATCTCAGATAGACTTTTCTTTCTCTGCCCTCAACTTACTCTTCCAAAATCCATACGTAAAGTACAGTACTAATCCTATCAGCAGCCACACGCCAAACCGTACCCATGTAACCCAGGGCAAGCCTGCCATGAGATAGATGCACATTGCGATGCCAAGAATCGGTACAAGAGGAACCCATGGTGTACGGAAGACCCTTTTCCGGTCGGGATCAGTCCGGCGGAGAATGATAATGCCGGCACAGACGAGTACGAACGCAAACAGTGTCCCAATGTTTGTCAACTCGACAATCTCGTTGATGTTGGCAAAACCCGATACAACACCCACGACGATGCCGGTCCAAATGGTGGTGATATGCGGTGTTTGATATTTGGGATGGACCTTGGCAAAATATTTCGGCAACAAGCCATCACGCGACATGGCGAAAAAAATGCGCGGCTGTCCCAATTGAAACACAAGCAGCACAGCCGTCATCGAAAGCACAGCACCGAGTGACACGATGCCTGCGGACCAGTTGAGACCGTGTTTTGAAAATGCAAATGCGAGCGGATCCGCAACACCGAGATTATTCCACGGTTCCATGCCGGTCAACACCATCGCTGTCGCCACATAAATAACAGTGCAGACAACAAGTGACCCGATGATGCCAATGGGCATGTCACGTCCGGGATTTTTGCATTCTTCCGCAGCGGTTGAGATTGCATCAAACCCAATGAATGCGAAAAAGATAAGGCTGGCGCCGGTCCACACGCCCGCGAACCCGTTGGGCATGAACGGAGTCCAATTTTCCGGTTTCACATATGTCGCCCCGACGCCGATGAAGAATAGAAGGATGATGACCTTCAGGACAACCATGACGTTGTTTGCTCTCGCAGACTCTTTCACTCCACGCACCAGCAACCACGTCACCGCCATAACGATAATGAACGCGAGAAAATTGAAGATGATGGGAATCCCGGCAATTGTCGGATGGCCAACCCATGCCTCATAATTCAGCGAGATGGCAGGATCGACAACTCCGCCGGCGGCTGCAACTGCGTCTCCAGCCTGATGTGCCGAACGATAGTCAACCGAAATCCAGGCCGGAATATGAACCCCCATGCCATCGAACAGTTGATGAAAATATGCGGCCCACGCAATCGCAACTGCAACATTCCCGACGGCATATTCGATGATCAAATCCCACCCGATGATCCAAGCGACCATCTCGCCCATGGTCGCATATGAATACGTGTATGCGCTTCCCGAAATTGGAACGAGGGAAGCAAACTCCGCATAACACAACGCGCAGAAAGCACATGCAATGGCGGTGATGATAAAACTCAGCGCTATGCCCGGTCCGGCCCCAAGATGATCCGCACCGCCTGCCGCCGCGGTGCCAATAACTGCAAAGATTCCGGTACCGATAATTGCGCCGACACCAAGCGCAATCAGGTCAAAAGACCCAAGTGTACGTTTGAGATGGCCGGCGCCTCCCTCGCCGGAAAGATCGGCGTCGCGGTAAAGCTTGTCGAGATCTTTTGTACGGAAAAGATTATGCATCGGCATTCTCCGAAGTTAATGTATGCGTACGGACTGAATTCGAAATACAAGATAGCGAAGCGTCCGGGGTCAGCTCTCGCCGAGATATGCCTTGCGGACTTCTTCATTCCTGGCAATATCGGATGCCTGGCCTTCGATCACGATACGCCCCGTTTCCATTACGTACGCGTAGTGCGCTATATGCAGCGCGAGGTGTGCGTTCTGTTCAACGAGAAGGATGGTCATGCCGAGTTCTTTGTTGATCTCGACTACTTTCTCGAAAATGGTTTTGATCAAAATCGGCGCGATGCCGAGGGATGGTTCATCCAGAAGAAGAAGCCGCGGCTTTGTCATGAGAGCGCGGCTGATGGCAAGCATTTGCTGTTCGCCGCCGGAGAGTGTGCCGCCGCGTTGCTTGATTCGTTCTTTTAACCGGGGGAAGATGGTGAATGCGAACTCTTTGTCTTTTTTGATTTCTGCCTTGTCATTGCGAAGGTATGCGCCCATCTCAAGATTTTCCTCCACCGTTAGATTGGCGAAGATCATTCTCCCCTCTGGTGATTGAGCAATGCCGGTAGCAACAATTGTATGCGCGGGTTTATTTGTAATGTCAGCATCCTCGAAACGTATCGTCCCGCTGTGCGCCTTTACGAGGCCGGAGATGGCGCGCAGTGTTGTCGTTTTTCCCGCGCCGTTCGTGCCGAGCAACGTGACAATCTTCCCCTTCTCAACAGAAAGAGAAATTCCGCCAAGGGCGCCGATTGCTCCGTATTTCACATGCAGGTTATTGATTGCTAACAATGCAGCCTCATCATCTTAGACAACCTCGCCCAGATACGCTTCAATCACTTTCGGATTCTTCCGGATTTCAACAGCGGTTCCTTCTGCTATTTTGATTCCGTAATCCAAAACGCAGATGCGTTCACAAATTCCCATCACCACCGTCATGTCGTGCTCGATCAGCAGGATGGCAATATTGAATTGATCCCTCACCTGTTTAATGAGGCGCATCAGTTCAACTTTCTCTGTCGGGTTCATGCCGGCGGCAGGCTCATCAAGCAAGAGGAGTTTCGGATCGGTTGCGAGCGCCCGCATAATCTCGACGCGGCGCTGGTCGCCGTACGGAAGCGAGGTTGCACGCTCGTTCGCTTTATCTGCAAGCCCGAAAATTTCCAGAATCTCATTCACTTTCGTGCGGATCGCCATCTCTTCTTCATGAAAACTTTTAAGCTGAAAGATGGAATGAGAAAATCCGTGTTTAATGCTTTTGTTCAATGAGACTTGCAGGTTCTCCGCGACAGTCAGGCTTGAAAAGAGACGGATGTTCTGGAATGTTCGCGCAATGCCGCATGCCGCAAGCCGGTACGGTTTGAACCCGGTGACGTTCTGTTCGTTGAACATAATCGAACCGCTTGTCGGACAGTACACGCCGGTTATCATATTAAACACCGTGGTCTTGCCCGCGCCATTCGGTCCGATTAATCCCAGTAATTCAGTCGAACCAACCGTCATGCTCAGGTCGCACACAGCGGTCAATCCGCCAAACTTCATCGTGGCCGTATTGAGTTCAAGAACGTTCATGTTAACTGTGATTCTTTCCCAATGAAAAAATCTTTTTCATGTTCAATCCCTGTCCGAATATTCCCTGCGGACGCGATATCATAATGATGATCAGAAGGAGAGAGTAGATGACCATCCTGTATTCTGCAATGCCGCGTAACGCTTCGGGAAGAATTGTCAGAACGATTGCCGCAAGAATTACACCCACCGTGCTTCCCATTCCCCCCACTATAACCATCACCACAATTTCAATCGACTTTATGAAGCTGAATTGTGAAGGATTGATATACGTAACGAAGTGAGCATACAATCCGCCTGCAATGCCGGCGAAGAATGCGCCGGTAATAAATGCGATGACTTTATATTTTGTCGAATCAATCCCCATTGCCTGGGCGGCAATTTCATCATCACGAACGGAAAGAAATCCCTTCCCATACGTGGAGTTAATAAGGTTGCTGATAACATAGACGACGATGCCGACGAAGGCGAACACCCAGAAAAAATTTGCCAGCTTTGGAATGCCCGTAAATCCGCGGGCACCGCCAAGGAAATCTATGTTCTGAATAAAGACTCGGATAATTTCTCCGAACCCCAATGTCGTGATTGCGAGATAATCACCGCGTAACCGCAGGCTCGGAATTCCGACAACAAGTCCCGCGAGGGCGGCAACAATTCCTCCAATCACCAGAGCAACAGGAAAGATCGCAAGGCTCATCGGGTCGCCGGCTGTAACATTCAATGCGCGTGTTACGACCGAGGCTCCGTATGCGCCCAATGCCATAAAGCCTGCATGCCCGAGGGAAAATTGTCCCGCATAGCCGTTGATGAGATTCAGGCTGGTCGCAAGAATGATATTGATTCCGATATAAATGATGACAGTGAAATAATACGGATTGAGGGATTTCTCGAAGAACGTAATCACCAGGCTTGCAACCAGCGTTGCAGCGAGAAGAATTTTTGTTTTGTGCCCGCTTGCTTTCATGCTACACCTTCTCTGCTTCGTTGGTACCGAGAATACCGGAAGGCCGGAACATCAGGATCAGAATCAGGATGCCAAACGAGATTGCGTCGCGGTACGTGGGCGAGAGATAACCGGTCACCATCGTCTCAACCAGGCCGATGATCAAGCCGCCCAACGCCGCGCCGGGGATGTTGCCAATGCCGCCAACAACCGCGGCGATGAAAGCCTTCAGGCCGGGAAATATGCCCATCAGCGGATTGATACTTGGATAGAGTGAGCCGTACAGAATTCCGCCCGCCGCCGCAAGACTGGAACCAACCGTAAACGTGAATGAGATGACTGTGTTGAGATTGATACCCATAAGGCTTGCAGCTTGCTGGTTGAATGAGACAGCGCGCATGGCTGTGCCCATTTTTGTTTTCATCACAATAAAGCGGAGAACAAACATCAACAGAAGAGCGGTACCGATAACGATGAGTGGAGTACTGGTAATGACAAGGTTCTCATTCTCGATGACTGTCGTTTGTGGAATAAGTGTCGGGAAAGGCTTCGGGTCGGGACCGAACAGAAGCTGGCCGCCAAATTCAAGGAACAGCGACACGCCTATCGCGGTAATCAGAATCGTGAGCTTGGGTCGGGAGCGCAGCGGCTTATAAGCGAGCTTTTCGATTGTCACACCGAGAACCGAGCAGACAATCATCGCCGCGATGGTGACGATCGGACCGGCAAGCCAGAGCGACCCGCCAACCATAGGAACGACATACGGGGCGAGATAATATCCCACGAACGCCCCGACCATGAACACGTCGCCGTGGGCAAAATTGATAAAGCGCAGCACACCATACACCATGGTGTACCCGAGGGCAATGAGGGCGTAGATGCTGCCGAGGGAAAGCCCATTAATCAGTTGCTGAAGAAACTCACTCAATCAGGCTGCTTCGGAATGGTTGAAGGGAATGCTCAAGAGCTTATGAGAAAACCAGGTAAGGCTGTTTTGTCTAGTTTGGATTAATCCGTTCGTGCAATGTTAACTTGCCGTTCTTGACCGCAATGATCACAACGGACTTTGTCGCGTTGCGCTCGCTGTTGATCGTTATGCTGCCGGTGACGCCGTTGAAATTTTTCGTCGCTGCAATTGCATCACGAAGTTTCGGTCCATCCGTTGTTCCGGCACGTTGAATTGCATCGAAGACGATCTTCCCCGCGTCGTACCCAAGCGCAGCAAGGGCATCGGGTGTCTCTTTGTACAATTCAACAAACTTGCGAACGAAATTCTGAACCATGGCGCTCGTATCAACGGCAATAAAATGGTTGGCGTAATATGTATTCTCCATTGCAGCTCCGCCTATCTCAATCAACTTCGCAGAATCCCAACCGTCACCGCCAAGAATCGGAACGGTAATTTTGAGTTCGCGTGCCTGCTTTGATATCAAAGCCGCCTCAGTGTAATAACCGGGGACGAAAATCAGTTCCGGATTGACCGCCTTGATGGATGTTAGCTGAGCCTTGAAGTCGTTATCCCCTTCGCTATACGCCTGCTCGCCAATTATCTCTCCTCCTAACGATTTGAATTCTTTTGCAAAAAATTCTGCCAGCCCGACGCTATACTCGTTCTTCACATCCTTGAGCGTGGCAACGCGTTTTACTTTCAATGAGTTGAATGCAAATCTGGCAAGCACGGCGCCCTGAAACGGATCGATATAACATATCCGGAAAATATAATCCCCGGTTTGCGTCACTTTGGGATTGGTGGAAGCCGGCGTTACAAGAGGGACACCGTTCGATTGTGCGATGGGTGCAGCTGCCAGCGTTCTGCCGGACGCCACTTCGCCGATCACGACCTTCACACCATCTCGATTGATCAGCTTTTGTACTGCCGTTGCAGCTTCTTCAGCTTTTGATTGTGTGTCTTCAGTCAGAAGCTTTATTTTCTTGCCGCCAATTCCGCCGGCAGCGTTT
>JBKJJX010000129.1:0-15765 GCA_046597825.1 Bacteroidota bacterium | reverse complement strand
GCAGCGAACTGTTATGCTTGTACGCGGTAATGTATCCGCCTGCATGCGAAAGAATGATTGTGTAACCGAATTCATATGTCCAGCCGGCGAAGACAACGTAACCCTGGGCGGCGGCCTGAACAACTGTTCCTTCTTTTGCAGCGAAATCCATTCCGTAATGTTTCTGGTTTGGATCAAAGCCCTGTGTTACGATCCCGTTCACCGGCGTTAGAAGCGGAAACGACGCTTGAACCCCGGTGGCTGAAGTCGCATTATGAATTTCAGTAACCGCGGGAACATTATACTCATCGTCTACAAGTTGTCCGTCGTGAGCAGGTTCGTTCCTGGTTGTATCGATCTTCTCCGGTTCACTCTTCTGTGTCTCGACACTCTGCCGGGCACCCCCGGTGTTTTCTCCGAGGGCTTTCCGTAATTGAATATTGTAATCTTTCAGGATGGCAACTTCTTCTGCAAGCGCACGAATACGATGATCGGTTTCATTCGCAACGCTGTCAACACTCTGTACTATGCCAATGCCGGTTAAACGACCGAGCGGAGTGTAACGAAATGCAAGGAAGGCGATTAAGAAGAACACCGCACAGATCAGGCTTCCCCAAAGCGCAAATCCCCACCTACCGATACTTCTTGTAACGCCCCCTTCTCCTTCGGGGACGATGAGGACTTTGTATTCACGGGATTTCTTCCTCCGTCGGTTCCCCACCAGAGACACTCAGCACCTGCAAAAAATTGTTGAAAAATATAGTCAAAAGTCGATGGAATGTCAACGAATCTTGAAAAGCCCGGCTTGTTTTTCGCTCCCGGAATGGATTATTGGGCGGAAGATTCCGTTCGGGAAAATGTTCTCCATCTTTCGGAAACAAAATCCGACATCTTTCTTTTATAGACTTCACGATCAAAGCTGAGAGCGTGAGCGCGTAGCTGTTCTGGCCGGAAGGCCGTCTTCTTGCATCGGCGGATAGCATCCTCCAGAGAGGCGCTTGTCTGTTCGCCGAAAAGGACTCCTGTTTTCAAATCATCGCGGTCGATAACAGTCTCAAGCGCTCCGCCTTTGGCGTAGGCAATGACCGGCTTGCCCGACGCCATTGCTTCCAGCGGTACGATCCCAAAATCTTCTTCACCGGGGAAAACCAAAGCCCTGCACTCGGCATAATACTGCTTCAGCTTTTCATCATGCTGCCATCCGTGGAATTCGATGTTTGCTTTTGCCATTGAACGCAGCCGTTCATCGTCAGGTCCGCTGCCGACAATCACGAGCTTGTCGCCGGTGATGTTGAATGCTTCAATCGCGAGATCAATCCGCTTGTACGGAACGAAGGCGCTTACAATCAAAAAATAATTTCCCTGCGAAGGTGAGAGTTGAAACAGCGAGGTATCAACAGGAGGGTAGATGACATCTGATTCTCTGCCATATATCTGTTTAATACGTTCTTGAACATTGTGCGAGTTAGCTATGAAATAATGTGGATTGGTGGCAGTTCGCACATCCCACCGGCGGAGGTAATTCAGGAACATCTTCATTCCTAATCTGGTCAGTAAGCCTGCCTGCTTGCTTCCGAAATAGTCCCCATACAAATTCCAAATGTATCGCATGGGCGTGTGGCAATAACAGATGTGAAGTGTCCCCGGCTTTGTTTTAACACCTTTTGCGACAGCGTGATTGGATGAGATGACAATATCAAATTGGCTGAGATCAAATGATTCGATCGCCGAAGGGAACAATGGCAGATAATGACGGTACCGCTTTTCGGCAAACGGAAGATGCTGGATGAACGAAGTCCTGATTGGCATTCGCTCGATTGTTGGCGAGACGGAGCCTTTTACATGAACGAGCGTGAACAGTGTCGCTTCGGGAAAAACTTCACATAGCGCCTCGACGCATTTTTCACCGCCCCGCATTCCGGTGAGCCACTCATGTACGATTGCAATACGCGGTTTTGTCTCAATGATATTCTTCATAGGCGAAAAAAATATAACCACAACCGCTCGCATAAACAAAACCGTTTGTTTGCATCATGCAGCCCTGCTGGGTATATTTACTTTGCATTTTTCCAACATTCGAGAGATCTTTCTGGCGTGAGTTTACTACTAGGGATCATTTTAATAATCATCGCACTGATGGCAGCGGTGTCGCTGGTTCTGCTCGTTATCGGTCCCGGTTTGCTTTTGCAGCCCAAACAACGGACGGAGGAATGGTACCGCACCCGCACAAGCACCCTCCACCCATCCGACCTGGCCCTTCCGTATGAAGACATCTCGCTGAAAACGCCTGATGGTCTGAAGCTTGCATGTTGGCTGATCAAAGCACCATCTGCAAAAGGAACGATTATTATTCTTCACGGCGTCAGTGAAAGCAAAATTGCCGGGCTGCCGATTGCAAAGGAACTGCACGATCATCACTACAATGTTTTCCTCTATGATTCACGGCGGCACGGCGAAAGCGAAGGAAAGTATTGCACGTACGGTTATCATGAAAAATATGACACGCGGATAGCGATCGACTATCTGTTGACACGTAGTGACTTGCAGGTGGGAAAGATCGGGCTGCTCGGTTGGTCCATGGGCGGGGCAATCGCGCTGCAGGTCGCCGCTGTGGATAGGAGAATAGCGGCAGTCGTGGCAGAAAGCGGCTTCTCAACCCTGCGTGCAGTCTTTGATGATTATCAGAAAAGAATGATAAAGCTTCCGTGGCATTATTTGCGCAACATTGTTATTAAGAGGTCGGAATATCTCGCAGGCTTCAAAGCGAACGATGTTGCTCCGGTTGAAGCTGTGAAGAATATCCGCATTCCGATATTTCTTCTGCATGGAACGGAAGATAATCTCATCAAATACAACTACTCCGAGCAAGTCTATGCCGCGGCAAATGAGCCGAAGGAATTATGGCTCATCCCCGGTGCCCGCCACAACGACATGATGAAGGTCGGCGGATTAGGATACATGAAGCGCATTACAGAATTTTTTGAGAAACACCTGACCTAGTCATTCTTCTCTGCTTCCGCCATATATGAAAATAATGAAATTCGGCGGCTCGTCTGTCGCGACGCCGGAACGTATCAACGTCTCCTCAAGCGATACACACAATGCCCGCAAAGCGCTCGCCTACGAATTCCGGTACGAACTGCAAAGCGGGCTTACATTGGTGGACGAAAAGCCATCGCAGACAATCCTTGCTGTTGTGGGAGAAGGAATGCGCGGCACGCCCGGAATTTCAGGCACACTTTTTCAAACGCTCGGACGCAACGGGATTAACATCAGCGCAATTGCCCAGGGCGCATCGGAACGTAATATCTCATGTGTCGTCTCTTCTCATCAAAAAGCTCAGGCGCTGAATCTTGTACACGATGCGTTTTTCAACAAACGTACAGTGCTTTCGCTTGTGGTGATAGGCGTGGGAAATGTGGGAGCGGAGCTGTTGAATCAACTGAATTCCCGACGAAAGGTTCTTCTCGATAAGGGGTTTGATGTTCGCGTCGTTGCAGTAGCAAACAGCCGGTACGTCCATGTGGAGAAAGATGGTATCGACCTTGCAGATTGGAAACGGAAGCTCGCATCTTCCCGTCAACGCATGAATGCGGAGCTACTCGCAAAAGAGATTGCGGATCTGAATGTATCCAACGCCGCTCTCATCGACTGTACGGCAAACCCTTCGGTCGTTGACAGGTATTCCGATTTTATACTCGCAAATCTGCACATCGTAACTCCAAACAAACTGGCCAACGTCCTTCCCCAGCGCAAATACAATGCGTTGAAAAGTTTGCTGGCAAAGCACCATCGGAAATTTTACTATGAAGCAACTGTGGGGGCCGGACTTCCCGTCATTTCAACTCTGCAGGATTTAATAGCGACCGGCGATTCGATTCATAAAATCGAGGGAATACTTTCAGGCACCCTCAATTTCATCTTCAACAATTTCGATGGAACGAAATCGTTCAGCCGGTTGCTTCGCGAAGCAGAAAAACTCGGCTACACAGAACCCGACCCGCGGGAAGATTTATCCGGAATGGACGTGGGACGCAAGCTGCTGATTCTTGCACGTGAAAATGGTATGAGCATGGATCTCAAGAATGTGCGTGTTGAGAGCCTCGTTCCCACCTCACTACGAAAAGGATCGAACCTTTACGAACGAATTGCAGCACAGGATGAAAAGATTCTTGCGCGCTTCAACAAAGCAAAACAAAATAACAAAGTCCTTCGGTATGTCGGAACATTGGAAGGCAGCGTTGCGACAGCCGAACTGAAAGAATTTTCGCCTGCACATCCGTTTGCGGGCACACAGGGGAGTGAGAGCGTTGTCGTTTTTACGACGAAGCGCTATTCGAAGCATCCACTTGTTGTGAAGGGATCCGGTGCCGGAGCGGAAGTGACGGCGATGGGAGTCTTTTCGGATATCCTCAAACTTCTTCACTCTCTTTCAGTAATAAGTGAATTCAGAAAACGTTAAAGTTTTCGCGCCCGCAACAATCGGTAACGTCGGTTCCGGGTTTGATGTTGTCGGAATTGCTATTGTGCGTCCGGGCGATGTGGTTGTTGCTTCGCGGATAAAGCAAACGGGACTGATGTTTTCCCTGCGAAGCCGCGGAAGCGAAGAAGTTCCGGCTGATGCAACGAAAAATGTTGCATCTCACGTTGCCTGCCTGCTGATGGATGAAATCAAGCCGAAGTTTGGTGTGAAGATTATTCTTCACAAACACATGCCGGTTGGTTCGGGACTCGGAAGTTCGGCTGCGAGCAGTGTTGGGGCGGCAGTGGCGGTGAACGCATTGATGCCAAAGCCATTGCGTCGAAAAGATTTGTTACGCTTTGCGTTGGAAGGAGAGCGCCTCGCCAGCGGCACGGCGCATGCGGACAATGCAGCTCCATGTCTTCTTGGAGGCGCGCAGCTTGTCCGCAGCTACGATCCGCTCGATGTGGTTGCGTTACCTGTTCGTAACATGATAACATGGGTGGTTGTGCATCCACATATTGTTCTTCACACGCAGGATGCACGCAATGTCCTGCCGAAAGACATTTCCTTGCAATCTGCGATCCGCCAATGGGGCAACGTCGGCGGATTGGTCGCAGGATTATCGCGTGGCAACGCAAGGCTTGTCGGCGCCTGCACGGAAGATGTAATTGTCGAGCCGCGGAGGGCCGGACTGATTCCGGGCTTTTATGAAGTGAAACAAAGCGCGATTGCTGCCGGCGCGTTGGGGTGTTCGCTCTCCGGTTCAGGTCCGTCGATGTTTGCTGTTGCGCCGTCGCCTTTCGCTGCAAGAAAAATAGGGGCAGCAATGAAGCGCACGTTTGCCCGTACAGCCGGAGTGAGTTCCGATGTTTTTATTTCGAAGATAAACATGCGTGGCGCCAGGTTTCTGTAAACTTATGAAATTCCAATCGGTCAACAAGAGAAGTCCGACTGTCGGTTTTCGTGAAGCGCTCTTTCAGGGGATTGCGCCGGATGGCGGACTGTATGTTCCCGAAACTATTCCTCATGCTGATCCCTCGTTCTTCGATCCTGACGCTCAGTCTACTCTCCATTCAATCGGCACACATATTCTTTCTCTCTTTATAGATGAGATTCCGGCCCAAGATCTTGCTGCGATTGTAACGAAGGCGTGGAATTTTCCCGTACCACTTGTCAAGAGCGATGGCAATCTTTATCTGCTTGAATTATTTCACGGGCCGACGCTTGCGTTCAAGGATATCGGTGCACGATTCATGGCGCATGCAATGTCGTACTTCCTCGAACAAGAGCAGCAGGAACTCACGGTTCTGGTCGCGACTTCAGGCGATACGGGCAGCGCGGTTGCGAACGGGTTCTTCAACGTTCCCCACATAAAAGTTCTTATTTTCTATCCCGCCGGAAAAATTACTTCGCTACAGCAACAACAAATGACGACACTTGGCGGAAACATAACCGCCGTTGAAGTCGAAGGAACGTTCGATGATTGCCAGCGTCTCGTGAAATCAGCTCTTGCCGACCGTTCATTCAACAATCTGACAACGGCGAACTCGATTAATCTTGGAAGATTGCTTCCGCAAATCACGTATTATGCCTGGGCGCTTGTGCAGCTCAGGAAGGAACAAAACGAGCAACCGTTTATTGTGGTACCGAGCGGCAACTTTGGAAATCTTACTGCGGCGGTGTATGCAAAGTGGATGGGAACGCCGATTCGCAGTTTCGTTGCGGCGACAAATGCGAACGACGGCGTGCTGGAATATTTACACTCGGGCAAATTTATTCCGCGTCCCTGCATTCGAACGTACTCCAATGCAATGGACGTGGGAAATCCCAGCAATCTCGCCCGGCTTCAATTTCTGTACGGCGACAATGTTCAAACGCTCAGGAATGATATTGATGCGGTAAGCATTTCGGATGATGAGACGATTCAGGAGATTCAATCATTCTACGCGAAAGCAAAATACATTCTCGATCCGCACACAGCGGTCGGAGTTGCGGCTGCACGGAAGGCGCGGGAGTGGATGACGAACTCGCCCCCTATTATCGTAGCAGCGACGGCTCATCCCGCAAAGTTTCAGGATGTTATTGAGAAGGCGATTGGTCTGCGCGTTCCGCTTCCAGCAGCTTTGCTGGAAGTTGAGAGCCGGCCGACCTATCATATCCGCATGCGAAACAGATACAGCGAGTGTCAGACTGTAATGAGAGATGTGATCAACCAATAAAACAAATGCACGTAAACTATTTTGATGAAAAACCCCAGGGCATGCTCTTCTTTCTGCGCAATTCTGTTGCAGGACTTTTGCTGGTAATTTTTTGCGCCGGTTGCGGTGCCGACTCGACACCGGCGTTGAAGCAACGGGCAGCAGCGGTTTTCGAAAAAGCCAAAACAGCGCTTGTCCGTGGCGACCATCGCGAGAGCCGCCGTTTGCTGCGTGAAGTGGCAGCCATAGATGAAATCGTTGGCAATATTGTCCGGCGTGCGGAGACATCTCTTTTGCTGGCGGAGAATTATTCCGCGGGCGGGCACTTCGACAGCGCGTTCATCTGGTACGAAACTGCACGGATCCTCTACAATAAGAATAACGATAAGAGCGGCGCACGCGCCACTGTTATTGCCGCGGCCAAAGCGTACCATCTTTGCGAGAATGACGAAAAAGCAAATGCTCTTCTTTCCGAAGCAATCCGTTTGGACAAAGCGTTGGGACAAGATGCCGGCAGCAGGGAGTTGCAACAGATGCAGGTTCCGGTTCTTCGCGCTATCGGCGATATCGATGGTGAGAAAAAGGTGCTGAAGGAATTAGCCGATGCCTACAACGACTCGGACCCTGCCCGGCAAGCGCGCGTTGAGATTGAAAGCGGTCGCTCTGCCATGTTCTATGGGAAACCCGAACAGGCGCTACAGAAATTTCTCGCCGCTTATTCGTTCGCGGAAAAGGCAAACGACAGCTTGCTCGCCATCGAAGCCTTGATGCACGCCGGGATTGTGTATGACAAACTTGGCAAAACGCAGGACGCATTCAAAGTGTTTACCGGCGCTCTTCAGAGCTCGGATAATCTGAAAAGTGCGGCGGCTTTTCAGTTGGAGATGTTAGTGCGGGTTGGAAATATTTATCTGCGTCAGCGACAATTTGCAGAAGCACACAAGTTTTTGAATTTTGCTCTCCGCTCTGCAATCAAATCTCAAAATAGATTGATCGAGGCGTACGCGCTGCTGCAGCTCGGGCACTGCATGAAAGGATTGAGTAATCCCGAGGCCGAGCGAAACTATCTTGCGGGTGCCGCTTTTCTTGCTACGACAGAAATTCCGTGGGCGAATGCATATGCACACATGTGTCTTGGGAATTGGAATCTGGAGCAAAATCAGTTAGGGCCAGCGCTTGAGTATTTCCGCAACGCGGCAGCATGCGCCGATTCATCGCTTGCCGGGCGGGATGATGCAGATATTTTTGCGGATTGTGAAGCCTCACCACAGAGACAGCTTCCACCCTACGACGCTCTCATAGATTTGCTGATGCAGTTGGGAAAAAAGGACGAAGCGTTTTTCTGTGCAGAGAAAAAAAACCGGCTTGCAGCATTTCGGGCGTTCAGTTCACTTGGAATCAAAACACGGCGACAGGATTTGAATGAGGCGTTCGAGAGCTTTTCGCGTGTGCGAGGGAATTACATTGGTGCGGAAAACCAGTTGCAGTCTGCGTTTACAACCCGCCCTGATGTCCGGCCACTTGCTGTTGATATCCAGCGATCACTCACGCTTTCCAGCGTACGGATGCAGGACCTCGGTGATTCAATTGCCCAAGCTAACAAATTGTATCGTGAAGCGGTGTTACTATCTGCACCCGCGCTGCAGGAAGTTCAGCGCACAGTTCCTGCCGAATGCACATTGGTGGAATATGTTCCTGCAAGCCTTGCATTGCATACGTTTCTAATCTCGTCCTCTTCTTCCTCCGTCCAGGTTTCATCCATTGAGAAGTCGGAGTTGATCTCAAATATACATGAGTTCAATTCAAAACTCCGCGAACGTAACCGCAATGCAGAGAGTGATAAGAGCCTTCCCGACAAGCGGATGAAAGAACTATCCTCAAAATTGTATGGAATATTTCTTCGGCCGTTGGAATCACGCGTTGCCGAAGGATCGCAAGTGTTGATTGTGTTGCCACCGGAGTTCGGGTTTGTCCCCCTGCACGTGTTGCAAAAAGGCGGGGAAGGTACGCCGTATGCCATCGAACAATATTCCATCCGGTATTTATCCGATGCGGGAGTTCTCTTGTTGAAGGA
This sequence comes from Bacteroidota bacterium, assembly GCA_046597825.1. Taxonomy (GTDB): domain Bacteria; phylum Bacteroidota; class Ignavibacteria; order UBA10030; family UBA6906; genus CAADGV01. The sequence continues at coordinate 7,049 of JBKJJX010000129.1, read as the reverse complement.
CTCGCAGCTGAAACGCTTATCTGCTATTATCGCGTTCGGTAATCAGGGAAACACCGGGTGGGACGTTGAGTACGAACTGCGGGATATCCGCGCATATGCAAATGAATCCCGTATGTATTTCAATCGCGACGCGACGGTTGACATCCTGCAAAAAGAAAAAGGCGATATACTCCAATGCGCGTTGGAAGTCCACTACAACGATCGTCGCCCGTCAAACTCATATTTTGTTCTTTCGGATGGGGTCGGATATGGAACTGTTCGTTACCCGAGGCTGAATGAGTTCTTTGCGTCCGGCAGTTATCCAGTTGTCGTGTTTTCAAATTTGAGTTCAGTTGAGTTGAGTCCGCTCATTCCGCGGATATTCCGCATGAATGGCAGTGCGGATGTTGTTGCCAACAGCTACGTTCCGCTTCGGAAAACGAAAAAATATTTCAATGAATTATTTTATACGGGAATTATTGCGGGGAAGAATGTTGAAGCAGCGTACCGGAATGTTCTGCTGGAGATGATAAAGGATAAGGAATACAAGGCGCCGTACATCTGGGCGCCGTTCTTTTTGTGGTAGGGCTAACGCCGCTTCACTTTCACGCTGCCAAGCCCGGCATCGATGCGGATGTTCATTCTGCCGGATGCAGTCTTGTAGTTATCGCTGATATACTGGTTCTCGCCGGAGCTGTGAATGTCGCGTGCAAGTTCGATGCGCGACACGATTGATTCTTCATACAAAATCTTCGTGCCGACATCATCCGGAAGAATGATCGTGCAGATGCCCATGCCCACCTGAACATCAACGTCCACTTCGGATTCAATCTTTCCGCTGAAGTCCAGCGTTGCCGTGCCGACGCCGCCCTCGAAGCGGAAGTGCTTGAAGTTGGCGTTCCCTAAATTTCTTCCCTCAAATTTTCCCACACCACATTCGATGTTCATTTCGTTCAATGTTGCGGTGTTCGGCTCATCGAACGTAACAAGAACATCACTCGCGCCGCAGGACATTGTAAAATCCTTTACCTGTAATCCGGCAAGATTGAATTCTCCCTTTGCAACTCCAAGCTCGATATCGAACGTAATCGGAAGTGCGTCGCTGAACTTGAGCTGCCATTTATTGTTGGTGATGTCACTCAGTTTGATCGAACTCTTCTTTCCCTCGCGTTTTCCTTCTCCCAGCGAAAGATCAAGGTAGCCGACGCGGTTGCGGACATTGTAGTTCGATTGAAAATCAACGGACTTGTCTTCGTTGCCGAACAGTTGGCCCGAGACAATTTTTTCCGGTTCACCCCGTCCGATAATTATTTTTCCGAACGATGAGGAGAGGACAACGTTGAGCTGCTTTTCCGTAGTCCGTCCGATGGAGCTCTGGTCGCCGCCATATGCAGCTGAGGCAAGCAAGAGAGTGCTGAAAATCCACCGCACTACAATATGTTTCTCTTTGTCTATCATAGTACCTGCTTAGTAATACGCCCTACGGAGACGAGAGTTTCGTTGCCGCGTTAGTAATGCCTGATTTTGTTCTTGAGGGACTTGTAAAGAATTTCGCGTGCGCGGAAGATATGCGCTTTTACCGTTCCTATTGGCAGTTTTAGCTGCTCCGCTATTTCTTCATAACTTCGCTCATCGACATGACGCAAGTGAATAACCTTCCGGTATTTATCGGGGAGTTTGGTGATTGCCTCATTCAGCATTTTTGCGCGCTGGTCGCTGATCATTTCCATGTCTGTTTCGTAAGAGTCATCAGGCAGCTCGAATGAATAGTCGCTATCCTTCGCATCGATTGGCTTGTCGATCGAATACGTCTGCAGTTTCCTTTTGCGAATGTAATCGATAGAATTATTTGTTGCGATCTTGTACAGCCATGTGCTGAAGGCGTACTCCTCGTTAAAACTTGCCAGCGATTGAAATGCTTTGATGAATGCTTCCTGCGTCAGATCTTCGACCTGATGCTTGTCGTGAATCATGCGGTAGATGAAATTGTAGATGGCGTCATGGTATTTTTTCATGAGCCGCTTGTACGCAGCATTGTCACCCTTCAGCGCGGCCTGGATAAGCCGTGAATCTTCGGCGCGAGATTTTGCTTTCTGTTGTTTTTTTGTATCAAGCGGGGATGATGAGGGAGAGAGCGGCTGCTTCTGCCGGGGAATGACTGCCGACGGGCCTGACGACCCCTTTGGTCGCAGACGACTTGTCGGGCGGGCGGATTTTGCCATTGATCGAGCGATAAACCTTCATGCTGAATTATTGGTGTGAACTTACTCAAAAGCTCGATAAGGTGCAACGAAACCTCCAATTGATTCACGCGCGTGAAATCCGTACTTTGAAAACAGAAAACCACGAAAGATTCCTGAAGATGTTCATTACGTTTGAAGGCCTCGACTTCAGCGGCAAGTCGACGCAAGCAACATTGCTCGTTAAGAAGTTAAAGGAAGCCCACACCGTTCATTTCATTCGCGAACCGGGCGGTACTCCCATTTCGGAAAAAATCCGCTCCATCCTTCTCGATAAAAAAAATTCTGATATGAGTGACAGTGCGGAACTTCTGCTGTTTTCCGCCAGCCGTTCACAACTTGTAACTGAAGTTATCAGACCCGCCTTATTGCATGGAGAATTTGTCGTGTGCGACAGGTATTGCGACTCGACAACTGCGTATCAGGGGTACGGACGCGGATTGAACCTTGATGCCATTGCAACCATCAATAGCATCGCGACCGCAGATACAATGCCCGACCTGACAATTCTTGTCGATATCCCGATCGGAGAAATCAGAAAAAGAAAAACAAAAGCAGGTCTGGCGTTCGACCGGATGGAGAGTTCCGGTAATCAATTTTATGAACGCGTTCAAAACGGTTACCGCGAGCTGGCTCTCGCCGAACCCGGCCGCTGGTTTCGTGTTGACGGACTATTACCAGTTGATGAGATTCAGCAACACATCTGGGAAGCTGTTGAAGGAAAAATCAAAACATATGCAGAGAAGACGCAAATTCACAGGATTGAGTAGAATTGAGGAGAAGATATGAAGCGCTTATTTGAAGGCAAGTTCCGCGGAGCGACAATGTTCGCACTGGTACTGTGCACGCTGCTTGTTTCGGGTGGATTTACCCCGACATCGGAAAACGACTTCTTTTTCAAAATCAACAAAAGCATCGACGTGTTCGGCCAGGTGTACAAGGAAATCGCCGCCAACTACGTGGATGAAGTCGATCCGGAGAAATTCATGCGTGCAGGTATTGACGGGATGTTAAACACGCTTGATCCGTATACTGTCTTCATCGATAAAGAAGAGGGTGATGACCTTGAACTTCTCACGCACGGCAAGTACGGCGGCATCGGCGTCACGATCGGATTACGTGACGGAGCGATCCAGATTATCACGGTCATGGATGGGTATTCCGCCCAGCGCTCCGGACTTATTCCCGGCGACAAGATCATTGAAGTTGACGGAGAAAAGGTAGCGAATAAAAAACCGGATGAAGTTCGCTCACTCACCCGCGGTGAGCCGGGTTCCGAGGTGAAAGTGTTGATCGAGCGCGAAGGCGAAAAGAAACCGCTGCCGTTTGTCTTGATCCGTGAAGAAATTCAACTCAAGAATGTCACGTACTCCGAACTATTGGAAAACGGTATCGGCTATATTCGCCTTGAACGCTTCTCGCGGAAAGCGGGAGATGAAGTACGTCAGGCGGTGAAAGACATGAGACTCAAAGGTGAAATCAAAGGTATTGTGCTTGACTTGCGCGGCAATCCCGGCGGGCTTTTGGACGCAGCGGTTGATGTCGTCAGCAAGTTCGTTCCCAAGAACAGTACAATTGTCTCGACGAAGGGAAGAAGGCCTGACACCGAAAGGCAATACAGTTCTACTGAAGAGCCGCTCGTTCCGGACGCGCCGCTTGTTGTTCTCACGGATCGCAACAGTGCGAGCGCGAGCGAAATTGTTGCGGGCGCACTACAGGATCTCGACCGCGGTTTGATCATTGGAAATCGGAGTTTCGGCAAGGGATTGGTGCAAACAATTCAACGATTGAATTACGATGCGCAATTGAAAATTACAACTGCCCGGTATTACATCCCCAGCGGACGAAGCATTCAGGAAATCGATTACATGCACAAGGACAAGAACGGCGTCTTTGCGACAGTGCCGGATAGCCTGCGCCGTGCGTTCAAGACGAAGAACGGAAGAAAGGTTTTTGAATTCGGCGGCATCACGCCCGATTCAGCTGTTCAGGCCGAAGACCCCGGGCAGATGGTAAAAGAAATGCACCGGAAATCTCTTTTCTTCCGCTTCGCGAATAAATATTTTGCCGAACATAAGAAGGAGCAATTCACCGGTGTCGACGAAGCCGTTCTAGCGGAATTCAAAAAATATCTGGATGCACAAAAGTTCGACTACAAAGAAGAGAGCGATGGTAAGGTAAAGGAGCTTCGTGAAATTGCAGAACGCTCTCATTATCGGAAGGAAATTCTCAATGACCTGGACGTACTCTCCGCCGCGCTGGAGAAGGAGAAAGAGAACGGCTTTGCTCGTTACAAGAATCATATCGAACTAGAGCTGAATATCGAAATGATGGCGCGAGTCCAGGGAGAACGGGGAAGGATTGCCGCTTCTCTGAAGGATGATAAGCAACTCAACGTTGCACTTGATGTGGTACGGAATCAAAAAATCTATTCAAAGAAGATCAAAAGCTGAGCGGGATGAACGATTCTTCATATAATGGTGGTTGCTTCTTTTTGAATGAATCGTTATCTTAAAATCCCGTTTAACCACAAGTTTTTGTCACCAAAAGAAAAGGTAGTCCCGATGTACGCATTGGTCGATATAGCCGGAAAGCAGTATAAAGTCGCTGAAAACGACAAGATTCACGTCCCTTCGATGAAGAAAGCGAAAGGCGAAACCGTAACGTTCGACCGTGTGCTGATGGTCTCCGGAGATAACGGCTTTAGCATCGGCAGCCCGACAGTTGAAGGTGCGAGCATCGAGGCGACAGTTCTTGGAGATATGAAGGACGAAAAGGTGATTGTATTCAAGAAAAAGAAACGCAAGGGATATCGTGTGAAGAGGGGCCATCGACAGGCATATACACAGATTCAAATTACAAAAATCGGGAAGTAGCTATGGCACACAAAAAAGGAATGGGTAGTTCACGCAACGGCCGCGACAGTAATTCGCAACGGCTGGGTGTGAAGCGTTTCGGCGGCGAGCTTGTTTCAGCAGGAAGCATTATCGTTCGGCAGCGCGGGTCGGCGTTCCGGCCGGGCGTCAACGTTGGAATCGGCAGTGATGATACGCTGTATGCAACCGCCGACGGATTTGTAAACTTCAAGAAATTCAGCAAAGCCAAGAAAGTTGTCAGCATCGTCCCCAAAGCAGCTTAAGTTTGTAGTCGCAGTCCGCCCGGAAAAATCCGAGCGGACTGTTTTCGTTTTACGCCGCTCCATCCCTTTTCATTCCAACCGTTCTTTAACTCAAACCCAGAACATTTTCGGAGATATGCTATGAAAATTACAGTCATTGGTGCAGGCAATGTTGGCGCAACATGCGCGCAACGCATTGCAGATAAAGAATTGGTAAACGAAGTTGTATTGGTTGATGTGATCGAGGGTGTCCCGCAAGGCAAGGGCCTCGATATGTACGAAGCCGCGCCCGTTGAAATGACGGACACCCGCGTGATCGGGACGAATACCTACGACGAGACGGCGAACTCAGACATCGTCATCATCACCGCCGGCATTGCACGCAAGCCCGGCATGAGCCGCGATGACCTGATGAATACCAACAGCGCCATTGTAAAAAGCTGCACCGAGCAGGCAGTTGCAAAATCGCCCCGCTCTATTATCATCGTGGTTTCCAATCCGCTGGATGTGATGACGTATGTTGCGTGGAAGGTAAGCGGATTCGAGAAGCATCGTGTGATGGGAATGGCGGGCGTTCTGGACTCGGCGCGCTTCCGTTCATTCATTGCAATGGAGCTGAATGTTTCGGTTGAGGATGTCAACGCGTTTGTCCTCGGCGGCCACGGCGATTCGATGGTTCCGCTTCCGCGTTACTCGACCGTCGCAGGTATTCCGATTACGGAACTGATGAGCCAGGCAACAATCGACCGGCTCGTGGCTCGTGCACGCAATGGCGGAATTGAAATCGTCAACTTCCTGAAAACAGGCAGCGCATATTACGCCCCGTCGGCTTCGGCGGTGTTGATGGCTGAGTCAATTGTAAAGGACAAGAAACGAATCCTCCCTTGCGCCGTGTACTTGCAGGGTGAGTACGGCATCAACGATAACTTCGTCGGCGTGCCGATAAAGATCGGGAAGAAGGGCGTTGAGGAAATCATCCAGATCAAATTAAGTCCGGACGAGCAGGCAGCACTGAACAAATCCGCCGAAGAAGTGAAGTCGATGATTGCGAAGATAAAGTTGTAAACCCTTGCAGTAAATTGTCATTGTGAGGAGCCCCGCTTGTGGCGGGGTAAACTCCGCGACGACCTACGGTCTCGTAGAGAAGCAATCTTATTTTCGAATCGTCTACGAGTTTGAGATTGCCTGCCTGTCGGCAGACAGGCTTCGCTTCGCTCGCAATGAAAGCAACACGTTTGAAGTAATACAAGAAATTAGTGTAATGACCCGCGCACTCCGCAATATTATTCTCTACATGCTCACGTGCGCTCTTTTTCTTTCCTGCCGTGAAAAACTCCCCATCGGCGTCTCCGATTCAACAGTGCGGCTCACATTCCGCTTCGTTCCCGCAGATTATTTCAGCTTTGATAACTGGAAGCTCGACCTCTACGGCAACAGGATTCAAAGCTCATACTTCCGCAACTCGTGGACTGTCGCCGATACGGGGAGAAGTATTCTCGGCTGGACGCGGGTTGCTATTATCATCGACAGTACGTTTCAGGGCAGCAACCAGTTCGTCAGGAGCGATTCGCTCTACTTTCGTTTTACCGATGATGGCGACGTGTACCAGTATGGGTTTTTAAAATCGCTGATTGCAGAACGCGAGACTCTGAATTTTGCTCCACGGTGGGACAGGATTGCTGCCTTCTCACGTGCTCTTGGTGAATCCTGGG
>JBKJJX010000111.1:0-2710 GCA_046597825.1 Bacteroidota bacterium | reverse complement strand
ACACTGGCCGAGGCGTGGGCCGCTAACAACCGCGGTGTAAATATCTGGGCGGACAAGACGGTGAAGTTCCTCGACCCTTGCACGAAATCTGGCGTGTTCTATGTGGTCTTGAGCGTTACGAGCTTGCTGATGCCGCAATACAAGGATACGGTTTTCAACAGCCCGATCGCCCTCCCCATCGAGCTCGGAGAGGTTGCGTTTATGTTGTGGCTTTTGATTATGGGGGCAAAGGTGCAGCCGGCGAATAGCGCGGTCAATCAGACTTAAACCTTCGCGTATAACGCGGCGGTGCGGGATGAGAAGTTGCCGAGGAAGAAGTGAAGTGACCAAAACGGAAATAGACGACATATGTCGTACTTACACTAGTTATTCAAAACCCACTTACCAAAGGTTAGCAAATGGATTCTATTTCCACAATGCAGCAGTTGCGTGATTCATTCGTGGCAACAAAAGACGGCCTCATCCACAAGCATCCTACGTGGGATAAAGCCAAGGATGTGAGACTGACCCTGCTGGCAAAGTGTGTCAACGTTTTGAATAGTACACAACTGGGTATCGTTCACATTCAGTTCAACCTCACTCAGAAGCAATGGTGGAATTCCATCTCCAAGAGCCCAATTGCCGACGCTGACATGCAAATATATCTGAACGAGTTTGATATGTTCATCAAATTAGGATTTCTTCAATTTCTATTTGCTTCCATTGAAAGCTCACTGCGATTGATAGTCAAAGCCGTTGATCCAACGGCTTGTTCGGGCGGTACTGCTGAATTCAAAAGTATCTATTCTTTTCTTCTTTCACGATTGACGCTTCAGAAATACGAGGCGGCTCTCGATCTCTTGCGGTGCATTCGCAATACCATCCATAACAATGGCGTCTATTTTCACCGCTCTGGAAACAATGAAACCGTGGTTCACAACGGTACCACATATTCTTTTGAAATCGGAAGGGCCGTAGATTTTGTCAACTGGCCATTCCTCTTTGCCCTTGTTCCGGAACTGCGACAGATGATTCTTGAAGTGGTTGAATCGAATGAAGTCTCGTCGATTGCCACGATCATTGATCCGTTTGCTAAATAATGTGGGCTTCGCATAACAACCAAAAGCACGACGCCCACATTATTTGGAAAAGTTGTAAGGAATCGGAGTCCGGTAATATCGAAAGAGTTCGCTCAACCCGTGCCGGGGCGACGACAAGAATTCGTCATTCGCAATCACCGGCACGGGGTTGCGTTGTTGGGCGAAACGTCAGCTGGCATTTGCGGCAAATACACAAGGAGACAAAATGAGAACTCGACTTCTGTTTGTGGCTTATCTGGCGTTGGTGAACTTGTGTCCACTTTTCGGACAGCCTACCAAGAGAGTTGACCCGCTAAGTGCGAGGAGTTTATCGCTAATTACAAGTATCGGAGATACTGCCATTGCAACCGCAACCGGTTTTATTGTCAAACATCAAAACAAACATTTTCTGATCACAAACTGGCATGTGGTTACTGGCAAGGACCCGTCAACAGGCAAAATAGAAGATCCGTTCGGTCGGACTCCGACGGTCATCGCAATCTGGTATCATGCTAAGACTCTCGGAAATTGGGTTCGAAAGATTGAATCGCTGTACTCACCCAAAGGCAAGCCCAATTGGATCGAGCATCCTCTTGGGTCGAAGGTGGATGTTGTAGCTTTCCCCCTTTCATCCCACTCAGGCGTGCAGATTTATCCCTTCGATCTCACCCTTGCTAATACCGATATGGTACCGGCTGTTGCCATGCCTGTGTCTATTATCGGTTTTCCGTTCGGGTTGTCAGGTCCTGGTAAGTTTCCCATATGGAAAACCGGTCACATAGCAACAGACCCAGAACTCGATTATGATAACATGCCCGTTTTCTTGATTGATGCAACGACACGACCCGGAATGTCTGGCTCTCTCGTTGTTCTCCGACTTACAGGTGGATACGAAACAAAATCTGGTGGTGCAATGATGGCTTCAAGCGGCATGGCAACTTTGTTCTTGGGTATCTATTCAGCACAGCAAACAGATTCCGAGATCGGCAAAGTCTGGAGACCAGAAGTTATAACCGAGATTCTCAATACAAGTAAGTGAACCATGCTGCAATCGCCAGCTAACAAATGCAAGCATCGGCGCTCACACATTTGGCAAAGCGGGGTTTACACAAGTTTGGGGGCTCGATGAATAGTGTTCGTTCAACGGCTCTTACATTTGATGGAGAAGGAATGAAAAGACAAACATTTTTCACTAGAGCGGCAATAGCCAGTTTTCTATTTGGAGTGATCATGGTAGCGGCTCCGGACAAAATGATGGAAGGAATGGGAAGCCAGCCAAATTCTTCCACCAATGTGGTCTTGCAGGTTGTAAGCATCTTCCTGATTTGCATGGGCCTCATTACTTTTCTGGCGAGAAAGGATGAGGGGTCCATTGCACTACGCGCAATTATCATCGGAAGTATCGCAATGCATATCCTCTTAATTCCAATAGACTGGATTGCATAGCAGCAAGGGACTTTTACAAAGATTTCCGGATTCCTTCCCGGAACGATCGTTCACATCATCTTTGCCGCTGGTTTCATTTATTATTTGACGAAGCTTACCACGAATGACGAGCTGATCACAAGGAAAAACATGAGGAATTTATTTTTCTTTGTTGGAGCGATCATGTTGTACGCGTTGTCGTGCCTTGCAGAAGGACAGTCTTCCAA
>JBKJJX010000323.1:0-17725 GCA_046597825.1 Bacteroidota bacterium | reverse complement strand
GCAGGTAAAATTGTCGGCGAAATGGCGAAGCAACTCGGCGGAGGAGGAGGAGGCAAACCGCATCTTGCGACCGCAGGCGGCAAGGATATCGCAAAGCTTGATGAGACGTTGCAGAATGCAACTGCAGTTGTACAACAAATGGTTAAACCATAATTCGCAGGCAATTGTTAATTGCCAATTGTCAATTCATAATTATCAACCACAATGGCACACTTACCGATTACGATACTTGCACGCCAGGCATACATCCAGGACGAACTGACCGCAAGCGCCGAGACGAAGAAAAAAATCTTTGAAGCATGCAATGATAAGATTATCAAAGCAGTTGATACAATCATCAACGCACTGAACAACAAGAAGAAATTGCTGCTGTGCGGAAACGGCGGCAGCGCGGCAGATTGCCAGCACATCGCAACCGAGTTTACCATCCGCATGAACCCGAACATCAAACGTCCCGGCATTGCGGCGTTGGCGTTAACCACCGACTGCTCCATGCTCACCGCGGGTGCAAACGACATCGGCTATGATAATGTGTTCGCCCGTGCGGTTGAAGCCCTCGGCAACGACGGCGATGTCCTGCTCGGCATAAGCACAAGCGGCAAGTCCGAAAGTGTGAACAATGCTTTCCGCATGGCAAAATCAAAAGGGATGAAAACCATAGCCTTTCTCGGCAAGGATGGCGGTTCGTCCAAGGACTTATGCGACGTCGCCATTATAATTCCATCGAACGACACGCAGCGCATTCAGGAAGGCCACATTACCGTCGGCCATATTATTTGCGGGCTGGTTGAACGCGAGATGTACGGCTAGGCCACTATATTCTTTCATCACTCAATTTCATGGCACCGAAACAAGAGGACGACACACGCCGGGTCAGCGACTCAACGAACGTGTTGACTCGCGGAGGAGATTTTCTCATTCCTGTCCTCACGGTGCTGTTCGATGCTGCGGCAATTGAGTTTGCGTTTATCTTTTCATATTGGCTGCGGTTTCGGACGACGCTTGTTGATTATTTTGGCGCGACGGAAATTGGCGGGCCTCCCTTCAGCGGTTACCTGTTCGGCTCTTTCTTTGTGATGTTTGTGTGGCTGCTGCTTTTTCAGTCGCGGAAAATGTACGGCACGCGCCGCAACGTTACGCTCTCCGACGAACTTATCAACGTTGTAAAAGTGATCAGCTGGGGAATGCTCATCGTCATGAGCGCCGCGTTCTTTTACCGGGAATTCTCCTATTCCCGTATCGTCTTTGGCCTCGTGTGGATATGGTCGATCGTGTTTATCTTTCTTGGCCGCATAATCATCCACTCCGCCGAGCGCAGATACTATCGCAAAGGAAAGAACCTTCAGCAATCCATTATCATCGGCAACGACAGTCTGGCAAATCAAGTCTACACGCTGCTCAACCGGCATGCCTCGTTCGGTTTTAACATCGTTGGCTATTTTGCAGATGCGCCGGCGGAGAAGGATCTGAAGCTTTCCTCAGCCGCATATCTCGGGCCTATCTCAGATGCGCCCGCGTACATTCGCGACCAGAATATCGACCTTGTGTTTCTTGCTCTCAGGTCAAAAGAGCATCATCTCCTGTTCAACCTCATAAGTGAATGTGAGGGTGTGAACGTCGAGTTCATGATGGTGCCCGATGTGCTCGATGTGTTGACGACAGAAGTACGGGTGAAGGAACTCGAAGGAATACCATTCCTCACGATCAAGAGTATCCCATTTACGGTATGGGGAAGAATTTCAAAACGAACGTTTGATATTGTCGTGTCATTCATCCTGCTCGTTTTCTTTCTGCCCCTCTGGATACTGATTGCAATCTTCGTGAAGCTCAGTTCACCCGGCCCCTTCTTCTTTACCCAGGAACGATTGGGGCTGGACGGAAGGAAATTCACGATGTATAAATTCAGATCAATGAGAATCGGGGCAGAAGTTGAAACAGGCCCCGTGTGGACATCAAACAACGATCCGCGAAGAACTCCTATTGGAGTCTTCTTGAGAAAGACGAGCCTGGATGAAATACCCCAGCTCTTTAATGTATTTAAGGGAGAGATGAGTCTTGTCGGACCGCGGCCGGAGCGGCCCTATTTTGTTGACCAGTTCAAATCCATCGTTCCGAAATATCTCGATCGGCATCGGGTGAAGACGGGCATGACAGGGTGGGCGCAGGTCAACGGATTGCGGGGAAATACCTCGCTGGAAGAACGCGTGAAATACGATCTGTATTATATCGAAAACTGGTCGCTGGCATTCGATGTGAAAATTCTATTGCGAACGATACGGGCGGCCTTATCACCAAAAGAGGTGCACTGAATGATACCCCTTCTTGTTTTCTATCTTCACACGGTTGCTGTTGTCGCGATCTTTACACGACGTTATCAAGCGGAGGGAATAGGCGAGGGATTTCTTGCAGTCTTTTTTATTTCGCTGATATTCTTTGTCGGATGGGCGATGGCATCATTTGTTATGAAACTCGTGATGCCGCCCGAAGGATTTGCTGTGTGGTTTGACCGTGATGCCGCTTCCCTGCTCCTACTTACACTGGCGGAAAGCGTGTTGTATTATTACTACTTCAAAGACGATAAGACCAGCGATGTTCCGTTAACAGAAGCCTGATCACTCGCCCGGGTCCACTTTCGCGACCCAAATGCCAACCTCATTTGCACTCGCCATCTTCGCTGCCGCGGTCCGCGCATCATCAATTGTTACGTAACGTCCGGACCGTACGCGGAACCACTTCCTGCCTTTCACAAACGCCTCGGAGACGTAACCATCAAAGCCAGACTTGCTCAAACGGGCAAGGACCTTATCTGCGTCTCGCCTTGAATTCAATGAAGTAACTTGAATTGTGAACCCGCCCGTCGCAGGAGGCGGACTCGTCTGTTTCGGCGGAGTACGTTGAGTTTCAGATGGCTTTCCTTTTTGTTCCTTGTTCCCAGTAACAGGAGTTTGTTCGGGTGTCGTTATTGGCTTGGGAGACGGTTCTTGCGTAACGGTTTCCGGCTGAGTACTCGTACTTCCATCAACATGTGATGGTGGTTGTTCGCCGGGAGGCAATTGACTTTCCGTTGAAGGAGCCGGGCCTGTTTTTGTTCCCCACAAATGCACTATACCAAAATAATTCAACGCAAACGTAAGCAATGCAATTGCGAGCAGAACAAGTATTATCTGTAACGCCGGCGATGGACTGCTCGGAGGAGCAATTTCTCTCAGTGTAGGAGGCGGCTGCGGCGGTTGCATAGGTTCGGTTTCAGCTCCAGCCCCCATCGGAGGAGGAGTTTCCATTCCTTCCCCTCTCAGATTTAACTTTGGCATGAGTTTCTTCTCCTTCGATGCTGGTGCGTATTCAGAGAGAATTATTTCCTCTTGAGGAGCGACTGGCGGTTCGGGTTCCAGAGGAACAGGCACCACTGCAGGAAGAGATGGTTCCGTACTCCGTTCGGCCTGTGCAGGCGGCGTGAACCGAGTCTGTTCCTGCTGACGAAATTCGTCGGCAGTGATCTCGCGAGACGTGTCGAACAAAATCTCTTTTCCGAATCCTTCCACAACAGGATCGTATGGTGGTTCCTTCCCTTCATATTCCACGTCGCCGTCAATCGGGGTCAATTCAAAACGTCCCATGACAAGAGGTTTGAGATTTCTATACCGCTCGTTCACCTTGTCGGCAAGATCATTCTCCACCTCAAAGAACGGAAGACGGCGCTGTCGCTTCACACCAACGATATGAGTACCGAAAGTTCCGAAGTTGGGGACCTCGACCCGCTGCCCTTTCTTCAGGGCGGAGAGCAAATATACGTAGAACAAATGAGAAACCGCAACGACACTTGTCTCGTGCGCAACGCGGCGATCAACACAACGCTTCAACAACTCGTCTCTGTTCATGCGTTTTTGTTACTCCAGTTGATGAGATCTTGTGAAGGTTGGAAGGAAAGATAATCACGCGGTGGAACAGTAAATAATTCTCTCGTTTCGGTATTCAATGCTTGTCTGCCGGGACGATGCTCTATCAGAAAGTCACCGATATTATCAAGCGTCAGTTCACCATTATTCAAAATCTCTTCAGTCCAGACATCAGCAAATGCATTGATGATTTCTCGAACAGTTTGTTTGGAAATCCCGGCTCGTTCTGAAATCATGTTGATCAGTTCTTCTTGACTCATACCACCCCGTTTTGATTTGAGAATTCAGCAGACGGTCTCGATGAATCCGGCGAAACAACGTGTTTTTGCCTTAAGGGGAATTCGCGTTGTAGCAACTAACGTCTTTCAGTTAAAGTAAGGTATGAAATGCACAAGGGTTTAGCCATAATTTAGGTTATCGCTTCTAGGAAGTCAAGAGATATTTTGAAAATGAGCCGGATTCGTCGATTTTGCTATTACCTCAAAAACCTGAGAACAACATAAGAGACTGTCGCCCCAAAAAAAATCGAAAGCAGATTTACGAAGTCATTCCCGATATTCCTTCTACCCTGAGTGAGTTCACCTACTTCCCCGCAATGAGTTCTTCGTTCAGTCAATTTCCCACACATTACACAACGAAACTGAGCCTGCATCGTAGCGCCGATAAGGGAATCCAGCACGGTTCCGGCAAGGCCGCCCAGAATTACCGCAAGGAAGCTGACCCATATGTCCTTCAACCAAAATAATCCACTAAGGTAAATCGAAACAGCGCCTGATAAACCTGCCACGGTCCCCAATGCCGATATCCCGCCTGACCGGCCTGCTTCCACAGGTTTGAATGTTGTTATCAATACAGGTGGAGTTCGCGAGAGCGTGCCGATTTCAGTTTCCCACGTATCAGCAGTTGCCGCGGCGACAGCACCAAGATAAGCGACATACAGATTTGGGTCGCGAATCAAAAGCAAGAGCAACAAAATAAAACCCGCGACTCCACCATTCGCCGCTACTTGTCCTGCATCGCGTTGAGAAGATTTTTGAAAGAAGGAATTGGCTGATGACTTGCGAGTATTGCCTGTATGTGAAATTGCGCTTGAGAGAACAAAGAAAGTTACCATCGGCACGGTCCATTGCCAGCCCCCGAATCCAAGGAGAAGTGTTCCCAAAATGAATTGTACAACAGTACCACTCAGAGTGAGTAAACGACCGAGGTAGGAGAAAACAGAAACTATCGCGGCGAAAATGATTCCAGTAAGAAATTGATCCGCCATGGCTCAGTTGGGATTGCTGAGAGATTCAGGCGTACACATTGTCGGAACGTTGCGTGATGCGGACGATAAAAGTTTGTAACAACAACTTGGAATCGGTTGAGGTTGTCTTCAACTTCTCATCGACTTCGGATAACGCGAGAAAGGCTTCTTCAGTCTGACGGATCGAAAGGTGACTCACGGCCTGCGCGTAACGATCGGCAAAGCTGAAAATGCCCGCCTGAATATATTGTTGATTGCCCTGCACACCCCGTCGTCGAACATCATGCAACTTCCAGAGAGTCTGAAAAAAACGTGTCAGCACAGCGACCATCATCACGGGATGTTCACCCTGGGCAAGCATGCGCTCAAGGATTTCCGTTGCCTTCGCCACGTTGCAATCGCCAATAGCCCACTGCAATTCGAAAATGCTGAACTCCTTCGAGACACCGACAACTGCGGCGACGTCATCAACCGAGACAGATTTTCTTTCGCCGGCGTAGATGTACAGCTTCTCGAGTTCGTTCACAAGTTCACGAAGCGAACTGCCGACATACGCTGCCAGCATTGACGCAGCATCAGGGTGAATCTCTCGTTTGTCTTTCTTTACTCTACGGGAGATCCATCCGGCAATCTGATTCTCCCACAATGGTTTGCATTCAACGACGACAGCTTTCTTTTTGAGATTGACGAACGGCTTTTTTCTAAAATCAGGCTTGGTACAGGATAGGACAAGGCACGTAGTGGACGATGGTTGGTCGAGGTAATGAGTCAGCAACTCAGCGTGCGAGAGTTTATCCGCGTCGCGTACAACTACGACGCGCCGTTCTGCCGCCATTGGAAATGATGAAGCGTGGGAAATAACATCTTTGGCATCGGCTTCAGTCCCGTACATAACATCCAAATTAAAGCCGCGTTCATCAGGTGTAAGCGCGGCGTTGAGTATCGCATCTGTCGCTTCTTCGATTAGAAAATCTTCTTCACCAAACAGCAAGTAGACGGGAGAGAATTCTTTCCTTCCTGCAGAAGCAACAACATCTTCATATGTCAAATCATCTTTTGCCACTTGACTATTTCTTCGGCGCTACGCCGCCGGAATGTAAGATCCGGATTTTGTTCACGACAACATCAACTTTCGGCCTGCCATCGGGCTCGGGGTCTATACCAACCTGGCCGATCTTCTCGACAACCTCAATTCCTTTCACAATTTTGCCGAAGATCGTGTAGTTCTTGGGCAGGGTTGTGTTATCGCGAAGCATAATAAAGAACTGGCTGGTGTTCGTATTTGGACCTTTATTTGCCATTGCAACAACGCCCTTCATGTAGCCGCTTTTATATGAAGCTGTCTTCGGATTCAATTCGTCCGCAAATTCTTTTCCCCAGGCGCTTTCGCCCCCCTGTCCCCACAAATCCATTTTCTTTTTATCCTTGCTGTTCGGATCCCCGGTTTGAATAACAAAATTTCTGACTACGCGATGGAAGCGCACGCCATCGAAATATTTTCTTTCTGCCAGCTTCATAAAATTCTCGACCGTCTTCGGTGCATCGTCGGCATACAATTCAATTTCACAATTGCCCATCGAAGTCTCGACAACTGCGAGATGCACACCGGGCACTCCGCCGCCCGGACCTTGCGCAACACCGCGGGTCATAAATGCAAACATCCCGACAATAAAAAACAGTGAAACAGCTCCAACTGATTGGTGGTTCATGTATCCCTCCTTGTGATTAAGTGTTTAGAGATAATATGACATTCCGAGCCGTGCACCGGCTGAGAAAAAATTAAGAGTGGTGGGAACAATACCCAGCGGATTTCCGGCGGCGCTTTTTAATTCGCCGATAAAGTCCCATCGAACTTGAGCGCCAAGATGTGCAAACAGGTGTTCGCTGAGCGCCGTATTGGCTTCCGCCTCAAGAATGGTCCCGACTCCACTTCCGGTAAATGTTGCATCCACATTTGAATATTTTTCCGAATAGCTACCGAAATGGTAACCTGCGCCGGCGCCCGCTTTCAGATTGTATGTTTCTGCTTCGTACAAAATATACTGGGCAATGATCGTCGGCATGTGAACATGATACGAAAATTCTGCATTTCCAAAATTAGTCGGCTGGTTATACGATGCAAGCAAATAGGAATATTCCACCTTCACTGTCCAGTCCGGAGCAAGAGGAAACGTCGCAGATCCAAAAAACTCTGCGCCTGACTTGAAATTTGAAACACGCTGGGTTATGACACTGTTGCCGTTGATCCTGTCAACGATGTCTTTTGCATCATGGTAGTTCACGCCGAGTCCGGCTGAAAAGCTAATTCGATTTGAGTGAAATGATTGTGCCAACGCCGGCGAGAAATACATTCCCATAGACAGTAAGACGATTGACACGCATACCGTCCTGTTTCGAGATCTGTGTTGAGAGTGCATCATTGCGCCTGCTCCCCCTCTTTCGCAATCGCTTCCGAAACCTTTATGTGATCTTTGAAGAAGAAGTACAAGCCGATTATCATCGTGCCGATAAATCCGACCCCATGCGTAACTGTTGCATAGCTGAGCGCTACATTTCCCGGCACACCGAATAATTTGGTTAGCGTCCGCGAGGCAAACATATGGTACGATCCGGTCCCTCCGGGGGTCGGAATTGCCACGCCGATAGTGGAAATTGCTTGCACCACTATCGCAGCGTTGAAATCCAGATTCAAATTAAATGCGAAGAACGCTGTGTACGCTGCAAAGATGTACAGAATCCATATCGCAAAACTCTGCATGATAATAAGCGGCAATTGCTTTGGTTTCTTCAGAAACAGAAACCCATCAAGAAACTCATGTGTCACTCGATTCACTGCTGTTGCCAGCCGCTTTGGAAATATTTTGACCAGCCGGACGATTACAACATCCGCCCAATCTCTTCGAAGAACGAGGGCAACCAGGAATGCAACGAAACCCAGCGTGAGAATCGAAAGTAAAAATCTCGCATCATCAAGCCACGGAAATGTTTCGCGCAAAGGCCCATTGTATACCAGCGGCATGATCGCTATAAGAATCAGAAATAAGATTGTGTCGATGATACGCTCCACGACAATAGTACCGAACGCCGCGCTGCGCGGGATGCCTTCAAGTTTGCCGATCGCAAAAGGGCGTACAATCTCACCTGCCCGCGGCAACACATTGTTCACCATATATCCAACCATCACGCCGGAAAACAAGTTTCGCATTCCGATGCCGCGTTTAATTGGCTCAAGCAAATATCCCCATCGCCACGCCCGTACTGCGTGACTTGCAATCAGGCTGGCAAACATGAGAAGTATCCACCAATAATTTGCATCTCTCATGGAGCGATACATGGCCGCGAAATCGGTTCCACGAAAAGCAAAATAGAGAAACAGTATTGTCAGGACAATGCTGAGGATATAGCGGAGTGTTTGCTTCGTCATCGCCGGCGGGAAGAATTAGGAAGTTCGGTCAACGCAAATCAATAACTTCAACTCCGTTCGGGACTTGAAACGTAAATCGCGAGTCGGGCATGCCGGTATTGATGCGGGCTTCGTTGACGGTGTACAGCGTTACCTTGCCATTGTCGTCCACGATTTCAGCTTTCTTGATCATCCAGGTCGCTTCATCGACCCAAAGCCTCATGGTGCCTACCATCGAGTCTTCTGATTTAGGGACGAGCTTCAGTATCTGCGTCTGAACTTTGCCGAGCTTTTCTGTACCGGCAAGAGATGGTGTGTAATCCTTTGGCGCACCTGATAGAATTTTTTCCGGCGTCAGTGAGCGTTCGTTTTCTTTGAACTTATCAATCAGGACCTGATTCGATGCGGTTGAGTATGACCATACGGTGGCGCCATCCGTTACGATCGTATTCTTTCCTGTTTCAACCCGATACTTGTTTCCCTTTTTGATCGCGAGCGTGCCGGTAACAGTCTGCTCTTTTTTTGAGATGGCGAACCTTATCTGTTGAGAAAACTTGAACTCTGCATCCTTGATTGAATCATACTTGTGCTTCACATTTTCCAACATCTCCTGAGCATTCTGCGCCCGCAAAACGGAACTGAAAAAGATCAACGCCGCCAACATCACGAATCCAACTGCACGCTTCATAGCTTGTTTTCCTTTTTGAAAAATGTTTAGAGAATTGCTTCGAGTTCCGCTTCTGATTCAACCAACACTTCACGGGCTTTACTTCCGTCAAACGGGCCGACTACACCGGCGGCTTCAAGTTCGTCCACCAATCTGGCAGCGCGGGAGTAACCTACTTTCAGCCGGCGCTGCAGCAGAGATACCGAACCTTGCTGGTGCCGGACGATAACCCTTGCCGCCTCTTCAAAGAGCTCGTCCCGGTCGCCACCCAAGCCGCCCGCATCGGAACTTTTCTTCTTCTCAACAAACGAAGGGAGATATTGCGGCTTTGAGTAGCCTTTCTGCTTGGCAATATGATTGACAAGCGCGTCGACCTCATCTGTTGAGATAAACGCATTCTGCAGGCGAATTGGTTTCGGGCTGCCACTCGGTAAATACAGCATGTCGCCATTGCCGAGAAGCTGCTCCGCGCCGTTCATGTCGAGAATCGTACGCGAATCAGTTTTGGATGCAACCTGATATGCAATCCGGGCAGGGAAGTTTGCCTTGATCACTCCGGTGATAACATCCACAGAGGGCCGTTGCGTCGCCACAATCAAATGGATCCCAACTGCACGCGCAAGCTGTGCAAGGCGCGCAATGGGTTCCTCGACTTCTTTCGCCGCGGTAATCATCAGGTCCGCAAGCTCATCAATCACCACAATTAAATACGGAATCCGCTGGTGAATGACAGTTTCAGAATTCTTGAGTTTGCCCGCTTTGAATTTCTCGTTATAGTCCGAGATGTTTCGTACGCCGGCTGCGGCAAGCTTGTCGTACCGTTTCTCCATCTCAAACTCAACACCCTTCAGCACAAGCACGGCATTCTTCGGATTGGTAATAATCTCTTCGTTGACGTCGGGAGAGATGGCAAGAAAATGATGCTTTAGCCGCGCATACTGTGTCAGTTCAATTTTCTTTGGATCGAAAATCACCAGCTTCAAATCGGAAGGATGCATCCGGTACAGCAGACTGGCAAGAATCGTATTGATGCCGACACTTTTCCCTGAGCCTGTCGATCCGGCGATCAGCAGATGCGGCATCTTCGCCAGATCATCCGTGAAGACTTCGCCTGAGATCGTCTTCCCCATTGCAAGGGGAAGCTTCGCATTCGTATCGCGGAACTTCGACGAATTAATAACGCTGCGGATGTTCACCATCGACGGGTTGTGGTTCGGAATCTCAACTCCGACAACCGACTTGCCCGGGATCGGCGCCATGATGCGGATGCCTTTTGCGGCGAGCTTCAAGGCAATATCATTTTCCAAACTTACAATGCGGCTGATCTTCACGCCCGTCGCCGGAACGAGCTCGTACAGCGTTACCACGGGTCCCGGCGTCACCGAAATATTTTCCAACTGGACATCAAATTGCGCGAGTGTTTCTCTCAGCAGGTCTGCGTTTGCGCGCAATTCCTCGTCTGCAACCTCTTCACCACTTGCCTTCGGAGGGTCGAGCAATTCAACCGACGGGAACACGTAATCAATTTCTTCGGGAATATTGTCGTCGACTTTTCGTTCATCGAAATTTACTTCTGCTTCTTCAACTTTCTTTTCAATTTCGAGCCGGATCTCTTTGTGAAGAGCGGAAGAGATGGAAGGTACATCATCCTTCGAATCTTCCTCGATCATTTGCTCTTCCATCAAATCGGATCCAAAGACTTTTGGTTCAAGCTTTTTCGATACGGGAATTACGGGCTCTTCAGTTTGTCGTTTCGCAATGCGAATGGGCGCCTTTACAATCATTTCCTCGGCTGCAGTGTGTTCAAATTCATCTTCCGGATCATGTTTGTTGATGGCAATGCGTGCAGCCTTCCTCGCAGCGAAAGATTCTTTCATTCGGCCAGCCCAATCCGCCAATTTCAGAAACAGCATCTTTGCCCGCTCGGCAACATCGTGCAAATTAAGATCGGTCGCCAGAACAACAAGAACTCCAAGGGCAGTCAGCAGAAAGATCGAGCCTCCCACCTTTCCGAGCAGCTGCGAAGAAATCAACGCGAGAAAATCCCCGATAACGCCGCTCCACTCCATGCCCATCCACGAGCCGCTGGAAATAATACGCATCATGCCGAACGATGCAGAAAACACAAGGGCAAACAGGATTGTATAATTGGTGATGACAAACAGACGACGCATATCCTTCTTGCGAAGAATGGTCCAGCCGAACAGCATGAGCAACACGGGCAGGCAGAAAATGCTGTAGCCGATTGTGGTTTTGATGAGAAACTCGGAAATCATCGACCCCACAAGTCCGAGCCAGTTGTGCGCCGTATCTGCTTTGGCGCGCACAAGTGCATCGCCGGTAAACACTTTGTGAAGATCTGTAATGCTTATATCGGCATTGGCTTCATCGTTGGCATCGTAGGAAACGAGGGCGAGGAAGACGAGGACAGCGCATGCCATCATCAACAGGGCAAGCACGGAAGTTTTTCGTGTCGATGATCGCTTGGGTGCGGACTTTGACGCGGGAGGCGTACGGCGAGCTTTGTTCAACTCCTCCTGGGCTCGTAAATTTTTTGCCATGTCCTCCTCCGATGAATGTTAGGATTGGAGAGAATTCTTTTCAGCAGCTTTCAGCTTCACGACATTCCCGAGAAATTGAGGCAACACGGGAATTGAATCTACCTCGCCACATACTTTCAAATCCCCACCAAACCCGATGCTTGCGAGATATTGCCCATGCTCGCATGAAGTCAGCATCTTGTGAATCGACTTGCTGTGATTTTCGTAGAGGGCAACGGATGCAGTTCCGGCGTCTCCAAGTTCAATACCTTTGCCGTCCGTATCCATCAGCTTCTGAATCAACATGCCCGCGCAGACTGCGTCTTCCAGTGAAAAGTTACCGGCGCTGCCCGAACAAAGAATTGTAAAGTTATGCTGCAGTTCCCGTAATTTGCCGTGCACCGCAGAAATATTCACAAAGCCACAGAGCATCATCTCTTTCGCGTAGCGTGCCTTCACCATCGCGAGCGAACCGTTCGTCGAACTAAATACGATCGACTTCCCTTTCACCCGTTCTTCGGAATATTCGGAGGGCGAGTTGCCGAGGTTGAAGCCTTCGATCATTCTTCCCTGGCGCTCGCCGCCAAGAAGCGTAACGTCGCCGAACAGATTTCCGACAATCTTCATCGCCGACTCGACTGTTGTTACGGGAATAATTTCTTTCGCACCATTGGACAATGCTTTCGCAATTGTGGTGCTCGCCCGCAACACGTCGATCACTACTACAGTCCTGTGCCGCAATAACATCTCATCAACTTGATGAGGCGTGAAAAACACTTCGACCCGCATGCGATCCCCCTGAACATCATTCAATTGTGAGCGCCGCGAACTTCGTTCCGAAATTTCCGCTACAACAGCGGATCGTCCCTTCTTCAAACCCATCGCATTTTTATTTCTTGATGAATGGAAGTCCGCTCACAGTTGCAGGTACTTCCTTATTCCTGATCATAATGTTCACATTCGTTCCCGCCTTTGAATATTTCAGCGGAACGTAGCCCATCCCGATTCCTTTGTCCAATATCGGCGAGAATGTTCCCGAGGTAACGTCGCCGATCTTTTCTCCGTTGGAATGAATTGCATAGCCATGTCGGGGAAACGCCTTCTCCGACAACGTAAATCCAACAAGCTTTCGTTTTAATCCATCGACCTTTGCTTTCGCAATGACATTTTTTCCGTTGAACTCACCCTTGTCTAATTTCGTAATCCAACCAAGGCCCGCTTCGAGCGGCTGCGTCGTCTGATCGATGTCGTTGCCGTACAGACAGAATCCCATCTCCAGCCGCAAGGTATCGCGGGCACCAAGTCCCGCAGGCCCGATGTTAAATTCTTTTCCCGCGTCCATGATTGCGTCCCAGACTTTTTTCCCGGTGGGAATATCTGACGGGAAATAGATTTCAAAACCGAGCTCGCCGGTGTAACCGGTGCGCGAAATAATCATCTGCACGCCGGCAAGTTTTCCCTCTGTGAAGTGATAATACTGAATTGCAGAAAGGTCGACGGAAGTCAACTTCTGAAGTGTTGCAAGAGAGTGAGGGCCTTGAATCGCGAGAAGCGACATCGCATCACTGCGATTGTCGAGTTTTACGTCTCCCGTTTTATTCTTCTGCATCCACTCGAAATCTTTTTCGATATTGGATGCATTAACAACCAGCAAGAAGCGGTCATCTGCAAGATAATAGACGAGCAGATCGTCAACGATACCGCCATCGGGATAGCACATCGCGGAGTATTGCACGCGTCCCCTGGAGAGTTTCGAGGCATCGTTGACGGTAATCTTCTGAACGAACGCGAGCGCGTCCGTTCCGGTTACGTACACTTCGCCCATATGCGACACGTCGAAGATTCCTACGCTTTCACGAACACGCCTGTGCTCTTCAATGATACCGGCGTACTGAACCGGCATTTCGAATCCGCCAAACTCAACAATCTTGGCTCCGAGCGCTACATGTGTGTCGTAGAAGGCCGTCTTTTTCAGGTTCATGAGATGGGAGATTTCTCAGGATTAAGTGAAAGATACTATTTGTATAGATCCGTAATGTCTTTGCCTTGCTTTACCGATACAAAATGAAAATCTCCCGGCTGAATTGTCGGGTCGATTTCCAGCTTCATGTGCAGTCTGAATTTCAACATCATCTTCGTCAGCCGGCTGATGTGTCCCTCGCGCAGCATCGATGCAACCGATGGGTTGACGCGCAGAACAAGCTTCAGCTCCTTTGCTTCTCCCTTAAACCGGCTCAGCCATCTCTCCAGCTGATTCATTGTGGTTGTACGTGATTGAACGACGCCTGATCCGCCGCATGAAGGACAGGCTTCCGTAAAGCTGTGTAAAATACTCTGACGGATTCGCTGCCGCGTAATCTGTACGAGCCCGAATTCAGTCATCGGAAGAACAGTAACTTTCGCCCTGTCTTTGCGGAATTCCTTCTTCAACTCTTCGAACACTTTGCGTTTATTCTTCTCATCATCAAGGTCGATAAAATCAATCACGATGATGCCACCGATATCGCGCAAGCGAAGCTGGCGGGTAATTTCTCTCGCCGCTTCGAGATCAGTTCGCAACGAGTTTAGCTCCTGCTCGCGTTTTGCAGCATAACGTCCGCTGTTCACATCAATCACCATCATCGCCTCGGTCGGCTCGATGATGAGGTAGCCGCCACTTTTCAACCAGACTTTACGGCTGAGTGTCGTCTCAATCTCTTTCTCGATGCCGAAGGTATCGAAAATGGGCTTCCTGTCTTTATGCAGCTCTATCTTGTCCAGCATGCCCGGAGAATTGTACTTGACGTAGGCGCTGATTTCCTTGTGAAGTTTGCGCGAGTCTATTACAACGCGGGAAACATCATTGGAGAAAAGATCACGGATAACGCCGGATGTGGTTGCAAGGTCCTTGTAGAGAAGTGTTGGAGATTTCTCCGTCTTCACTGTCGCTTCGATCTCCCGCCACTTTTCAATCAGGTCTTCAAGGTCCTTCTTGAAGGACTCATCTTCCTGCCCTTCGGCGACAGTGCGGATTATTGCGCCGAATCCTTCAGGCAAAATGCTCTGGCAGATTTTTCGCAGCCGTCTCTTTTCCTTGAAGCTGGTAATCTTTTTCGAAATCCCGACTTTGCCATCGAACGGCAAAAGGACAAGAAATCTACCTGCCAAAGAAACCTCGGAAGTGACGCGAACGCCCTTCTTGCCGACAGGCTCTTTGATAATCTGGACTATAATGTCCTGACCTTTAGTGAGGTTTATTTCTCTGCGGGGAGGTTGAGTTCGCTGGTTGCGGCGATCACGACCACCGGAGTCGTTGTTACGCGGATGGTGTTGACGCGGGCCTTCTGATGCTGCTTCTGCGGCGACTGCTACAGGTTCGGCGGCTTTCTCCTCCTCTTCTTCTTCATCCTCATCGTCGCCGATCATCGCGGAGTATTCTTCAAGGCGACTGCCGATATCGGAGAAATGGAGAAATCCGTCTTGTTTCAGCCCCAAATCAATAAATGCGGCTTTGATGCCGGGCATTACCTTGGCAACCTTGCCGAGATAAATATCGCCGACCATCTTTTCTTTGTTCGCTGTTTCTACAAACAGCTCTGCCAGCCGACCTTCTTCTGTAATTGCAATGCGAGTTTCATTGTCGGCAGCATTGATAATAATTTCTTTCTTCATACTGAACTATGCGTTCCCATACTACTGAACCTAAAATTGAATTGACCGAGCGGATTACGGGAACGAGGCAGGCGAACTCTTGGATGCGGGCGGACAGCCAAAAGGCAACATTCATTACGATTATAAACACCTTCATCGTTACCGTTTTAATGAATCGGGGCGGGAGGCGGGGGCTCGCACCGGAAAAATTGATTCACTTCAATAAAATCCTGAAATGCTCACCGATAAGTTACATAATAATAAGCTGGTTTGCAACTAAGCAGACTTGGAAGGCAATAACGGGGAGAAAGAAAATGAGGTCAAGCTTCCCTGCGTCACACTTTTGGTAACCGACCGCTGCTTCCTTCCGGACCTGACGGGGTTAAGCTACTTACGGTTGCGCAGGACTTGACCTCATGATTGTGGAGCTGATCGGGATCGAACCGACGGCCTCCTCGTTGCGAACGAGGCGCTCTCCCAGCTGAGCTACAGCCCCGGGGTGTTTTCGCCACTTTCAGGCTTTGACCTTCGAGTGTTGAAGCGGCTGTTGAACAATTTTTTAAACAGTTCTTTCAACACTTTTCCTTCGTCAAACGGATGACTTTCGTTCTCAATCCAGCCTCTCCCTTTGGCCCTACAGTCAACGAAAATCGCTCAACAATTTGCATCGTTACGGAAGATTTTGGGATTGAAATAAACTGCCTTAGAAGATACAAAACTGAGCATACGCGTGCAAGCGATTCGAAACATCCGGGCTGAATTTCATTAATAGATAGACTAAAAACCCACCCACAGCTTTTGCGAAGGGTGGCAGGAAGTGTAAAAAAATAGCGACATCATTAGTGTCCCAGTAAGAATTAAAAATGTTGATTTCGTTTTGATAGTTATCATAATTATTGAATTTATCTTTTTGTTGTGCGTTTGTGCCGCTGTTCGTTTCCAAAAGGATTATTTCATTACAGGTGTGGCGGTTGGTTCAGGAACCTGATTCCACATTCCGTAAATTGAAACCCATTTGCCTTCGGCATTGCGTTTTAAAAGTTCAGTGTATTTTATTTTTTCAATACTGATTTTTCCATCTGCACCCTTCATTTTCAATTCGGCTGTTCCAATTTCATAACCTAAGTCGCCATTACTTCCAGTGGCAATAGTTGATACTGAGCCATCAACTAATCCAGCATCAATAAAGTCCTGCCAGTATTTTTGAAGATTGGCTCGTCCAGTTACAATAGGTTCGTTTGGTGGTAGAATTGTTGCGTCCTCCGCATAGCAATTGGATGCCGCCAAAGCATCTTTGGCTAATAACGCTTTCATGAAGTCTCGGTTCATTTGTGAGAGTTCCTCTGCTGTTGCTTGCTTTGGAGCTTCTGCTTTTTCCTTACAAACTATCATTGAAACAGATGCAAAAAGTATCGAAGCAAAAAGGGTTACGAGTTTTGTTCTTTTATTCATTTCATTTATTTATTTAAATATTGCCTACTCTGTTCAGTTTTCGGCTACCCTGTATGACCTGCAAACAGTCTTTCCCGGTTTCGGCGATGATTGTTTTCGTGTTTTGTGAAGTCGCAATGTTCTCCATCGTTTCGATTCCTCGCCAGTGGACGAACCAATAGTTCTACTCGTCCTTTCCATATTGATACACGTACTTCTTATTACATCGGTAGATTCTACCGAAGCGTCTTGATGGAGTGTCTGACATACAGCATTAATATCTATCTCATGATCATAGGGATTACTCGTATTGACTAGCTATTTTTTGATGGTGATATTCTTGAGAGACAACTGGAGATCATCCATGTCGCGCTTCATGTCTTTTTTGAATTGCTCCCACCGGTCGTCGCCCTGATCCTTGTAGTTGTTCACTTGTTCGCGCAACTCATTGTTTCTGCGTTCTGATTCATCGATACGGGTATTGTATTGGGCACGATAACGAATTTATCTTTTTGTTAGCGGTTCGTGCTTGTTTTCTTGTCGTTTTTCACATTGCCAAATCAGTTTAGTTCCTCTGATAGGTCCTCCAGAAAAATTGAATTTTAATTTGGTCTGTTTTAACTTGCACTTCAAGACTTTCGGGTTTTGTAAATCGTCTCTAAATTTTAAGCGCAGCCGCCAATCTTTTTAG
Source organism: Bacteroidota bacterium (assembly GCA_046597825.1). GTDB lineage: Bacteria > Bacteroidota > Ignavibacteria > UBA10030 > UBA6906 > CAADGV01. The sequence continues at coordinate 221 of JBKJJX010000323.1, read as the reverse complement.
CTTATCTGGAATCTTGTTAAGGGGTAAAACGAAGTCAGCACAACCTGCCGCCTGAGCGCTGAGCGGCATGAAGTCAACTTCGGCAGACATGTCTTGAGCAAAGGTTTTTCCTCCGTTAGCTTTGATATGCTTGCAGCCCTCAGTGCCATCGCCATCATATCCGGAAAGGATAATGCCGACCGCACGGACACCCATTGCCTCTGCAAGGGAAATAAAAAATA
>JBKJJX010000206.1:0-4131 GCA_046597825.1 Bacteroidota bacterium | reverse complement strand
AATCCGCAGACAACGGTCATCGCCAAATGCCACACCGGGAACGGCGGCGACATGATGGTGATCGAGCAGGTATGTCCCCATGTCGGCGGAGTTCTTGACAAGCTGACCATTGTGTTTCTTTCCGTAGAATTTGCTTACATCAAACAAAAAATAAAATGCCCCGTCCGGTTGTGTTACAGTAACGCCGGCAATTGCCCGGAGTTTTTCGTATGCAAAATCTCTTCTCCTCTTAAACTCCTCGACCATTGATTCTAGTTCCGATACATTTCCATTCAACGCGGCTACTGTTGCCTTCTGAGCGATTGAGTTGGCATTTGAAGTAACCTGGCTTTGCACGCGTGCAGCCGCTTCCATAACAGATAGAGGTCCGCCGGCGTATCCGATGCGCCAACCGGTCATGGAGTAGGCTTTCGAAACGCCGTTGACTGTAATAACGTTGTCGCGAATGGACTTTATCGACCCGATGCTGAAATGTTTGTTTCCATCGTACATCACCTTTTCATAAATCTCGTCGCTGATGACGAAGATGTTTGCATCGCGAACGATCTCAGCGATGTCCTCAAACTCACTTCGTGTTAACACCGTTCCGGTTGGATTATTCGGAGAGTTCAGAATCAAGGCCTTGGTCTTTGCGTTAACCGCCTGGCGCAGTTTCTTCACGTCCGGCTTGAACTTGTTTTCGATGGATGTTGGGACAACCACGGGCGTCGCATCGGCAAGCTTTACCATCTCCGGATAGCTCACCCAATACGGGCTGAAGAAAACAACTTCATCGCCCTTGTTGCAGATAGACTGCAATACGTTGTAGATCGATTGCTTCGCTCCGGCAGAGACGATTATCTGATCACGTTCAAAGTGAAGGTCGTTATCCTGCGAGAACTTTTTGATGATTCCATCGAGTAGTTCCGTGATTCCGGTGTTGGAAGTATACTTCGTGAAGTTTGCTTCGATGGCTTTGATCGCCGCTTCCTTAACGTGGCGCGGAGTGGGAAAATCCGGTTCGCCCGCTGTCAGGCTGACGACATCAACGCCGGAGTCTTTCATCCGTTTTGCTTTGGCTGTCAAAGCGAGGGTCTGCGATTCTTCAATGTTCCGGATTTTGTTCGAGAGGGTCAGCACAGATCAGTTGCCTTTGCCCGTTTTGAGTTTGTCGAGCAAGCGGCGGCGAACATTTTCCGGCACAAGCCCTGAGATATCTCCGCCCAGTCGGGCTACTTCTCGTACAATCGTTGAGTTAAGATATGTGTATCGTGCGTGCGGCATCAGGAAAACAGTATCGACTTTCGGGGCGAGCTTTCTGTTCATGAGCGCCATCTGGAATTCATATTCGAAATCGGACACAGCCCGCAATCCGCGCACAAGCACTTTTGCTTTTTTCTTGCGGGCGTATTCAACAAGCAATCCATCGAACACATCAACACTTACATTGCGATGAGACTTGAACACATCACGAATCATTGCAACCCGTTCTTTATCGTTAAACATTGGAGACTTGGAGGAGTTATGAGCCACCAGGACTATCACTGTGCCGAACATTTCTTCAGCCCGTTCGACAACGTCAATGTGTCCGTTTGTGATCGGGTCGAATGTGCCGGGATAGATTGCAATAAGTTTGGATGCCATGGAATTATCCGGGTAATTGATGACGGAAAAAAGTCACGAGAGTTTTGCCGAAACGCTTTTCCGGTCCGGCAGAATACAGAGATGTTGAATCGAACCGCAACTCCTTTGAGTGTTCGATGAGGAGATAGCCGTCGGGAGATACCATGTTCCTGCTAAAAATCATTTGCGGGATGTCCGCTGTCTCTTCAAATTTGTAAGGAGGATCGGCAAACACGAGGTCGAATGTTTCTGTGCAGCGTTTGATGAAGGAGAGAGCATCCGTCTCGACGAGGGTTGTTTCCTCCTCAGACCCAATCATTTGGATATTCTGTCCGATGAAATGCGCCGCATCCTGATCGTTCTCCACAAATGTTGCATGTGATGCACCCCGACTCAGCGCTTCGATTCCCAGCCCGCCGCTGCCAGCAAATAGATCCAGCACTCGTGCCCCATCCATTTCAATTCTGTTTGCCAGCATATCAAAAATTGTTTGTTTCACGCGGTCCGTTGCCGGACGAACGGAAAGATCAGGAACAGTTTTGAGAATTCTGCCTTTGTAGGCTCCGCTTATGACACGCATTACACTAAGTCAAAATAGGAAAATGTTTTCGTCCTATCAATCTGATCAATCTCGCCGTAGAGCCGCACCGACTGCCGCACAATATCTATAAGACGCGAAAGTCGAATTGATGTTTGCGCGGACGGCGCTTGAAAGTTGTACGGACCGAAGTGGGTTCAAGGCTTCCACCGGCACTGCAGAAACGTTGCGAATTTGCCCGAGGGTATCCGCGCTTAAACGAGTTCCGTATATGGAGATCGATGAGAGACCTTTCGTCTCGTTGGAGACCTTCCCGATTTGAGAGACCGCTTCTTCTGGCAATGAGTATAAAGCGCATGAATAGGCCTCAAGATCGTTGTAACGGATATAGCTTGTGTCCATCCGCCCTCTCTTAAGGCCAATAAGGGCTATCAATTTGTTCGACGTTTCGGGAAAATTGAAACGAAGCGCATTATCAACACTGAAATGGTCGACATCGACAATATCAAGCCCCAGCCGAAGGCGGGAAAGAGAACGGTAGAGCTTCTGGACAAGATCATTTCGAACTGACACCATCATGACGTTGTTTACTTTGCCTATACCGGAAAGAACGTGCATGTCACTGATGAAACTGTCCCGGGGAGAGTCTGGAAAATATGTCTTCAATTCCCATTGAACTTGTTCGTCAATCTCGCTGCGCGTTGCATTTTGAGAAACCGGGATACTGTTGATGAACAGTAATGATGAATCAAGTGCGACAGAAACCATTTGCGGTTTCAGATTGTGTGTGGCAAGAAAAGCAGACATCCGTTCAACAAATTCGTCGACTCCCGGTGTATCGTCGCCTGCATAATTAAACAATGTGCTCGGCCATTCCGTTATGGCGCGTAACAAATTGGAAGAACCATCCTGTTCGAGAGCTACCACCTGGGCCAGGTCTTCACTCAGATAAATACCCAGTATTATTTTCTTCATAGGATAAGCTAAAAGGCCGCGGCAATGCGAGGCAGTGGTACTACAGAAGAGTGTAACTTGACCAATATGTAAAAAAGAATTGGCGTTAGCAATCTTCAGGACATGCATTGTCTTGATTTTAACATACGTTTGGACTACAATAAGCCCACAACTACCTTTCAAAGCCTCCGTGCAAACCCAATTGCGTTTTGTATTTCAGATAGTCGTATGGCTGCTTCTCTTTTCACATGCGCAGAGCCAGCGGGAGTACAAGCTTTTTGACGATGAATGGCGATGGATACGGTTCTCACAGGAATCGGGTCTTTCATCAAGCCATATTTACAATCTGACTGAAACAAAAAATGGAATAGTCTGGGTTGCAACGACTGCCGGGGTTGCATTCTATGACGGCTTCATTTGGAAGCTCGTTAAGGGCGCACCCGGCGGGAGATTTACCACGTTTGAAGCAACAGAGAATAATGGACTTGTAGCCGCCGTTGGCGATGAATGTTTTGTTGGCGATACCTCAGGTTTTCGATTGCTCTGGAAAATGAGGATTCAGGAGGCCGTGCCATGGGGAAAGGACAGTCTGCTTCTACTTTCGGATTATAAGCTTTTCATCTACTCGGGTGGTTTCATAACACCATTCGATAGCAAGCAAATAGATAAGATCGGAGATGTTGATGACATTTGGCGAACCAGCAACGGCAAGAAATGGTTGGCAACCCGTTCGGCCATTTACAAATGGGAAGACGGACAGTGGGTCGCAAAATTAGTCAGCCGCAACGCCGGACTGCGGGTTTTGAACAGATTTCTTCAAGAGAATGAAAATGGAAACGGCTTCGTTATCATAGACCAGCCAAGAAATATGTGGGGATTATGGGGTTGGAATAAGAAAAACCTACCCAGACGAATTCAAACCACTAAGTCCTCAATTCTCAAGGCAACACTTGGTCAGAACAATAATATTCTCGTTATTCATGAATCCGGTTCAAAGAAAATTCGCGTCGGAGGAGAATGGTATTCTTATAATCTCA
>JBKJJX010000198.1:0-19155 GCA_046597825.1 Bacteroidota bacterium | reverse complement strand
TGACGGACTGACCGATCTTGATGTTCGTTCCGTCGTTGTTGATCAAGGCGGCTTCGTTTATGCAGGTACCGCAGCGGGAGGGGTTTTCCGAAGCAGCAGGTCATTGACGTCAGTTTCATCATCGAATCCCGTATCGCCATCCGGAATTCAGTTGAACCAGAACTATCCAAATCCGTTCAACCCATCAACAACAATTGAATTCACAGTGGGGCGTGCGGGCAATGTGAGGGTGAAGGTATATAACATTCTCGGACAAGAAGTTGCTACGCTGATGAATGAGGATATTCCGGCAGGGCATTATCGGGCAACTTTTGATCGGGCGAATCTTTGCGCCGGGGTGTACGTATGCACGATAGCCTCAGGACGCTACTCGGCATCGAAGAAGATGATTCTGATGAAATAGATCTTTTGAGCGAGACATCAAGTTACGAGAACCATGACAGAGCCATTTCAAGCCGGTGATGTTGCTTTTATCCCTGCCAATGTTTTCTTTATTGACAACAGCCATCGGAACAAATAACATATACTCACTATACACAGGAGGCGCGTATGGTACAAAAGCTACTTATCTTTTTGACCACAATCGTATTTGTGGTTTCATTGACCTTTGCCGGCGACACGAAGCGGAAGGCCCTATATGAGGAGCCGTTGAAAGAAGATCGCCCGGTCAATTCAAATGCAACATACCAGCCGCTTCCCAACCCCGATTGGTCACGAATGACAAGTGCAGTCGGTACTTTTACGACCCTCTCGGGTTTCTACGACTATCAGTCCAACGGCGGCAGCATCCAGCAAATTCGCGTGAACCCCGCCAACGGGAGAATTCATACAACCTTCATGCTTGCGGACGATTCAACACAAGGTGGCCTTAACGCTGCACGCCGGACTGCCTATGCATTCAGCAGCAATGGCGGGACAACGTGGACGAACTTCAGCAACGTACGCGTTCCTTCACGCCGTTCAGGATTTCCTACGATTGATCTGCTTCAGGGAGCGAACGCCGGTTCACCCGCAATTGCAAATCACAGCACAATTGGGGGACTTCAATCTACAATTTTCGTGGACTCACCCGAAGGCACTGGCGCCTTCTCCGAGATTACTGCTCCACCCATCATTGAAACAGGTTCCGATGATCCGATTTGGCCGTATGTTGCCGGGACCGCAGATGGTTCCGTCGTGATGGCGGCATCCAGAAGTGTAGCGGCGACTGTGCATTACACGCGCACAACTGATTTCGCTGGCTGGTCGCCGTGGACCCAACTGGTTGGTGCAACACAAAGTGGTGGACGGTACCCGACTCAGGCGAATGGAACTGGAAGAGTTGGAATCGTAGCAAACACATCGAATGGGACAGCGTCGCTTGGTAACTGGTGGACTGAATCAACAAATAATGGATCGACATGGAGCGCCCCGGTTAATTTGTACGGTCAGCGGATTGCGGGTGCGGACACGTTTGATGCTTATGTTCATACAGATTTTGTGTACAATGGAAACACTCCATTGTATGTTTTCAGTGAATTCAAAATAAGTCAAGGTTTTGTCGCGTATCCCCAGATCGTATTTTGGAGTCAGGCTACCGGATTTAAAGTAGCTGCTCGCTTTGATTCAACAAAGTATTTTCTTGATCCTGTGAATCAGCGTTTCCATCGAGATCAAATGGGCTGGGGATCAATCGGTATGTCTGGCTCTACAATAGTGGTAGCCTATCAAGGATTTCAGCCAGACACCGATAGCCGCGGATATCACTACAGCGACTTGTGGTATGTTGCTTCTTCGAACGGCGGCACAACATGGGGAAATCCCGTTCGCATCACGAACACGCCCACTGTTGATGAGCGCTATCCGAGCGTTTCGAAATGGAACGCAGCCGGACAATTCAACATGGTCTGGACACAAAAGAGCAAGAGCGGGTTGTACGCGTTTCCCGGAAATGCGGATACAGTGCGAACATCGCAGGTATTTCTACGCGTGAGCCCGATTGTTATCAACACCACATCAGTTGGCGAAAGCGGAACACCGAATTCATTCAAACTCAGTCAGAACTATCCGAATCCGTTCAATCCGGCAACAAAGATTGACTACACGGTGGGACAAGCCGGACCGGTGGGCATCCGCGTCTATAATATGCTTGGCCAGGAAGTTGTGACGGTTGTGAATGAAAACCTCGAAGCCGGAACGTACCAGGCTACATTCAGCGGTGCGAACCTTTCCAGCGGAGTGTACGTCTACAAAATGACTGCCGGAAGTTACGCTGAATCAAAGAAGATGGTGTTGATGAAGTAGTTTCATTTACTTGGTTAGAAAGAATGGCGTGGGAGAAATCCTGCGCCATTTTCATTTCAAAGGCTCTTGCTTTTGACCGTGCCAATGTTTTTCTTGGGTCAGTCCTGAAACCCTCTTATTATACCATCGGAAACAGGAACCTCGATTTACCTACTTGTGTTAGACTATCAACAAGACTCTTCATCGTACAAGCAATAAATAACATCCCGTGCCGGCTAATGGAAGGCAGAGGATATTCATATTCACTTTTTGTAAGGAGGGAATCATGATGCGTACAATTACAGGTCTGTTGTTGCTGGTCTGCCTGATGTCCGCGTTCGCGTTTGGAGCTTCGGATAGCAAGAAGGCCCAGGCCCCGTCACCGGCGCACCCGGATACAAGCGCACCGGATTCGTGGGGCTACACGTGGGTAAAGAGTACTGATGCCGGGGGTCCGCAATTCAAATGGATTGATATTTCGACGACCGGAACGGCAGTTGCGGGCCTCACGGATGATAACGTCGTTGGTCCGTTCGATTTGCGTTGGAACTTTCCGTACTACTGGTACACGGCGAACCGCTTCAAAGTTGGATCGAACGGTTACATTACGTTCGACAATTCCACGACTGCATTCTCTCCGCCTTTTGCAGCATGCCCAACCGCTGCGGCCCCCAACGACATGATGGCAGTATGCGTTGGCGATCTTGTATTTAGCGGACAAGCAGGAGCTGCGGGACAGTGCTATTACTGGTCGAATGGCAACGACTCACTCGTCGTCAGCTTCATCAACGTCACCGAATGGGAATCTGTCATTAATGCCAACACGAAGCACACCTTCCAGGTCATCCTCAATAAGAATGACAGTTCGATAACATATCAGTATGGCCTTCAGCAAGGCCGTTACAACTCCACCAACAATACGCGCTTGTGTATTGGAATGGAGAATGCAACAGGAACAATCGGCCTCAACTATGCGTTCTCAACCGCGCCGCCCCACGCATTGATGCCTGATAGCGGCCTTGCAATCAAGTTCAAACGGACAGTAAATACCGGTTTGCAAATCACCGATGCCGGCGTAGTCGGCGGATTGAATGCTTCGAACATCGGCAAAGTTTGGAAATTCGGAGTTACGGATACAGTGCAGGCTGTTGTCAAGAATTTTGGAACGGCAAATCTAACGAACGTGCGCGTCACGTACGCAATCTCCAAGACAGCGCAAACGACTGTGTTCGACACAGTGTTTGTTGCCGCACTTGCTGCCGGCGCAACAACAACAGTGTCGTTCCCGCGACTGTTTACCCCGGCTGTGACAGGTTCGTATTCGGCACTGTTCTCTGTGTTTGTTCCGAATGATGCATTGGCATCGAATAACACAAAGACAGCTGAAATTGCTGTCGCATCGTTTGCTCTGGGACAGAGTACAACGTTACAGTTTGAGAGCGGCACTGCTGGTGGTTCCATTAACTGGATAGGCGGGGGAGGGATGGGTGTTATGTTTGATACGCCCGTATATCCTGTACGGATCGAAACTGTCTATGTAAACGTAGCAGCAGTTACTACTCAACCCATGACGGTTGAAATTTTGGATGGTTCATCCGGCGTTCCCGGCTCTGTTCTTGCGACCCGTTCAGTAACTGCAGTTGTCGGAATGAACGCTGTTGTGTTTACGAGTGACAGTGTAAGAATATCAAGCGGCAGGTGGTTTGTTGGTGCGAGGGGACAAATGGCATTCTCGTATGAAACCACAGCGCCTATTGCATATCGGAGCTGGGAATATACAGGCGGCTGGGCACCGTATCGTTCCGGTGATTTGCAGGATGTTATCATCCGTGCAACAGTACGACAAGTAGCACCCGTGTCGTATTCATGGGCCACACAGACTTCCGGCACAGCACTAGCGTTGCGGACTGTGAAAACAGTAAGCTCGACTGTTGCCTGGATCGGCGGCGCGAGCGGCACAGTGTTGCGCACAACAGATGGCGGAGCAACGTGGACTTCAGTCGGTGGCGGCCCGATGACGGGAAACACCATCTATTCAATTGATGCTCTCAGCGCGACCACAGCATTTGTCACGACGAGTCCGGCAGCGGGTTCGTATATCTTCCGCACCACCAACGGCGGAACATCGTGGGATACTGTTTACACGCAAGGTGTCGGCGGATTCATTGATGCAATCAAAATGTTCGATGCCAATAATGGTATGGCCGTCGGCGATCCCGTTGATGGAAAATGGACGATTCTTAAAACCTCAAACGGCGGTTCTTCGTGGGCTCGTATTGCCACTGAGCCCGTCCAGGCTGGTACAGAAAGCGGGTACAATACTTCATTCGCATCTGTAGGTTCGACGAACATCTGGTTTGGTACGAACAACAGCCGCGTCTACCGCTCTACCAATGGCGGCGCAACATGGTCATTCGCATCGACTTCTTTTACTGCAAGCACAGGTGTCGGTTTTGCAGACGCGCAGTATGGCATTGCGGGCGGAAGCGGTACAACCGGAGCTGCGCGATCAATCGATGGCGGGGGGACATGGACGACGGTAACCTTGCCGAGCACCGGGTCAATCTATGGCGTCGCGGGAAAAGGGCCGAACTTCTGGGCTGTCCGCGGTACAGTGGTGGTTAAAAGTACAAATCAAGGCGCAACGTGGGATACCTCCTATGCCGGAGCAATCGGTGCGTTCCGCCATCTCGATTTCCTTTGGAGCGGCACGCAAGGCTACGGCTGGGCAGTAACGTCGACAGGCGGCATTGCCAAGTACGGCCCCGTGACGACGGGCGTGAATGATGATATTGTTGGCGGGGTTCCACAGGAATTTTCGCTCATGCAAAATTATCCGAACCCGTTCAATCCGAGCACCAACATTCATTACGGCTTGCCGAGAGCAGCTCATGTCTCCGTAAGAATCTACAATCTGCTCGGACAAGAAGTCGCACAGCTGAAAGATGAGATTGAAAATGCGGGCACGCATGAAGTTGTGTGGCTTGGAAGAAATACGGCCGGCACCAGCGTTGCAAGCGGCGTGTACTTCTACCAACTCGAAGCCCGTCCGGTGGATGGAACTTCGCCGTTCAATAGCTTTAAGAAGATGTTGCTGTTGAAGTAAGCATTAAGAAACCGTTTCACATTTGAATTGGCGCGTGGGCATTTTGCCTGTGCGCCAATTTTTTCTTGCCACGCCATCGCTTGCTTTTGAGAGGGTCAATCGTTTCTTTATTCACAACCTCTTTGATTTTCATGCATGGTATGAATCGTTTTAGCAGGCTCGCTTTTCTCTCTCTTTTTTTTTCTTGCAGCGCAATTCCGTACACCCCGCATCCCGCGGGAGCAGAGTCGCCGGCTGATTCGCTGCTCACCACCGGTACCAGCCTGGACGTTGATATCAACGGTTCGGTTGTGTTGGTGGATGGAGAGAAAAATACGGTGCGGCTTCTTTCGAAGGATATGAAGGGAATAGCCGAAATCGGGGGCTCCGGGTGGGGGGATAATCAATTCGACCATCCATCGGGAGTATGGGCGAGAAATGGCATTGATATTTTTATAGCAGACTACGGCAATCATCGTATTCAGCGGTTCGATCGCAAGCTTGCGTTCATCTCATCATTCTCAACACATGACAGGCAGAATCCCGATGAACGCTTCGGCTACCCGACGGATGTTACAGTATCGCGGCTTGGTGATTTGTTCATCTGCGACAGCGAGAATTCCCGGATTGTAAAAGTTATTGGCTTAAGCAAGGTTGCAAAAACATTCGGCGGCTTTGATGCGGGAAAAGGCCGGCTGAAGAGTCCAAACCAAATCGAAATCGGCCCGCACGATAACGTGTATGTACAAGATGCAATGCCGGATACGAAGCAGGGAAGCCGCGTTGTTGTGTTCGACAATTTTGGGAACTTCATTCACATCATCGGCGAAAGCATGTTCCCCGGCGGCGTGCAAATCTACGCCGACGAAAACGGCTTGGTTCTGCTTGGCGGAGGTAAGTTTTATTTCTTCGATGAGAACGACCGGCCGGTGCTTACGACAGAAGCGGCAAACTTCAAAGATGTGCGTTCGTTTGTCTTCAGCCGGGGATTCGCATACGTTCTTACTTCACAGGGACTCGTTGTAACTCCCGACCCACGAAAACAGTAACGACATAAACTATCAGGAGGATTCATGGCAAAAAGTTTGAACAAAGTAATGCTCATCGGAAATCTTGGAAAAGATCCCGAGCTTCGCTACACAACGAGCGGCGTCGCTGTAGCAACATTCAGTCTTGCAACGAGTGAATCGTGGAAAGATCAGGATGGCAACGCACAGGAAAAAACCGAGTGGCACAATATCGTTGCCTGGCGAAAACTTGCGGAGATATGCGGCGAATGGCTGAAGAAAGGGAAGAAGGTCTACATCGAAGGCCGCATTCAAACCCGCAATTACGATGACAAAAACACCGGCCAGAAACGCTACATCACTGAAATCGTTGCCGATAATCTGATTATGCTTGATGGCGGCGGAGCGAGGAACTCGGCTCCATCGGAAAGTTCCGGTCCGGGTTACCAGCAGGCGGGAAGTGACGCGCCGGCAGCGGCAGCCGCGCAAGAAGAGGATCTTCCTTTCTAGCATGAAGAACAGAACTCCTTTTCTGAAAAAACTTCTCATTGTACTTGAAGCGTTCTCGATTCTTTCGGGAACGCTTCATGCGTCTTGGCGCAATCCCGTAAAAGCTAAAAACGGGATGGTCGTATCCGCGGAATCTCTCGCAACGCAGGCGGGAATCGATGTGCTCAAGGGCGGCGGCAACGCCATTGATGCTGCGGTTGCAGTCGGGTTTACACTTGCAGTCACATATCCCGAAGCAGGAAATATCGGCGGCGGCGGATTTATGATCATCCGCCTTGCAAACGGTAAAAGCACAATGATAGACTTCCGCGAGAAAGCGCCCGGTAAAGCAACACGCGATATGTATCTTGATGCCGCAGGGAATGCTGTGGCAGGGAAGAGCGAACATGGTCCGCTTGCAGCAGGCGTTCCAGGCAGTGTCGCGGGATATATGTATGCACTTGAAAAGTATGGAACAGCGAAACGCCAACGCCTGTTGGCGCGCGCAATCGATATCGCGGAACATGGTTTTGCCGTGTCGGAACGGATTGCCGATGGATTTAAGGATGCTGTGCATGAGTTCTCCGGCTTTCCATCTACGCTCAAAGCATTTACCCGAAAAGGGAAACCGTACGGCGAGGGAGAGTTGTTCCGTCAGCCGGATCTGGCGAACACACTCACGGCAATCAGTGCCCGGGGCCGTGATGGTTTCTATAAGGGAGATGTTGCGGATAAAATCGTAACGGAAATGCGTCGCAGCAAAGGAATCATCACTCACGATGATCTTATCAACTACGAGGCGGCAGAACGCACACCGCTTGAGGGAACGTATCGCGGATACAAAATAATAACCGTTGCTCCTCCTTCAGCCGGAGGCGTTGGCTTGCTGCAGATTCTGAACACGCTCGAACGGTTCGATCTGAAAAGTAAAGGACACAACTCGTCACAAACGATTCACCTCTTTGCCGCGGCTGCCCAACGGGCGTTCGCTGACCGATCGGAGTTTTTGGGTGATCCGGATTTCGTCCGCATTCCTGTGAAATCCCTCATCTCAAAATCGTATTCGTTGTCGAGAGGAAAGACGATTGACTCACTTCACGCGACCGCAAGCACGACGGTTCATCCGGGGTCAGCAACAGAATTGGACAGTCATCAGACAACGCATTTTTGTGTTGCAGACAAGTATGGAAATGTTGTGAGTGTAACAACCACGCTGAACGGATTATTCGGCTGCAAGACTGTTGTAGGTGGTGCCGGATTTTTTCTAAACAATGAGATGGATGATTTCTCTGTCAAGGCCGGTGTTCCAAATATGTACGGTGTGACCGGCGGGACCGCAAACGAAATCGCTCCCGGCAAACGCATGCTCAGCTCAATGACTCCGACGATTGTACTTAGGGACGGACAGCCTCTCCTTGCGGTTGGCGCAAGGGGTGGGCCGAGAATAACAACCGCGGTCGTGAACGTAATCATTAATGTGATTGATTTTGGTATGAACATTCAGGATGCAGTCGAATCCCCGCGTGTGCATTATCAATGGTTTCCCGACAAAATCCTCTATGAATCACAAGGATTTCCACTTGACGTGCTTGAAAACCTTCGCCGAATGGGATATTCGCTTGACTTCGGCCTTCCGTTTAATGCCCGCGTTGAAGCGCTTATGATTGACAAGACAAAGGGTTATCTGTATGGCGGCCCCGACCCGCGTGAAGAAGGCGTCGCAATCGGTTATTGAAACTCGCCTCGGTTTTCCCTATCTTTATCCATCCTCATCATCATGATCCACCGTCGTTTCCCCTTGTTGTCAGGAGAGGTCGTGCATTCTTTGGGTTGCCATGGTTCTTTTTTGGAAGATGGATTTCATCTCCACTGCAGCACTTGTTCTGCGACTACAACATTGCATCCCGACTCTCTGTTTCCTAAATCGATAAATCTTTTTTTCATCCAACTTGGCGGTTAGCCGCGCTTTAAAATGCAGGGGAATGTATGAAGCGATTCAAACTGTCTGCGGTATTATCTTTTTTACTCATATCTTCTTCAATGTTGTTCGGCCAATCGATCACTGTCGTTCGCGTGCCCAACGCTGTCGCTGACGGGGGAGGCACCGGAACTGTCGGGTATCCGTACGCGGTCTTTGTCCGCATTCAGGGCTGGACTGCCGGCGCAAACGGCCAGGCATACTTGAAAGTGTACAACAGCACCAACAACGAGTATATGTGGGCGGCAACTGGAGTGTGGAGCAACACGTCGACATATGCCAACACAAATCAGCCTCTTGTGACTATCGATGCAAGCGGAAACTGGTCTGGGTGGATTTATGCGAAGCACAATACATCCTTAGGAGTGACTGCCGCTGTCCGCGCTGCAAAAGTGGGAGCAACCAGCACAAATCTTACAAGCGCAACAACGACATTGAATGTGATGAACATGAATGGCGGCGGAACCGGCGGATGGATTGTTCGTAGGAGTTCACCCGCCGTCAATAAAGGAATCGTTGCGTACTCCGGCGGGGCAATGGTCGGAACATACAGAACGGAAGACAATGGGATTGTCGAAGGATATTCGTACGCAGCAGGTGGATTCAAGATTGCAGTGCCTTCCGGCTTTGTTGATTCACTTGTCACATTCAATGAAGACGGAACACGCGATCAACTGTTTGTTGGTCCGTGGGGAATTACGGCAGGACAGGAAACTGATGCCACAGGCGGTGGCGGACAAATCGGACGGGGAAGTGCCGCGATTGTGCCTGCGACCCTTTCAGGCGGTGCAAGCCATTCCTTGACAGTTCGAGTGTACGCGCAAAGTCCGTACACAATAGTGCGGGCACGTGTTGCTGTCCCTTCTACATGGACCTGGTCTCACACAACGGGAAGTGTTGTGCTCTCGGGCGGCGGAAGTCCTAATGCAGGCATTGCCGGCGACACGGTTGTCATCTCCAATCTCACTCTCAGCGGATCGGACAGCCTCCAGGTTCAGCTGAACAATGTAACACCGGCAGATTCGACTACGAGTTTTTCCTTTCCCATCAGAACGGGAACAAGCCCGGATTCTGTTTTTGCAATCGGAACTCAGCCATCAATTTTTATTTACAGTACGCCGCTTCCGCTTTCTGCCGTGCAGGAGAATGACGCCAATGGTGTTCCTCTCCGCAACAATACTCTCGTTACTGTACGCGGGATAGTGACGGTTGCCAATCAATTCAACGGGCCGTCCTACATCCAGGATAACTCCGGTGGACTCGGAATTTTCGGGCCGTCATTGTCTACAGCTGTGAATATTGGTGATGAAGTCCTGGTCTCCGGACTTGTGCAGCCGTTTTCCGGGCTCACCGAAATCGTAAACCCACGACTTCATTCAATTGCGAGTACGGGGAACAGTGTCGATCCGATTGTCGTGACTGCCAATCAAATTGCAAACGATGGTGCGGGTGGTGTTGAGCAGTATGAATGTCGCCTCGTGCGACTCAACAATGTGAGTGTTACCGGAACCGGCAACTGGGCAGGCAACACGAATTATCCTCTCACAGACGCTACCGGCAACACACAAATCAGGATCTCCACGGCATCAAATCTTGTCGGCACTCCTATTCCTTCGGGCGCATTCGATTTGATTGCGGTTGTAGGCCAGTTTATCAGCACGCCACCGTATATCGGCGGCTACCAGCTGCTGCCGCGCTTTCTTGCAGATCAGATTTCCACCGGCCCTATAATCGAATCGCTTCCCACAGAGGTGAGCATTCAACAGACCGCCCTCGTGATTAACTGGCGAACCACCCACAACGGAACAACTCGCGTCCGTTACGGCCGCACGACAGCGTTTGAGCTGGGAGTTCTTGGTAATGATACGCTGCAAACAAACCACTCCGTTGCCATGAGCGGACTTTTACCTGCAACAGTGTATTACATCAAGGCGTTCTCTTTTGCCGGAAGCGACACAAGCTATGCAAGCACGCTGATCGCCAGCACTTCCTCACCCGCGCAATCGACCGGAACAGTGAACGCCTACTTTACCAAGAGCGTGAACACTTCATTGGCATGGTATCAGCCTGCACTCGGCAATCAGAACATGGTGCAAAAACTTTTACCACGCATCAATAATGCACGTCGTTCAATTGATGCAGCATTATATAGCCTGAGTGGCCAACCCGGAACCGATATCTCCAGTGCGTTGGTTGCTGCAAAGAACCGCGGCGTCAAAGTACGTGTCATCTGTGAAGAAGATAATAAGAACACGAACGCGTTTACATTTATCGCCGGCAACGGTATTCCGCTTATCACGGACAAGTATGATCCGTTGAACAACGGGGCCGGCTTAATGCACAATAAATTTTTTGTATTTGATGGCCGTGGCGGAGCGCCGGAGAGCATCTGGGTGTGGACCGGTTCGTGGAATCCCACCGATCCCGGAACGAACAATGATTATCAGAATGCAATTGAGTTTCAGGATGCTGCGCTGGCGAACCCCTATACGATGGAGTTCAATGAAATGTGGGGCTCGGATACCGATGTACCCAATGCCTCCAACTCGAGATTTGGTGCGAGAAAGCTAAACAACACACCACACCGGTTCGTTGTTGGAGAAAAACCCGTCGAAGTATACTTCAGTCCCAGTGATGGAGCGGATTCGAAGATCATTGGAGAGATCAATAAGGCAGAACACTCTGTCGGGTTTGAACTTCTGACGCTGACGCGCAGCGGTATTGCCAACGCTCTCATTAACAGAAAAAATGCGGGCAGGAAAGTTCGTGGAAACATCGATGACAGTACAGACTCGGGATCGCAATACAGATATCTGAAGAATAATAACATTGATGTCCGGTTGAAGCCGACTGGTACAACCGGATTGCTTCATCACAAATATGGAATTATCGATGCGGAGAACCCACACTGGAATGCAGTAACATTGACCGGCTCGCACAACTGGACGAGCTCGGCTGAGAATGCGAACAATGAGAACATAGTCATCGTTCGGGATGGCAACATCACAAACCAATATTTGCAGGAATTTGCTGCCCGTTATGCACAGTTCGGCGGAACAGACACCATCCTGGTGGGAGTAGAGGAAACAAGTTCAACAATTCCGTTGGCGTTCTCACTTGAACAAAACTATCCGAATCCGTTCAATCCGTCAACCACAATCCGGTTCTCTATACCTGAAGTGCAAACAGCCGGCACTGCAGTGACATTGAAGGTGTACGACGTACTCGGACGTGAAGTTTCCGTCTTGATCAGCGAGCCCCTCAAAGCAGGAAGCTATAAGGTACAATTCCATGCTGCGAATTTTGCAAGCGGTGTGTATTTCTATCGGCTGCAAGCGGGTTCACTGACGGAAACACGGAAATTGGTATTGATGAAATAAGTTCATTGGCAATCACACAAAAGAGGTGCATGTGAAAAACGTTCAACGGCGTAGCTTCTACGCCACGATGTTTATTATGGCGGTCGCGTTGTGCCATAACCCTGGACAGGCACAAAGCGTTACGCTTATCGATACGCTCAACCGTGCACATGGCATCTCGGGTCAAAACACAAAGTTTTCTTCATGCTGGGGTTGGGTTTCACCTGATGGAAGGGAGTACGCAATGATCGGGACATTCACCGGAACCTCGATCATCGATCTCAATGTTTCGCCGATTCGCGAGATCGGATTTGTTCCCGGCAATAATGCAACGTATTGCTATCGTGAAATCAAAACGTACCATCAATACGCGTACATCGTGTCTGAAGGCGGACGGGGAGTGCAGATTCTCAACCTCTCACGACTTCCCGATACGTCGGGTTTGCTTGTACGGGAATTCAATTTTGCGCTGAGTGGCAAAACGATCGTTACGTCGCACACTGTTGCGCTTGCAGATGGTTATCTGTATTTGAACGGATCTTCCAATTGGTCGCCCGGGGGTGTTGTAATTTTTTCGTTGAAGAATGACCCGGCCAATCCTCAATACGTTGCCTCATACGAACCGCAATATATCCATGATTCGTACATCCGGAACGACACGCTGTATGCAGCCGCGATCAATGGTGGCAGTGGCGGTTTGTACGTAGTGGATATTCGTGATAAGGCAAACCCGATACAACTCGCAAAGATTTCTTACACCGGCAGCGCGACACATCATGCATGGGGATCGATTAACGGTCGCTACGCCATGACTGCCGATGAAACCTCCGGCGGCCATCTGAAAATTTGGGATCTTCAGAACCTGGGTTCCGGTCCGCCGTTTACACCCGCAGCGCAGTACTCAGCATCTCCTTCCGACATCATTCATAATGTGCATGGGCGCGGCAATTATGCTTATGCTTCCTATTACACAGCCGGAATGAGAGTGGTGGATGTTCACAATCCGGCGGCTCCTGTCGAGGCAGGCTTTTACGATACGTATCCCGGCTCAAGTGGCGGCTATGCCGGTTGTTGGGGTGTATATCCGTATTTCTTTTCTGGAAAGTGGATCGGATCGGATATGCAGACGGGGTTATATGTTTGCAGATTTTCAGGCCTTGCACCTCGACTCCGTTCTCCGCTGTTGGTTCCCGCAACCCAGGATACGTTCAAACAGGGTGTATCAAAAACATTTCGCTGGCGTTCATCTGCAAACCAGGCGGAAGATCCACACTACTATGAAGTGCACATGTGGGGTGCCGGACTTGATACAATGATCAGAACTCGCGATACCTCAATGCTTCTTTCACCGTTCCCTTCCATGCAGAACGGGCAACCATACAAGTGGCACGTGTGGATCAAGGATGAGTTCACGGAAGTTTCGAGCAGAGATACGTTTCAACTTATCTACAAATCCACATCAACGGCTGTCGGTGGATCAGAGGAGAAGCCTGCTGTTTTCCATCTCGCCCAAAATTATCCCAATCCATTTAACCCGACAACAACGATTGAATACACGCTGCCCCGAACTGCTCATGTCTCGTTGGAAATTTACAATGTTCTCGGCGAACGAGTGGCCGTGATAGTTGACGAAGTACAAATTGCGGGTTCAAAAGCGGCAAGAGTCGATGCATCCAGGCTCACAAGTGGCGTCTACATGTACAGACTCACGGCAGGGAACATTTTACAGACAAAAAAAATGTTGTTGCTTCGTTGAATCAGGAAATTTCAGTGAGAACCGTATACTAACTTTTGCGGGATTGCATATGCGAAAATTGCTCGTGTTCATGATGGTGGCATTTCCACTAATATGTTTCGGCCAGGATCATCTTGATACGCTCAGGCATCTCAACGCGTACCCGGGTCGCGGCTACTCGGCGTTATGGGGATATACTGCACCCGATGGACGTGAGTATGCCTTGCTGGGTGTGAACGGAACATCGACAAGCGCACCGGGCGGAACATCATTTGTCGACATCACTGATAGCGCGAACGTTCGACAGGTCGCGTTTGTGAAAGGCCCCAATTCTTCATGGCGTGAGATGAAGACGTACAAGAACTACGCATACGTAGTTACCGAAGCGGGAAGTGGAACACAAATAATCGACTTATCCTATCTGCCGGATAGTGTTCACCTGATAAAGTCATTCACGTTTGTCAATCCCGATAGCGCTGCAAAAACAACAGCCAAGTCCCACTCAATTTCCATCCACGATGGCTACATGTATTTGAACGGTTGCGCCACGTGGGGCTCTCGAGACCAGCGGGGCATGATTATTTTTGACTTGCGGGGGGATCCCGTAAATCCGCGCTTTGTTGGTGAGTACAGTCCGTTATACATCCATGACAGCTACGTTCTCAACGATACGATTTATGCTTCGGCAGTGTATGACAATGGCGGATTGTATATTGCTGATGCGCGGGACAAGGGCCATATTACCACGATTGGGAAAATTGTTTACTCCGGTTCCGGGACTCACAATTCCTGGGTTACGAAGAATCACCAATACGTAATCTCCACTGATGAAATTGGTGCGACAGCAAAAACACTGAAGGTGTGGGACATCAGGAATCTTCCAACAATCCCTTCTGCACCGGTTAATACGTTCAGCTCGTCTCCGGCTGATATCGAACATAACATTACCATCCGTGGAGATTATGCTTACGTGGCCTGGTACACGGCCGGCGTCCGGGTTGTGAACATCACCAATCCGGCTTCACCGACCGATGCCGGCGGTTATGACACCTACAGCGGCAGCAGCGGCGGGTACAATGGTGTGTGGGGTGTGTATCCGTACTTTCCTTCGGGAAAAATTATCGGAAGTGATATGACGAGCGGCTTATGGGTTTTCCGTTTCAGCAGTCTCAAGCCAAGAATACCTGTGCGCCTTATTGCTCCAGCAAACAATGATACTGTTGTGTCCCCTGCGGCGATTACGTTCCGCTGGAATAAAACCGCAAATCTCAATAGTGATCCGCATTGGTACGAGGTTCGTTTGCGCGGAACGGGGATTGACACAACATGGCGGGCCAACGATTCACTCTCGGTCCTGACAAACCTTGCGGCGTTACAAAACGGGCAAACATACACATGGCGGGTAACGGTTCGCGATGAATGGAATACAACCGCCATCGTTGATTCATTCCGGTTTACGTACAAGTCAAATCCAAATTCTGTGGGAACGACTTCTGAAACTCCGGTCTCCTTCAGCCTCGATCAAAATTATCCCAATCCGTTCAACCCATCGACAAGAATTGAATTCCGTCTTTCAGTATCGGGATTAACGACGTTGACGGTGTACGACCTGTTGGGAAGGCAAGTGTCTCAACCGGTGAACGAAGTCCTTACAGCGGGACTTCACTTCATGAATTTCGATGCGGGCAATCTCGCAAGCGGCACATATATCTATCGGCTCCGGTCCGGACCATTTGTGGAAACAAAGCAAATGTTGTTGATTCGATAGGTTTGAATCGAGATTTTGTAAAGCAGGCGATCGGATGGTCGCCTGTTTTTATTTGTTGGTTGACTTTCAAAATCGGGTTCGTTATCGTGATTCAAATGAAATTTCTTCGGCTCTATGCAGACGTACACCATTGAAGAAATACGCCGTTGTTTCGCAAGCTCAAAGGATTTTAACGCCATCTTCGATGCATTCGAGACGGCTCTTGCCCAACGGTTGAAAGATATTGAGCCGTACAGGTGTCTGTTCTGGAATCATTCACTCTCCCCGGATGAAATAAGATTGTTCGCCGAAAAGCTTGCCGCAGAATTTCCAGACATGGCATACGAAGTATTCAGTTGGCTTGCCAGTATTTTTGAGGCAACATCCAGCGATAACTACGAGCTTGCGTTTCTTTATTTTCAACGTGCCGCAAAAGCCCGTCCTGCGGAACCTGATCCATATCTTGACGCCTGTGATTGTTATGAACCCGACCTTAATATCCCTCCTTTAGCAAGTTTGATAGAGTTTGTAAAAGAGGGAACCAACCACGTTATCCCGCCGAGACTTCTGTATAAGCGACTTGCGCGCCTGTGCGACCTGGCTGGCGACAGTGCGCAGGCCGAAATGTATCGCCAGATGGCCGTCGACTTTGATGGCGCTCAAGGTGGAGAACCCTACAAGGCATGAGGAACATTCGCGGGTATGCCATGATCACCGGCGCGGCATGTTTATGGGGTGCCTCTGCAACGCTGGCAAAATTTCTGCTGAACCAAAAAATTGACACGCTGCTCCTTGTTCAAACACGCGCCGCCTTTTCGTGTGTGCTGATGGCATTGTACTTTGCTATATTCTCGCGCCATGTGCTGCGCGTGCATGTACGGGATCTTTGGCGTTTTGCTCTGCTCGGAGTTCTGGGGTTAGCGGGGGCGAATTTCTGTTATTATTTTACAATCAAAGAAAGCAGTGTCGCAACGGCAATTACCATTCAATACACCGCCCCGCTGTTTATCATGGCGTTTGAAATAATGCGGAAAGAAGAGAGTTTCTCTGCAGTAAAGTTAATTGCCGCATTGCTGTCATTAGCGGGGTGTTTCCTCACAGTGACCGGCTTTGATTTGCACGTCATGAAAATTACTCCGATCGGCTTTTTGACGGGCATAGGTTCAATTTTTTCGTTCGCATTTCTCACCATATATGTCCGCCGCATGCTCGTGCACTATAGTGTTTGGACGGTGACCTTTTACTACATAATGTTCGCGTCGCTCTTCTGGCTGATTGTGTATCCGCCGTGGAACACTGTATCGCAGAGTTACTCCGCCGCAACATGGGAAGCATTGGTGCTTCTTGCAGTTGCCTCTGTGCTCATACCGAACCTTCTCTATTCCGGCGGGCTCCGCTACCTCGTGCCCACACGAGCCGTCATTACCAGCACGCTCGAACCTGTCATTGCAATCGTAACGGCTGCGGTGTTCCTTAGCGAAAGTATTACTGCCGTGCAGGCATTCGGAGCGCTCCTCGTAATTATTGCGATCATCATTCTCCAGCTGAAACAGGAAAAAGTGCCGGCGGAATCCACGGAGGCGGACTATGCTACGTAGCCAACGTCGGACAGAAAAGGTTCGGGCTGTGCTCAACAATCGCCAACCAGACCTGACTGTTGTTATGGAGAATATCCATGACCCGCATAATGTGAGTGCCGTATTGCGTTCATGCGATGCAGTAGGAGTAATGCAGGTGGAGCTGCTGTACAATCTTGAAAAATTCCCGAGGATAGGGAAGAAGAGCTCATCAAGCGCCAGCAAATGGTTGGATGTGCGAAAACATAAGACTGTTGACGACTGCTACGCCGTTCTTCGTTCCGAGGGATTCAGCATCTATGCGACACACCTAGGCACTTCCGCGATGTCATTATACGATATAGACCTTACGGCGAAGGTTGCACTCGTATTTGGCAATGAGCATCGCGGCGTCTCGGATGAAGCCGCTTTGAAAGCCGATGGCAATGTCATTATTCCGATGATGGGAATGATTCAAAGCCTTAACATTTCCGTTGCGTGTGCAGTAAGTCTGTACGAAGCTATGCGTCAACGGGCTGCAAAAGGCCATTATGGCACACCAAAACTTTCGGAGAGCGAACTCAGGCGCCTGTTCGATGATTGGATTGAGCGCTGAAACGTTGAGCTGATACGTTCCTTGTTGTCTTGACAGCGCCTGTATTCGTGACTATATTTTGTCGGTAACTTTTCGCGGGCTTCTCCGTACCATCTTGTACACGAATGCAAACTCCAATCGACACAGATTTTTTTTGGTACAACCTGCTGATTATCGGCTCCCTCGGTATTATCATATTCGGCTACCTTATTCTCATCATCCGAAAACGCTGGAAGCAGAATTTTCTGCATCGGTCGGATGACAAGCCTAAGCAATAGCCCGCAACTCCACTTCTTGTTTGTTCTCTCGCTTTTAGCTACTATTTAATCAGTTTCTTCTCTTTCAATCTGAATTACTTTGATGCGTCTCCGATTTTTGATCGCCATACTATTGCTTCACTCTCCAAATGTCTTGTGGGCGCAACTACAACCGCTCACGAAATCTGCAAACAAACACAATCCCCATCATACGACCGTTTCGTTACTTTCGAGTGTGAAGCATATTCAACCGGGCGTTCCTGTCACTGTTGGTATTTTGATGAAAATGGATGAAGGATGGCACACGTACTGGAAAAATCCGGGCGAGGCGGGCCTTCCCACTGAAGTCAGATGGCATTTGCCTGATGGCTTTACCGCGGGAGAGATCCAGTGGCCCCTGCCGCACAAGTACGCTGAAAGTGGTGATGTTTTAACGTTTGGATACGAAACTGAAAACATGCTGCTTGTTGAAATTTCTCCTTCGTCTTCGCTTAAGCCGGGCTCTGCCGTAACATTGAAGGCGGACGTAAACTGGCTTGAATGCGAAAAACTTTGCGTTCCCGGTTCTGCACAGGTTGAGATTGCACTGCCGGTTGCACCGGGTACATCTGAAAAAACCAATAGTGAGCTCTTCGAAAAATACCGGCGACAGATTCCTGTAACGCTATCTCCGGACGCGGGAATCTCGGTCACCACTGAGGCAAAAAGTGGCTGGATCGGGTTTCATCTAACGTCCACCGGGACGAAGTCTTTCGATGAGAATCCTGATTTTTATCCTGAAACCGTCGGCATTGTTATTCTCGGACGGACTCAGACATCACCAGGCAGTGTGCGTTTGCCGCTTGTAGCCTCAGAGAAAATAGATAAACCGCTGACGTTACGTGGCATCCTTATTTATCGGCTAGACGGAGAAGGAGAAAGATCTGCTGCACTTGATGTCTCGCTTTCTAAAGAATTTGTCGCTACCATCCCTCTTAAAGGAGAGTCTTCTTCATCGTTGCAGGGACAAAGCTTGCTCGACCGGAAGTTTAGCGCAATCGAAACGGCACAGTCAGAGCAGCCGCTGTACATGTACATATTGTTTG
>JBKJJX010000176.1:0-7035 GCA_046597825.1 Bacteroidota bacterium | reverse complement strand
GCTGGAATCAGGCGTATTCCCCGAATCAACGTTTGAAACATATAGCCGCGGAACAACAACTCTTCCACCGCCGCAGCCACTGCAAAGAAGACAAGAGAAATTCCCGAAACCCGAAGAGCGTCGATAAATGAAAATTCAGCGGCACTTACTTTTACATATCCCCACACATATTCTAATCCGAAAACCCCCGTGAGCATCAGCCAGCCCACGAGACAACCAATGCCGAATTCGCGCATCGCGTATTTGTTCACTGCAAGTCCTACCGCAACGAACGGTTTGTGGTTAATAAACCTGGTCGTGAGATATGTCGCGACGAGAGTCCCTACAAGAGTTGCTGCTTCCAGTGCGAACCTATCCTTGATACCCGAAATGGACAGTGGTGCAGCGGCGAGAGAAACTGTCCCGCCCAAAATTCCCAGGAACAAGGCGATTTGCCAACCGGCACGGAGCTCACCCTCACCGTTCTTGAATATTTGCGTTGCTTGCATAGAAATAGAGTGTTATGAAACATAAAAAGGGTGGGAGACTGCGCCCACCCTTGAATAACTATTTCAGTTTACGGCTGCGATGAAATCAACGTTAATTGTCCACTGCATCAGACTGTTTTTTGGGTTTGGCGTAGATGATTCCCTTGGTAACCTGATATGAAAGCTTGACGCTTAAATACCTCCGAGGTGGCGACCCGAAAAGAAGTGAACCATTTGGGCTTCGCTCGACCAAAATGCGGATGTAGTTTGTATCGTTCGAATTCTGGTCAATCGTCAACGCGTAAAACAGTTTACCGCTCGTAAGACTTTCCGGCCCGATAAAAACAGAATCTCTGTTGTATGTGGATGAAGTTGGCGGCGCAGATCTGGGAACATCCAACGTCGTCACAAGAGTATCAAACGATGAGAATCTCGTGCGCTTCACGCCTCCACCGTAACGATTGAGATGCCCGCTCTTCATGATGACAACGCCCGATGCTGTACTGTCCACCACGACGTCCATAAGCGGACGCGTAGAGGGAGAGTTAGTGTAAACACGTGGACCGATCCCGTCAAAAAACTGCAGACTGGTTGAATCCGGTGAGGCAATTTCGAATACCCGGACTGCATTCCCGCTATTCAACCGTCGTGCCGATGCCCATTTTATTGCAACAGAATCGCTGTTAACAAACGTTTGAGAACCGGAAACTGCACGACAGACAACTTCAAACGTATATCTTGTTCCTTCATTCAGGTTGCTGACAACAAGAGCGGAGTCGGTCAATGTCTTGGGTACCACACGAGTCAGGTATTCTGAGTTTCCGTCTTTTACTATAAGTCTCACATCCACAAAATCGGCCTTGTCAGCGTCCGTTGACTTTGTCCAAACGAGCGCAACAGAATTTCCGTCATATGAAAATGCTTTCAGGTTGGTGACCGCTGCGAGTTTTGTTTTACTGAAGATGAGCGTATTCTCTTCTTTGTTGCAACTTAAAAATGCCAAACACATAAACACGAATACGGTAACGTATCCGCAGCGCCTTGTTGACCCCATCAGGGATTTACCTCCGTCTAATACAATTCATTTAGAAAAAATATAAAACTTTTCTCGTGTCATTCAAAGAGATGAACTTGATTTAATTACCCGACTCGTTCACGCAGGTAACCCAACACATTGCTGAGTGCAACCCGCTCTTGCTTCATCGAATCGCGTTCGCGCAATGTGACTGACTGCGCTGTAAGTGTTTCCGAATCGATCGTGATGCAGAAAGGAGTACCGACTTCATCCTGACGGCGGTAGCGGCGTCCAACGGCGCCACTGTCATCATAAAACACACGCAGGTGTGGCCGCAGCTCAGCTTCGAGCTTCTTCGCAATTTCCTGCATGCCGTCGCGATTCACCAACGGAAAAATTGCCGCTTTGATGGGAGCAAGCTTGGGATTGAAGCGCAACACTGTTCGGACTTCCGTCTTCCCTTCTGCTGTCGGCGCTTCCTCTTCTGTGTATGCATCCACAAGAAATGCCATAAAAGAACGGCTGGCGCCAGCAGATGTCTCAATGATGTACGGTGTAAATTTCTCTTTTGTTTCGGGATCGAAATATTGCATCGACTTGCCGGAGAATTTTTCGTGCTGGGTGAGATCGAAATCCGAACGGTTGTGAATTCCTTCGATCTCTCCCCATCCGAAAGGAAATTCATATTCAATATCGTACGCATCCCTCGCATAATGCGCGAGCTTGTCGTGATGATGCCACTGAAGCTTCGTCTTTGTCATACCGAGGCCCACAAACCATTGCATGCGCTCGGCCCGCCACTTCTCAAACCATTCCACATCCGAACCAGGCTTGACAAAAAACTGCATTTCCATCTGCTCGAATTCTCTCGTTCTGAAAAGAAAATTCTTCGTGTTGATTTCGTTCCGAAACGCCTTGCCGATCTGCGCGATACCAAACGGCGGTTTCTGGCGCGATGCGGATGCGACGTTCAAGAAGTTCACGAAAATACCCTGCGCGGTTTCCGGGCGGAGGTAGACAACAGCCCCTTCATCTTCCACGGGCCCGACAAATGTTTTGAACATGAGATTAAACTGACGCGCGGGAGTAAAAGTGTTCTTGTTACCACAGTTTGGACAGGTCAAGTAGCCTGCTTCGATAAATACATTGATGTTTTTATCTATCCAATTTCTCAATAAGCCATGATTCATTGATTTTATTATCGTAGGCAAGTTGCGCAGTGATAGGTCAGATCTCGAAGTCGCTGTAGGAAAGGGATACGGTATTCCAGCTTTCTCAAAACTCTTCCTTTCTTCAAATGCGTCGTCAAGTAATTTTCCTTCAAGTCCATCAGGAACATTCCCAGCTGCAATCGCTTCAGACAGAACATCGCCAAGTTTGGAGACTGCCTTTTCAGAGAGAGAATCGATGAGGATATCTGTTCTATATCTTGCCTTGCATTGCTTGCAATCCACCATCGGGTCGGTAAAGTTTGCAACGTGTCCCGACGCTTCCCAGACTCGAGGGTGCATCAGAATCGACGCGTCAAGTCCTTCGATATCATCCCGGTAGGTCATTGCCTGCCACCAGGCGTCTTTGATATTGCGCAGCAACTCGACGCCGAGCGGTCCGTAATCCCAGCAGCCGTTCAGTCCGCCATAAATTTCACTCGACTGAAAAACAAATCCACGCCGCTTTGAGAGCGATACAATTTTATCCATGACGCCGGGAGTATTTTTGTTGGCCGGCTTTTGTGTTTGGTCTGAGCTAATGTTTCATCTCCTCTCGTTGAAATTCTACTGTCTTATTCTTTCTTGGTGATAAAAATGACACTCTCGATGATGACGCCATTTTTTTTGACGTGGACGGTTACAGTTTTGTCTTCGGATTTTTCTGTTGCAATAGCATTTGCACCCAGCGATGCAACGGCGACGTTCAACTCGTGATTGAAACTCATTGCGTTAAAGTCCCGGGCGACGGGTACTCTGCGCTCTATGCGGACAAACTTCCCGTTACCACTGGCAACTTTCCGTGTGCGGATTGATTTCTCATCAATCTGAAAACGCACGAGCAGTTTTTGAATGACGACTTCAACACTCGGAGCAATCGCCATCGACGTTTCTTCAGGATTGGATGCGCGATTTGCGATCACGAAAACGACCAGCAAGATCGCAATAACAAGAATGCTTGCGAGGGCAATCATGCGAACGTTCATTCTGTTGTTCGCAAACTTCATTTCTTAAACCGGGGTTTTCGTTTTTCCAGAAACGCAGTCGTACCTTCCCGAAAATCTTCACTATCGCAGCACACACCAAACAAGGAAGCTTCCAGCTGTTGCCCGTCGCTTAACGTTGCTTCTGCAGTAATGTTAACGGCTTTCAGCGCCATCCGGACAGCAAGCTGTCCTTTGCCTGCAATGAGCTTCGCCAGGGCTGTAGCAGTCGCAAGCAATTCCGTTTGCGCGACGACTTTGTTTACCAGCCCGATGCGCAACGATTCCTGAGCATCAATCGTATTGCCTGTCAGTATCAATTCCATTGCACGCCCGCGCCCGATCAATCTCGGCAGGCGTTGCGTTCCCCCGTAACCCGGAATGATTCCCAGATTCATTTCCGGCTGCCCGAATTTTGCATTCTCCGATGCAATTCGTATGTGGCATGCAAGAGCAAGCTCGCATCCGCCTCCAAGCGCGTACCCGTTGACTGCGGCGATGACAGGTTTGCCGAGATTTTCAATCAGATCGAAAACTCCCTGACCGCGGGAAGAAAATTCCTTTCCCAGTTCGGAATTCAACACGGTGAGCTCCTGAATATCTGTCCCGGCAACAAACGCTTTTTCACCAACTCCAGTGAGAATCACAACGTCGACATTGGAATTGGATTTGATTTGGGTAAAGAGCTCAAGCAGCTCGGACTTCGCCTGCATGTTCAGGGCGTTCAATTTTTCCGGACGATTGATCGCGACCGTTGCGATTCGATCCTCCAACGAGTATGTCAGCGTTTGAAAATTCATTTTAGATTTCAAAACTGTTTAAACGAAAGCCAAGCTGGACGCCAAGATTTTTTGTTTCACGGAACGCTGTATAACGGACGCCGACCTCAACAAACTTCAACGCAACGCCGCCCAGTAACGTGTAGCCCGCTTGGACATTCTTACGCAATCCGACATCCATCGTCGTGAATACGAGATTCCCTTCCGCCCCGGCAAAGAACATAAACTTATCAATCGATTGCATCGGATAGACAAATTGAATGCCCGCTCCAAACGGAAAGCTCATAAACCGTCTTCCTCTTCGCCCAGCATCAACCTGTCCGCCTTGCCTTGCAAACATTAGATCTTCGTTTTCCATCGGCGTGACTCTGCCATGGGGAGAATCAAAGCGTTCGTTCCCGCGTGCAACTGAATACCAATTTGCGCCGCCGCTGAACGTCAACACAAACGGGTTGATATCTTCATTGAAGAAACGCGCATTCAACGCCACACCTGTTCCTGAATATCTCTCTGACTGACGCATCTCTATCGGGCCAAATTCCGGCGATGTGTTTCCAATGGGTTGCGGATTCAATGGCTGAGGATTCATGGACTGATGGTGTCCGCCGGGCAAAAACTTTACAATCGTAATGCCAGGCATAACTTTCCAGCCTGATTGCTCTTCCTGGCTGAACGCAACTGTCGTTAGCAATGCGAGAATTAATGGAAGCGATTTCATGACTCATCTCCCTGATTATTGATTCGATACGACTCTTCACTTAGAGTCACGCTACTTCAACTCTGCTCTGGTCTCCAATCATAAACCGATGCACACGCGGCTTTCCCGTTGCTTCGACAATCTCCACATCATTGCCGAGAATACTTCCTTCAAGCCGCAGACCGACGTTGATGATCTTGCAATCGCGCAACACAATGCTGTACTCAACTTCGCTGTTCCGGATTTCAGTTCCGTCGCCGATGGAAGCGAACGGACCGATATAGCTGTTCTCAACAATACAATTCTTTCCGATAATCACCGGCCCGCGTATTTTGCTGTTCGTGATTTTTGCTCCCGCTTCAATAATTACTTTTCCTGCAACATCAGAAAGGTCATCAACTTCCCCATCATTCTGAGAAGTAATCGAATCAAGAATCAAACGGTTCGCCTCAAGAAGATCGGCAGGCTTTCCGGTATCCTTCCACCACCCGGTGATTTCCGTGTAACCGACAGTATAACCCTTGTCGATTAGATATTGGTGTGCATCGGAAATCTCGAGCTCTCCCCGCCCGCTTGGCTTTAACGCTTTCACAGCTTCGAAAATGTGCTTGTGGTAGAGATAAATTCCTGCAACTGCAAAGCTGCTCTTCGGTTTTTTCGGTTTCTCTTCGACGCCGACAATTTTTCCGTTCTTGATCTCCGGAACACCGAACCGTTCCGGGTCCTTTACTTTAGAGAGAGTAAGAAAACAATTGCAGTTGCTCTTCTCGAACTCGTCGATAAACCGCTTCACTCCGCCAACCACCATATTGTCGCCGAGGTAAAAAATAAACGTATCGTCCCCGACGAATTTTTCGGCAAGCATAACCACCTGCGCAAGTCCGCCCGGAACTTCCTGCGGGATGTATGTAATCTTCACTCCCCACTTCGAGCCATCTCCCACATACTCGGGTACTTCCATGCTGTCTGCGTTATGTACAATGCCAATCTCTTTGATGCCCGCGTTCGCTGCCGCTTCGATGGAATAATACAGAATCGGCTTGTTGGCAATCGGGATGAGATGTTTATTTTGCGTGTGAGTGATCGGCCGAAGCCGCGTTCCGCGTCCGCCACTGGCGATGAGTGCTTTCAAATATTCTCCTAATTCTTAAAGTTCGACAAAATCAGATTGTACAGCGACAATGCCTGCTCTCTGTTAATTGAGCCTTTCGCTTCAGCGAGCCGCGTTGTTTCAGCGGACATCGATCCGAAATACGGAATGAGGTTCGGCGTAAATTGCTGTAATGCCTCGAAGTGTTGGGCAACTGTTTCAATCCCGCCCCGTGCAATCGGGCCGCTGAGTGATCTGGCGGGGGAAGTCCGTGCCGCATTTTGAAGCGCAGCCTTGATAATCGGCTCGAAGACAGGGAAAAACTTTTTTTCGTTCGGCTTCAGGGCTGCGAACATCTGTTCGAGAATCCAGAGCATTGTCGTGACGTGATTCGAGGCAACGACACATGCAGCGTGGTAGAGTTCTCTTCGTTCCGGTTTAATGATGATAATCTTTCCGCCTAATCTCGAAGCAAGATCCTTTGCTTTCCGAAGAGCCGGGATGCTGCCATCTACTCCGTAGTGAATTCCTTTTGCGCTCGGCAGGATCAGAGTGGGCTCAAAGTCACGCGGAAAAGTCTGTATTGGATGGAAAGAAAAAACCTTCGCCCCCTTCTCTGAAAGTGGCGCAAGTACATCGGCCGTCAGCATACCGGAAGCGTGACACACAGCCAGTTTCTTGAAATTCAACGTCGGATGTTTCGCAAGACTTAATGCGACTCCCTCAATCGCCTTGTGGGGCGTCGTTATGAACACGAGATCCGTGTTTTGGGGAATTGCTTTCAGGGAGGTTGAAA
>JBKJJX010000099.1:0-8156 GCA_046597825.1 Bacteroidota bacterium | reverse complement strand
TTCCGCATAGAGAGAATGGACTTCAAAAAAATCTGCATCGTCCACAACCAATACAATGACCTGTTTCATGTCGTACGGCTTGTTTGGGTTTTCGGGAATGATGGAATCAAGCGCTGTCTCTCTTCGGTTCACATCGTCTAAACTTGCACGCTTCGGTGCATCATCCATATTGTTCGATGGAATGAATCCAAACAGCGTCCGGACTTTCTGAAGACAGTCAACTTCATTCTCCGCTGCGAAATGTGCAACGCCGCTTTTCGATGCATGCGTCATCGCTCCGCCGAGTTCTTCAGATGACACCTCTTCGTGCGTCACCGTCTTGACAACATTCGGCCCTGTCACGAACATGTAGCTTGTATTCTTTACCATCAATGTAAAATCAGTAATCGCCGGCGAATACACAGCGCCGCCCGCGCAGGGACCCATGATTGCAGAGATTTGCGGTATCACTCCCGAGGCAAGAGTATTCCGAAGAAAAATATCAGCGTACGCACCAAGACTTACAACACCTTCCTGAATACGTGCGCCACCCGAGTCATTTAATCCGATTACAGGACATCCGATTTTCATCGCAAGATCCATGACCTTGCAGATTTTATTGCCGTGCGCTTCCGAGAGCGATCCTCCAAACACAGTAAAGTCCTGACTGAACACGCAAACCGTCCGGCCGTCAATTGTTCCGGTTCCCGTAACAACGCCATCACCCGGATAACGCTGATTCTCCAAACCGAAATCCGTTGAACGATGCTCGACCAGCATATCCATTTCCTGAAAGCTGCCCTCATCAAGCAAGATATGAAGACGCTCGCGGGCAGTCAGCTTGCCTTTCTTGTGCTGATCACTGATGCGTTTCTCTCCGCCGCCCAGCAACGCTTCAGCTTCAAGCTTGCGGAGATATTCTACACTGTTCTTCGACATTCAAAATACATGTTATTGAAAACTTTTTGGGACGGAATTAGTACAACAATCGTTTCACTCGGAAGGCTCACGTAAATATAGCTGGCTTGATTTCCAATGTCAACGCTTAATCAACATCAACCCAACGCTTCAGCTTGCCCGCTTTCTTCAGCTCATGTCTTTCCCAATACGTCTGCCCGACAATGCCGCCGATGATAAAAATAATGCTTGAGTAGTAAATCCAGATGAGCAGAACCAGAATGAACGCGTACGGCCCATAGATCGTCCCGATAGCTGAGAATCTACCCAGATAGAGTGCAAACAATTTGCCGGAGACAACCCAGAGCACCGTTGTTGTGATCGTTGAAAAGATGCCCGCCCTTTTGGGCGGCTTCACATCCGGGATGTAGACATACACGATGTAAAACATCCCTGCGGTCAAGATTATGACAATCGCGGTAGGTAGTGCATTGCTTACAGCGGTAAGGTGCAGATAGCCGAGTTCCGGAAAGTTTTTCAACACACCCTCAGCCAATGTAAACGCCCAGATGGAAACGTTCGAGGCAATGAATAACACAAAGATGAGCAGGATAAAGAATATGTCATGCATTAGGCTTACAAAGAAACCGCGTGATCTCTTAAGATGGTAGATACGGTGGAGCACGCTGCGGAGCGCATCAAACAACGAAGTCGCCGTCCAAAACAGGATGACAATTCCAAAAATTCCCAATGATTGCCTGTACTCTATTACATCAGAGAGGACGGCGAGAATAGAGGCTTTGATGTTCGTCGCAAACGGTTGGGGTGGAAAAATTGTATCCAGAATCTCGTTGATCTGAAGAATCCCCGCCTGGGATGAATTGAGAAATACTCCCAGGCCCGATGCAGCCAAAAGGAACATCGGGATCATCGTAAAGAGACAATTGAATGCCAATCCCGATGCGAGAAAGAGAATGTCTTCGCCAAACAGCTTTTTCGCAATCCGTGAAAGATAAAACCACAGAACCTCCAGATACCAGAGAGAGACCTTAACGGTTTTGATTACGAAATCAACCATGCGTGCGGATTATAGATATAGTTGCGGTTGGTTGATCTTCATTGGTAGAAGATCATGCAGAGCGCAGGTTTGCAAACTTTAACATAAGGTTCTTTCTGCCTACCGATTCGAAGTCTACCGTTGCGCGTGCATTGTCGCCTCGCCCATCAATTGCAACGATGCGTCCTTTGCCGAATGCTTCATGAAGTACCCGACTGCCAATCTTATGGTTCACCTTGTTGCCCACCTGCGATTCGTTCTCATAGTCGGGCATTGTGTCGGCGAAATAACGGGCGGTATCATCCGGTGCCTTGCGGAACGGCGTGCGGGACTTTGGAACCGTATATGTCGGAGCAGATGATGCGCTACGTTGAACGTTCAGTGCTGCAAGGCGCGTACTGCCTTCGATTTCAACCAGGCTCGAATCAATCTCGTCGAGGAATCTGGACTTTACAGAATAACTCATCTCGCCAAAACGATACCGGGTCAGCGCATACATCAGATTCAACTTCGTCTTCGCACGCGTTATACCAACATAGAACAATCGTCGTTCCTCCTCCAACTCTTTTTTCTCCAGCATGGAATTGGAGAGAGGGAACAAACCTTCTTCAAGTCCCGTAATGAACACAACGGGAAACTCCAAGCCCTTCGCGGCATGCAGCGTCATCAGTGTAACGGCGTTGCGCCCGAACTCAGCCTGATCAATATCAGAGACAAGCGAAACTTCCTCAAGGAATCCATCGAGTCCCGCCTCCGGATGCAGATCGTTATACTCACTCAATGCCGAGAGAAGTTCGAGCACGTTCTCACGTCTCGTCAACGACTCCATTGTATTTTCATTCTTATACGATTGAAGTATGCCAAGCTCATCGACCAGCGATCGCGCAAGTTCGCTGACACTCATTTCAGCTTTGAGCCTGATGTACTTTTGGAGAAGCGATGAAAACGAACGCACGGCTTTTAGCCCGCGATCAGGAACTGCTTCTCCGAGTTTTTCGGCTGCAAGAGCGTCAAAGAGAGAAAGGCTTTGAGCGCGTGCAAACAACAGAATCTTTTCAATTGTTGTTTCGCCAATCCCGCGTACCGGATAATTGATAATCCGGAGAATGCTCTCTGCGTCTTTCGGATTCGCAATCACACGTAGGTAAGCGAGCACATCTTTGATTTCTTTTCGTTTGTAGAATGCAACGCCGCCAACAATCATGTAGGGAATGCCGTTTCGACGCAATGCATCTTCTATCGTGCGGGACTGTGCATTGGTCCGGTAGAGAATTGCAAAATCCTTCAGGTCGAGTTTTCGTTTTCGCGACTCTTCTTCAATCTTGCGGACTATCTTGTACCCTTCTTCCCTGTCATCGTCGCACACGGTCAGGGTTACGAGTTCGCCCTGATGATTTTCCGTCCAAAGGGTTTTTGCAATCTGATCCGTATTGTTCTTGATAAGAGAATCGGCAGTTGCAAGAATTGTTTTCGTCGACCGGTAATTTTGTTCGAGCCGAAAAATCTTTGCATCCGGATAATCCTTCTCGAACTCCAGAATGTTCCGTATATCTGCTCCACGGAACGCATAAATACTTTGTGCATCATCGCCCACCACACATACGTTACGGCTCAGACTTGCCAGTTCCTTTATCAACTTATACTGAACACGGTTTGTATCCTGATATTCATCCACCATTATATACCGGAAGCGCCACTGGTACCGCTCAAGCACATTCTTGTGCTTCTGGAATAACTCGAGAGGTTTAAGCAGCAAATCGTCAAAATCCATTGCGTTATTCGCCTTCAGCCGCTTCTCATATTCCTCGTAGACCGTCGCCGTCTTTTCAAGCAAAGGGTCCATCGCAGATCCCTTATATGTAATCGGAGAAATCATTTGATTCTTTGCGCCGCTGATTCGCGAACGGATTCCACTTGCAGGAAACTGTTGCTGCGAGATGTTGAATGAGTTCATGATACTCTTGATCATCTGCGACGAATCATCCGTATCGTAGATGGAAAAATTGCGGCTGTAACCCAAATGCTCACATTCGAAACGAAGGATGCGGGCGAAGATCGAATGAAATGTACCCATCCAGATGGATCGTGATTCGGGACCGACGAGAGAAATAATTCTCTCCTTCATCTCTTGCGCCGCTTTATTTGTAAACGTCAGCGCGAGAATTGACTCGGGTCGCTTTCCTTCTGATATGATATAAGCTGTGCGAAACGTGAGGACGCGGGTTTTACCGCTGCCCGCGCCGGCCACAATCATCACCGGGCCGTCAATAGTAGTGACGGCATCGCGTTGAACGGGATTCAGTGAATCTAGAAAAGAAGACATCAAGTATAATCAACTGGTAAAGAATAGAATTACTGTATGATGATAACGAAATTGCTTGCGTGAGGCAACCAATTGTGTTGCAGAGACAGAAAAGAAAAAGGGAATCCGATAATTTCAGATTCCCTCTTCTAAAAAAATAATCTGACATCAAATCATCAAGGCGCCTTCAAGCTTCAGGAGAAATTCTTTTGTCTTGATTCCGGATGAGTAGCCCACAAGAGAACCGTCTGTACCGAGAACACGATGACATGGAACGACGATCGGCAACGGGTTCGCCGCGTTCGCACGACCGATTGCCTGAAAACCCTTGCTGGTACCAAGTCGTTTCGCAAGTTGCTTGTAACTGATTGTCGTGCCGTACGGAATTTTGTTCAGTTCTTTCCAGACACGAATCTGAAACGGACTGCCGATAAGATCGATGGGAAGATTGAATTTTGCGAGCCTGCCGTTGAAATAACGTGTGAGCTGATCAATGATTTCTTTGTTGCGGGACTTGTTGTCTACCACTTCGTTATTGTCGAAGTTCTCGTGCAACCATCCGAAGAAGTCCTTTCGGTTCTGCCGCGGCACACTGATCTTACACGCTCCCTTTTCTGTCGAGGCGACATAAATGAGTCCGA
Organism: Bacteroidota bacterium; assembly: GCA_046597825.1. Classification (GTDB taxonomy): domain Bacteria; phylum Bacteroidota; class Ignavibacteria; order UBA10030; family UBA6906; genus CAADGV01. The sequence goes on along the minus strand of JBKJJX010000099.1, from coordinate 3,280 downwards.
CTTTGGAATCGAATGAAGTGCAATAAACCATTGGAACAGTGTGTCGGTAGATTGAGGCGCGTATCGAACGCGGAAGTCAGTGGATGTGATTTGAGTATAAAGAAAGCATATTTGAAACGCAAGAGGAAATTCTTCGTCTCAATTGTAAAAAAGTTTTTAGAAGAACGCCCGCACCTCCGCGCGAGCCGTGTGCACCGGTGACCGGCCTCCCTCAGTACGTCCATCATAGTTCAGTGTCGCCTGAATGAACTGCGTAACGCGATAATCAAACGCGGCGCGCCAGATGTACGTCTTCCCCGCCACACGTCCGCCGGTAAGCTCGAATGGAAATGTATCAAGTGCACGACTTAACAACACTTCCTCACGTGCTGCTTCAACTCTCGCCTGGCCGCTTCCCTGAAAGGCATACACAAGGCGGATCGATTGCGTATTCAGGTCTGCGTTTACAACTGGCGACTGATACACATCTGTCGATCTTCCAACTTCGAACTTCATTCCCATCTCGACGTTCTGATAGGGACGGTACGAGAGATCGAACGCAAGCGAATTCGATTCGATATTCCGCAGCCTGCTGGATGGTGAGGTGCTGCTTACCCGGTCGTTCCGGTTCACAAGGTCGATCTGGTTTGCAATTTCGGCAACCAACTGCCATCGTAGGCGTATGGATCGTTCACGGGAAAAATTGCGCTCCTGCATTCCTCCTGAGCTGCTTGAGGCAAATTTATTTGTCCCCTTGCGTTGCGAGTAACGGAACCTGGCGGAGAATTCCGGCCTTCCTTCAAATACATTTATGTCTTCTGTGAACAATGTCGAGCCGGAAATAGTGGAATCTGATTGGAACTTGCTGAAGTGAAGGAGATAAATGTCCTTCAGGTTCGGCTCACTGCTTTTTTCCTCGACTCTTATGTACGACTCGCTTGTAATAACACTGAGAATATTCTCCAGCGTTGATTCAGACGAGGACAGGAAACGACTCGGAACAATTCTCACACGAGCGCTGGTTTTCAGGTCAATAACAGGGAAAAGCTGATCTGATGGAACTGTGGTCGCGATATAATCGCCATCAAAACGTGCGGGCTCAAACTCGCTCTCCTCCGCCACGCCATTATTGTTGAGATCGCCGAGATATCTATAGTTGCCGGTGCCGACAGGAACGCGGATAAATACACGTTCCAGTCTCGACGACCGTTCGGTGGAAACTTCATAAAAGAGATCGGACTCAATGCCGCGGTTCAGTGGTGCAAAGCGACTCTGATTGCGGACAAGAACAGTCTGGATATCGGCATTGCCTGCTTGTTTGAAGGCGGGGGAAAATTCTTTTTTGCGAAGAGTAACATCCATCGTTGAAGAGAGTGTTTTCCACTCTGAAAGTCTCCAGCCATAGGTCTGCGTGAAAGATTTGGATTCTCTTATCAAACTTCCGAAAGCAAATTTGTTATCGGTGCGGAATTCCAGTTGCGCCGAAATGGACATCTTCCAGAATTCCTTCAGGCGGATTCCCGGTGTATATGCACTAAACGAAAAGCTTCCATCTTTCAGCGTATCTTTTGAAAGGTAACTTATGCGTCTGTTCTCATTTTCATATCGGAAAAACGGATTGATGATTCCGATTTTATGTTCGATGGATCCGTTTTGCCTGAGCCAGGAGCTATAGTTGTCAATAAGATCTTCCCGTGTTCGAATGCTTTCGAGATAATAATTCACTGTCGGGAGTGAATCTCCTTTCATCACGAAGCTTGCTTCGTTCCGGATTGATCGCAATTCATCGCCGCGGGTTATCTTGCCGTAGCCCGCACCGAATGCAATCGACGTTGTCGGAAGATATCGCAACGAGCCTTCCTGTATTTCTTCATCAGACTGGCTGAAGCTGTCAAATCCCCACTTGCGGTTAAACTCAATTTCGTTTGTCCGATCAACGGGAACGAAGCGTTTATTGACCATTCGTTCCTTCAGACGGAGATCGAACGCTCCGATGTTCTTCCCTCCTATCATGACATTCTTTGGCGTATAGGCTGCCTCGAACTTTACCGCCCGCCCGTTGTTGTCTCCATCATCCAGAGTCGAAAGTCTGTTCGCATCAAATGAACTTAACCCAAATTCTCCCGTAAGTTTTAAGTCCGGAGTGGGAACGACATCAAGAGCGAAGTCCATTACACGAGACGATTGTGGCAACGGTAAAAACCTTACCGGCAAATAATCTCCCTGGTTTGGGCCTTTCCACACGAACACTCCGACTGACTGCCGGATATATTCTCCCTGCCCGAACGGAACGCTCGAGAATGATATAACGTACTGAGCTGTCTTCCCCGGCGCATACCTGAAGTACGTATATGTCACTCCGTTTACAAGTGCGCGATCGGGAACGTAATACCCGTTGGAATCGACGCGCACGACGCCTGTAAGAGCTGCCTTCGACCGATTGTCACCGGCAAGCTGCAATACCGCCCTTGAGCTGTCGGTCAGAGTAATATCTATCGGAGCGTCGGGGTCATCTGCTTCACGCAAAAATGTAAACGTGAATTTCGCTCTGTTCTCGAGAAAGCTTGACGTGTTCTGCCCTGCAAGAAAAGAACGCGAGAATTGTCTATCCGAGTACTCGAAGTCGATTGTAATGCGCGATGCGGATGTTATCAACCGACGGGGAGTGAATGTCACCTCGCCGTTCGAATAATCGATCGTATAGTCGTTCGTCTCGCCTCGTGTTTGCACCTCTCCATTGATGTACACTCGTTCCGATCCGGCAATGACAATAATCTGTCGCTCATTGTTCTTTCCCGTAAGCCGATACGGACCCTGCACGGCTTCCAATCCCTGAAATTGATTCGTGTTGAATTTTCCGCGGGAGGAAGCTGCTGACGCAAGAAAAGATCCGGTTGTAAATCCGGGATAATAATTCGCAGCCACTTTCGCACCTTGAACCTTGCGTGTGAGACTTGCAAACTCCGTTCCCCCCAATTCAACATCGAAGTCACCGAGTGTTGCCGTCGCGTCCGTGCTGCGTAGTTCCACAAATACCTTGTCGAATTCCTGCAGAGTTTGCGTCGTGCCTTCCGGTTGAATGGGCGTGTTCTCATCTGTTAATGCTGCCACTACCTCTATGTCCGATGTAAGCTTTCCCGCAAGTTGAAGCCTCAGTCCGGAGTTCAGTGAGAAATCTCTATTCGAACCCACTGTAAATCCACGCACAATACTGCCGCTCTTTTGTAGATTCTGTCCGAAAATATCATTCAACCCAAAAGAAGATCTGGGCCGCGAGACGCGGAGCGTGTCTTTCCCGGTG
>JBKJJX010000232.1:0-4542 GCA_046597825.1 Bacteroidota bacterium | reverse complement strand
CATCGACGGGCGGCCTGCAATACGTCAACTCACCAGCCGGAAACTTTCAGACGTGAAAGTCCATGAATGTTGGGCGGGACCGTGCACCGTCGAGTTGCGCCCGAATGCACAGGCGCCTGTTCATACGTTGCCGGTGAAGGAAATGGGGGACGGATATTTCTGGCGTGCGGACTTTACGCTTGTTGCCGGTACAATCATTCACGATTATCTCAAATGAAAAAAACAATTGTCATAACTGATTGGGGGTTCTCATCCCTTGATATTGAACGAGCCGTTTTCAAAGGCAAAGACATTGAGCTTCGGGACTACCAATGCAAAACCGAAGACGATGTTGCGAAGGTCGTTGCCGACGCGGACATCGTGATTGCGCAGTGGGCGCCGGTCCGGGGAAGAGCGCTTGATGCAATGACGCGGTGCAAAGGTATTGTCCGCTATGGCATCGGACTCGACAATGTTGACCTGGTACGGGCGAAAGAACTCGGCATCGCCGTCAGAAATGTTCCCGACTACTGTTTGTCCGAAGTCGCCGACCACACGATGGCGCTGATGCTTTCACTGCAACGGCAAGTTTGCCGCGTGAACAACCTTGTCCGTGAAGGAACGTGGAAGATTACTCCGCCGCTCGCCCTCCCTCCGCTTAGAGAAAGCACGCTGGGCCTGGTTGGATTTGGCAGAATTTCGCAACTTGCCGCACAGCGCGCACGGGCTTTTGATCTGAATGTCATTGCAAGCGATCCGTTTGTTCCCGCGGGAGTGTTTGAGCAAGCGGGCGTAACAAAAGTTGACGTCGACACATTACTTCGCTCGTCTGACATCGTCAGCCTTCAGTGTCCGTTGACAGACGAGACAAAGCACCTCATCAATCGTGATTCGTTGAAACGGATGAAGCCCCTCGCACTTATTGTGAATACGAGCCGCGGCGGATTGATCGATACGCAGTCACTCATCGAAGCACTAAAAACTAACATGATTGCAGGCGCTGCACTGGATGTATTCGAACAGGAACCACTGCCAAGAGAAAATGAATTGTACCAACTTCCGAATGTCATAATCACAAGCCACAACGCATGGTATAGCAGTGCAAGCGTCGGCGAGCTTCAACGAAAAGCCGCGCTTGCAGCAGTAGACTTACTCAAGAGCACATGAAAAATTTCTGGAATGATGAGAAAGCAAGCGGACTGAGCGAATTGGATTTACTCATTTACCGTTCAAATATTTTAGGAGAAGATCCTTCCGTTACGAATTGGGGCGGAGGAAACACCTCGGCGAAAATTCTTGAAAAGAATTTCAGGGGAAACCCGACGCGTGTGCTGAGGGTGAAGGGAAGCGGAACAGATTTGCGCACGATAACACGTGCAGGTTTCCCGGGAGTGGAGCTTGATCCCGTGCTCGAGTTACGTTCCCGCTCTGCGATGAGTGATGAAGAGATGGTGGACTATCTGGCGCATTGTCTTGTCGACCTGAACGCCAAACGTCCATCTATCGACACGTTGATTCACGCATTCATCGACTATACACATATCGACCACATGCACCCCGATGCAATTATTGCATTGTGTACCGCTAAAGACGGCAAGCAGTTGATGAAGAAAATTTACGGAGATACGGCAGTGTGGATTCCGTGGCTGCGTCCCGGCTTTAAGCTTGCGAAGCAATGTGGCGAAGCGGTTAACGGAAAAGAAAAAGTACGTGCCGTTCTCCTGGGAAAACACGGACTGATTACATGGGGAGCAACAGCGAAGGAATCCTACGATAATACACTTGCCGTTATCTCGGATGCTGTAGATTATTTCGAACGAGAGTTGAAAGGAAAGAAAGTATTCGGCGGCGTGAAAGTAACATCCCTCTCGACCGAAGCAAGAGCTCACTTTGCATTGACCCATTTGCCGATGGTGCGTGGTGCCATCAGCAAGTACACCAAAGCCGTCACAACATTCGACGACGCTCCGGACGTATTGGAGTTTGTCAACAGCAAAGATTTGAAAGTCCTGGCAAACAAAGGCGCGGCGTGCCCCGACCATCTCGTCAGCACAAAGCTGTTCCCGATGATGGTGGATGTGAAGAAGCCGGGCGATGCAGAAGAATTCCGCCTTGCATTCCGCAAATCGCTGGATGAATATGTGAAGCGGTATGAGGCGTACTTCAATTCGAATAAGAACTCCGGCGATACAATGTACGATCCGTTCCCGAGGGTGATTCTCATTCCCGGTGTCGGGATGATTGCCGCAGCGAAGGACAAAGCAACCGCGAACGTTACCCGCGACATTTATCACCGGACCATTGCCGTCATTAAAGCCGCATCGACAGTCAGCTCATATGTTTCGATGACACCCGCGGAGGCTTTCAGCGTCGAGTACTGGCCACTGGAAATTTACAAGTTTACGCTGGCGCCGCCCGAAAAGTCCCTCTCGCGAAGAATCGCATTTGTTACCGGAAGTGCGAGCGGCATCGGACGGGAAATAGCGCGGCGGTTCGCGGCAGAAGGTGCGCATGTTGTTGTTGCTGACATCAACGGCAAAGGGGCGAAAGAAGTTGCCGGAGAGATTGAGAAAAAATATGGAACCGGAAAGTCAATCTCTTGCACGCTCGACGTTACAAGTGAGAGTGATGTGCAGCGGGCGTTTGCAGAAACCGTCGCTACGTACGGAGGAGTTGATATTGTCGTCTCCAACGCGGGAATATCCTCTGCAAATCCGATCGAAGACACGACAGTCGAGCAATGGCAGCGCCAGGCCGATATTTTGGGTAAGGGATATTTTCTTGTTGCGCGCGAAGCGTTCCGGATATTGAAGAAACAGAATATCGGCGGTTCAGTAATTTTCATCGCATCAAAAAATGCTCTTGCGAGCGGAAAGAACGCTGCCGCCTACAGTTCCGCGAAAGCGTCTGAACTTCATCTCGCCCGTTGTTTGGCAGAAGAAGGTGGTGCGGCGAAGATTCGCGTGAACACCGTCTGTCCCGATGCCGTTCTGCAGGGGTCATCGATTTGGAGCGGCAATTGGCGCAAAGAGCGGGCACAAGCGTACGGTATTCGTCCCGACCAGCTGGAAGAATTTTACCGCAAGCGTACATTGTTGGGAGAAAGTATTTTGCCTGAAGATATTGCGGAAGCTGCATTATTCTTTGCAACTGATCGTTCGCTTAAAACCACCGGCGGCGTGTTGACCGTCGATGGCGGCGTTTCCGCTGCATTCGTACGATAATCTTTTGATGTGAGCTAATGGGAAACATGGAAACCGGATTTGTAATAGATCGTTCCTTTATCGAGCAGGCGAACAAGCCTGCAAAGGCGATGCTCGAGCAGGAATACGAGTTCCTCGGCGGACAGCTGAGCCGGCGCGGCATTGAGATTGAATCGATTACAAAACAAGTTCAGCAGTTCAATGTAGCGCTTCCCTCTTGGGGAGTCGGAACCGGAGGAACACGTTTCGCGAGATTTCCAATGGAGGGCGAGCCACGGAATGTATTTGACAAACTTGTTGATTGTGCTATGATCAACCTGCTCACTGCGGCAAATTCACGAGTTGCGTTGCATATTCCGTGGGACAAGCCGGCGGACACGAATGAGCTGCGCGAGTTTGCACAATCGCTGGGACTCGGATTCGACGCAATGAATTCGAATACATTTCAGGATCAGGCAGGGCAAGCGTTCAGCTACAAGTTCGGCAGTCTCACAAACACAGATGCAACCGTGAGACGTGCGGCCATCGACCATAACATCGAGTGTATCAAGATCGGCAAACAGGTGGGGTCGAACGCTCTTTCGGTTTGGATTGGCGATGGAGGGAATTATCCCGGACAGATTGATTTTCGGGGAAGTCTTGAGCGATATATCGAAAGCATGAAGGAGATTTATGCTGCAACTCCCGATGACTGGCAGCTTTTTGTGGAATATAAACTGTGCGAGCCTGCGTTTTACTCTACCGTTATTAATGATTGGGGGACGGCTTACTACGTTGTCGAACAGCTTGGCCCGAAAGCGTCCTGTCTCGTCGATCTTGGACATCACGCTCCGAACGTCAATATCGAAATGATTGTTGCAAGGCTTTTGCAGTTCGGACGGCTCGGCGGTTTTCATTTCAACGACAGCAAGTATGGCGATGACGATCTGGATGCCGGAAGCATCAAGCCATTTCAACTCTTTCTCATCTTTCATGAACTCATTAGTCATGAGAGGAGGAATGATGTGGCGGCCCCCGCGTACATGATCGATCAAAGTCATAATGTTACCGATCCGATTGAGTCGATGATTAGCACAACGGAAGAACTCCAACGGGCGTACGCGCAGGCGTTGATCGTTGAGCGAAAGCTTCTTGCGGAATTTCAAATCAAGAATGACGTAATGATGGCAATGAAGACTTTAAAGCAAGCATTTGTTACGGACGTTTCTCCGATTGTGAGGATTGCACGTTATAAAAGCGGAGGTGCTGTCGACCCTCTTGCGACATATCGTTCAAGTAATTATAGAAAAAGAAAAAGCTCCGAACGTCCCCTGCAGCAAGCGGGATCGGCCGGAATAGCCTGATGAAAATTCATCTCGCA
>JBKJJX010000146.1:0-3765 GCA_046597825.1 Bacteroidota bacterium | reverse complement strand
ACGAATCCTGCGGATAGCTTGAGTAGCAATCGAGTTCTTACCCTCTTTCGCGATGCAGGAGGCTTCATCTGGGTAGGAACAGAAGGGGCTGGCGTCAAAAGGTTTGACCCGAGAACGGAAACGTTCACAAGCTGGAGGCATAGTCCGAACGACTCTGCCAGCATTAGTGGCAACCTTATTGATGTACTCTATGAGGATTCAAAGCGCAACATTTGGATTGGTACTGATTATGGCGTATGTAAGTACATAAGGGAAAGCGGGAAAATCCGACGGTACCCGAGACGAAGCAATACGTCGGAATATGCAGTTTCGATCATCGAAGACAACAGACAAGCGATTTGGATCGCTTATGGAAAGAGCGGGTTGTCAAAGCTCGATCCGAACACGGGGAGATTCAAGACCTATACACAAAACTCTGGTCTTCCGCGGAATTCATTTAGTCGGGGCGCGATGAAGAGACGTAACGGCGAAATTGTATTAGGCTATGCGGGCGAAATACTCGTTTTCCATCCGGACAGCTTGAAGGAGAATTCCTTCATCCCGCCTATTGTCCTTACGACGTTTTCGGTCTTTGACAAGCAGGTCAACTTGTCGGAAACGCCCGCTGGCTACGACCCGGTAACAATGCCATTCGACTCCAACTTCTTTGCGTTTGAATTTGCTTCTCTGGACTTCACCGATCCCGGAAGCAACCAGCACGCCCACAAACTCGAAGGCTACGAAGACAATTGGAACTATGTCGGCAACAAGCGCGAGGCTCACTACACCAAAGTCCCGCCGGGCGAGTATGTGTTTCGTGTGAAAGGCACAAACAGCGACGGGGTATGGAACGAGAAGGGGGCTTTCATCAACATCATCATCACGCCGCCCTGGTGGAAAACCGTGTGGGCATATCTTGGATACGGTTTTGCCATCGTCGGTGTACTCTACACCATCCGCCGATCTGAAAAAAACCGGGACGGGTTGAAGCATCAGGCCGAGCTTGAACACACACGTGCAGAAAGCCTGGTGGAAGTCGACAGCATGAAGAGCCGCTTCTTCGCCAACATCTCGCACGAGTTCCGCACGCCGCTCACGCTCATCCTCGGGCCAATTCAAAAATGGAAAGAGCGAGCGACCGCAGCCAATAGCCCCACTCTTCAGAGTGGGGATGAGGAAAACCAAAGCAACCAAGGCGAGCGGTTTCAACCGCTTACCAACACCGGCGAATTGCACAACGACATGTCGATGGCCGAACGCAACGCCCAACGTCTCCTCCGCCTCATCAACCAACTGCTCGATCTCTCGAAGCTCGAAGCTGGCGGCATGAAGCTGCAAGCATCGGAACAAAACATCGTGCCGTTCGTGAAAGGCATCGCACAATCGTTTCAATCATCAGCCGGAAGAAAAAACGTCACGCTGAACGTTGAGACGCAGAGCGATGAGATCGAGATGTACTTTGATCGAGATAAGATGGAGAAGATTTTGGTGAACCTGTTGTCGAATGCATTTAAGTTCACGCCGGAAGGCGGGAAGGTTACAGTGTCATTGCGAGCGCAGCGAAGCAATCTCAATACCGGAGAGGAGATTGCTTCGTCGCCGAGAAACGCTCCTCGCAATGACCGAACTGATGCAGGATTCGTCAAAATCTCCGTCGCCGACACCGGCATCGGCATCCCCGCCGACCAACTCGACAAAGTCTTCGATCGCTTCTATCAAGTGGATGCTTCACAGACGCGCGAGCATGAAGGCTCAGGCATCGGGCTTGCGTTGACGAAAGAGCTGGTCGAGTTACATCATGGAACAATCAATGTGACGAGCGAAGTAGGAAAGGGGACGGAATTTATAGTTGCACTTCCGCTCGGCAGAAATCACTTGAAGGAAGACGAAATCATTAACCTTATTGAAGAGCCGACTCTCAAACCCCAAACCCTGAACCTCGAACCAGCCAGAGAAGTTGCGCAACAATCCGCAATCACCAATCACCAATCCGAAATCACTCCTCGTCTCATCCTCATCATCGAAGACAACGCCGATGTGCGAGCGTATATCAAAGACTATCTCCATCCGTCATACAGATTCGAAGAGGCAAAAGACGGAGTCGATGGAATTGCAAAGGCGAAAGAGCTTATTCCTGACCTCATCATCTCAGACGTGATGATGCCGAAGATGGATGGCAACGAGGTGTGCCGCAGACTCAAGCAAGATGAAAAGACAAGCCACATTCCAATCATTCTTCTCACCGCAAAAGCGGGACAAGAGAACAAGCTCGAAGGACTCGAAACCGGCGCCGATGACTATCTGACGAAACCCTTCGATGCAAAAGAACTGCTTGTTCGAATCAAGAACCTGATTGAACTGCGACGGAAGTTGCGCGAGAAGTTCAATGTCGGCACGGTGTTGAAGTCCGGCGAGATTGCGGTAACATCTGTAGACGATGCGTTCTTGAAAAAAGCAATGGCGGTTGTCGAAGAGAAGATGACAGACGAGAAGTTCACGGTCGAAGATTTCGCAATCGAGATCAGCATGAGCCGCTCGCAATTGCACCGCAAACTGATCGCACTGACAAACCAATCGCCCAGCGACTTCATCCGCTACTTGCGACTGCACCGCGCAAAGCAACTACTCGAACAGAACGCAGGGAATATATCGGAGATTGCGTTCCAGGTCGGGTTCAACAGCGTTGCGTACTTCACGAAGTGCTTCCGCGAACAGTTTGGGATTGTGCCGAGCGAGGTAAGCAATTCCAAGTAAGATGGGCTCCACCTCGCGTATAATTCCATGCGGGTGGAGTCCATCTGCTCGTTCTTCCCCGATGCGACATACGTTATACACTTTGCGACATTAGTTATAGTCCCGCAAACTCCCCTGAAAATCCTCACATCCAATTCATTTTCCACTCTTTTTCACTCTCACTGAACTTCGCCAACCGATTTGCCGCACTCTCTCACGTTGATGCGACGTAGGTTACAAAGCCCGCGACAGCACTGATATGTGGCCGCCCCTCCGATTGTGTTAATTGCCCCCGCATTTAGTTCACTCTTCAAATTCACAATCAACACAAGGAGGCAGTTATGAAACACGCAACATCCATTCTCGCCATCGTTGTTGCCGCATTCGTCGTTGGATGTCAGGACAACAACATCACCGATCCAACTATTGATACGTCGTCGGGAGGCAAGCAGCTTTCGAAAATCCTTCCGGTGGGAACCATTCGTCTCAACACCATTTTGCATGAGCCGCGTGGGTTCAACACCTTTACCGAAATTACCGGGCAAGTGGAGTACACAACCACAATCGTCCCGCGAGATCCAATACCACCGAATCCACAATTTGCAGTTCTGGTAACGCTGGCTCTCGATGCGAACTTGAAACCCTTCGGTTCCGAGGAACCGGTATGGCGTGTTTCCAATTCCTCGCGCGATGAATTGGCCGAGAACGACGGGGTGCTGTTTCTAGAGAAGAGCTATAAAATTGAGGGAAGGAATGATGGAGTTTCTCTTCGCATGCAATTTCAGGTTACCGAAGCGGGTGTTACACTTGCACGCATGTGGCTTGCACGCCTAAGGTGGCTCGAGCGGAAGATATGAACTGATGTCAACCACAAATTCAACCAACACAAAATTCTTTCACATCCATTACAAGGAGGCTGTTATGAAAAGCATTTTGTTTGTGGTCACGATCCTCATTGCAAGCGCACTTACCGGCGCCGAAAGCGCTGATGACACCGCTATGGTTCTTGTTGCATCGCCACAGAGCGTTAAACTCAATCAAGATCTCCGTTTC
>JBKJJX010000196.1:0-27116 GCA_046597825.1 Bacteroidota bacterium | reverse complement strand
AGGTGTTCAATCGATTCCGCTAAGTATGCGCTTCAATATATCACTTTCGGGCTCTCCCCAAGTGTTCAGAAACACCACTGCGGGAGGGATCAACAAGTGCACCGACTTTCCTTCTCAATCTCCTAAAAAAATGTGCGCTTTACAAGATGGCGGTGTGCCCTTTTTTTGACGGTAATGGTAAGAATGATAGGTGATAAGTGGCTTTTTTGCGATTCAGAGGAGGGATCGAAGCGTTGCCATGTTTTCAACATCCTCCTGCATGCCTACCCCCTTTTCAGTCTCAAGGATTTTAGGGATTCCTTTCAACCGTTCATCGCGCATCAGCATGGTAAAGCCCGTCAGCCCGATCATGCCTTTACCGATATGATGATGCCGGTCGACGCGTGATCCAAGTTCCCGCTTCGAATCATTCACATGGATTGCCGCAAGCTTGTTCATTCCGACAATGTCGCTGAACGATTGCATTGTTTCAATCCATCCGGACTCGGTACCGATGTCGTAGCCCGCAGCAAACAAATGGCATGTATCCAGACATACCGCCATCCGCTCCTTTTCGTCCACCAATTCAATTATATCATGGAGATGTTCGAACCGGTAACCGATCGCCGTTCCTTGTCCCGCCGTGGATTCAAGGGTTGTCAGAACGTGAAAGCCTTTACTCTTGTCGTGAATACCATTGATGGACTCTGCAATTTTTTTTATTCCCTCGCTCTCACCCGCCCCGAGATGCGCTCCCGGATGGAAGATGAGCCCGTGAATGCCGAACCGCTCGCAGCGCTTTAGCTCGTCCAGATAAGCATTCCGGGAGAGTGTCAGAGTTTTTTCGTTTGCCGCACAGAGATTGATAAGATACGCCGCGTGCGCAACAACCGGACGAATCGTTGTTTTCGCTTCTTCCGTTTTGTACTTTGCAACGTCGTCTTCGGTCGCCGGTTTTCCAAACCACTGACTTGCGTTCTTCACAAAGACCTGCATGGTTGCACATCCGATGCCGGCCCCGCGTTCGAAAGCGGTGTGAACGCCGCCGGCCACAGACATGTGCGACCCGAGTAAGAGCGTGGGTTGTTTAGATTTTGGTTCCATGCTGACAGTACGATCAAAAATTTTATTATGAAGGTAAGATGAAAAAACTCTTTCTCCTACTCGGTTCTCTTTTGGTGTTTGCGAATTCATTCTCACAATGGAAGGGTAAGCAGCCCCCGGAATATCTCGCCGGTGAGATATTGCGACTTTCAAAGGACTGTTACTACTTCAAGGAATATGTTTTGGTGCAGCAGGGCAAGAGATATTTTGTCCTGGCGTCATTCCTTACCAGGCAGGGAATCAGCAAAGATGCCGGCTCGGTTTCGCCTTGTGGCAAACGCCTCCCTCAGGTACGATTGTATCGTTGGATTAATGACAAGAAGGTCGCTTTCAAAGATTCAATCTTCATCGATGCGTTTACCATCTCATTGGGAAACGCTTCTGATTTTGACGGATCGGGAACAACCAAATTCATTGTCAATGAGGTTTGCAGTGTGCCGCACGGACAATCTCCTTCTCTCTTATGCTACGCTTTTTCTGTGTATGAGATAACAAAGAAAGAGAAGCTCCGGAGTACACTTGTCATCGGAAATGTGCCGGAGCGCTATATAGGCGGCCACGCGGCGGGAATTCCACTTGAGCCCGTTGTAACCGGATTGTACAATAAAAACGATTATCCCGAGTGTCTTGCAATCGATGATTTCTTTGAGGGCGATCCAGCCTTCCGGTCGGATGACTTTCCGAAGGTAACGCTGGTGTATACCTGGGATAAGGCGAGCGCAGTCTATAAAAATCACTCTGAGAAATTCCCCGCCCGTTTCGGATTACCCGCAAGAGTCGATTCGTTGCCTGCAGGAATCCCGCTTGTAGAGTTTATGCAGACGGCATTGCAGATAGCGGCCGTGGGAAAACAAGAAGCGGCGCGAATATATATCGCGCTCGGAATGACGCCCGAACGCCTTGCTGACTGGAAAGAAAAAGCTGGCCCGCGTGCCGACAACGTCGATCTTAAACGCTTGCGAACCAAGCTACTGACTTGCATCGAACGATATAAGACAAATCCATGAAGTGGAGACACATTGCCGGATTGATGTCCGGTACATCGCTGGACGGAGTCGATGCTGTGTTAATGCGGGTACGCGGGTCAGGTGCATTAACGGAGTTCACGCTGCTTTCTCATATTGCGCTGAAGTTTTCCCCCGATCTGAGAAAAATGCTGTTGAAAAATTCGGATCCAGAAACCAGCAGAGTCGATGAAATTACACGCCTCAACGTTCTTCTCGCCCACACGTACGCAGATGCAGTTCACAGTGTTGCCCGTAAAGCCGGAATAGCTTTGTCTCGGATCTCACTTATCGGCTCGCACGGACAAACGCTCCACCATCTGCCGAAGGCACACAAAATGTTTGGCAGAACAATCCGTTCGACGTTGCAAATTGGCGACCCATCCGTGCTTGCCGCACTGACGGGAATAACAACGGTCGGCGATTTCCGTGTTGCCGATATGGCCGTGGGCGGCGAAGGAGCTCCGCTTGTTCCGTATTTTGATTGGCTGGCGTTCCGCTCGCGAACGAAAAACAGAATCCTGCTCAACGTCGGGGGAATTGCAAACCTGACCGTCATGCCGCGCAACTGTACGCTTGATCAAGTGACTGCGTTCGATACCGGACCGGGAAACATGATTACCGACGCTCTGATGCAGAAGTTGTTTCGGAAGCGGTTTGACCGGAATGGAGCTGTGGCATCGAGGGGAATGATTTCAAACGATTTGCTGCGCTGGATGAGTGGGCATCCGTTTCTGAAACGCAAACCGCCGAAGTCAACGGGCCGTGAAGAATTTGGCAGTTTATTCGTTGATGCGTTGTTGAAGCGTGCAAAGAATTTCGACAAAGCTGATATCATTGCCACGACATCGCACTTCACGTCCCAGTCAGTGTTCGATTCATACAGAAGATTTGTTGAAAAGAAAATACATGCGGATGAACTCATCATCAGCGGCGGTGGAGCGAAGAATAATTTTCTTGTGCAGAGTTTGCAGAGGCAATTCAAGAACATCCCAATTCGTTCCAGCGATGAGTTTGGAGTTCCATATGACGCAAAAGAAGCAATGTGTTTTGCCATCCTGGCGAATGAAACAATGGCGGGCAATCCCGCGAACATCCCTTCAGTAACCGGAGCGACGAAGAAAGTCGTGTTGGGAAAAATTTGTTTCGGCTCCTCAACTGTAGCATGACCTCGCTTTCCGAACATTAGCATGTCCGAAGAATACTAGGTATCTTTCATCTTAGTTGATGGACGTTTTCGAAACCTGGTCTTCGCCTCCGAAAGCTCATCGAGTATTCACACGTTTTCCATTCTCATAATCAAAGGAGCTGCCATGTTATTTATTCTCACCTTACTCATAACTATTGGCGCCGCGTTCGCGTGGATTTCTGCACGACGTAAAGTGGTTCAGGAAAGAAATCCGCTTTACAGCCGGACGGCGGGAATTGCGGCCGTTGTTGCCGGTTTTTTCGCCCTCATTACAATCTCACAGGCATTTACTGTAATTCCTGCGGGAAATGTTGGCGTTGTGGATTTCTTCGGGATTGTTTCCTCTAAAACGTTGCCGGCAGGAATCAACATTGTCAACCCGCTTGCGAACGTCAAACGTTTTTCCATCCAGACAAAAGAACTTAAGGAGAACATGCAGGTGCTCTCCAAAGAAGGATTGACAATCGTACTGGAAATCAGCGCCCTGTACAGGCTCGATCCTGACTCCGCTGCCCGCGTGTATCAGACAATCAGTGGCGGGGACTATGAAGAAATTGTGATCATTCCGCAGTTCCGCTCCATCTGCCGTGCGGTGACCGCAAGTTTTCAGGCGAGCGCACTCTACTCGACAGACCGTGAACGACTTGGCGAAAATATTCAAAAAGAATTGGCCAGCATTGTTTCGCGCCGCGGAATTATCGTCGAGTCAACACCGCTGCGGAATGTGGCGTTGCCGACCCAATTGACCGAGGCGATCGAGCAAAAGCAGCGTGCGGATCAGGAAAGCCAGCGTATGGAATTTATTCTGACAAAGGAAAAACAGGAAGCCGACAGAAAACGAATTGAAGCTCAAGGTATTGCTGACTTCCAGAAGATTGTCGCCGCGGGCATCAGCGAGCAGCTCCTGCGGTGGAAGGGAATTGAGGCTACGGAAAAGCTGGCAACATCGCAAAATGCGAAAGTCGTGATCATCGGTTCGGGGAAAGATGGCTTGCCGGTAATTCTTGATTCGAAGTAGCGGAGTTTAATGAATGACAAACGCCGGCTGAATCCATGCAATAAAACCGCCGGAATCGGTTACACGCGCCCGGACGTATTTTGTTCCTCCGGTTAATGTATACATGGCAGGATTCGAAAACGTTTTGTATAGAATTCTGCCGCCATCACCGATGAACTCTGTGGTGTATTTGAATGTTCCCTTCGGTCGAATACGAATTTCCATTTGAGTTGATGACATGGTAATGTTATCCAACTCAACGCCCGTGCTTGCGTAAAATTGTCCCGCCTCCATGCTTGCAAGAATGTCCTTTACATTCAGACTCTTAGCCCGGACGACAACCCATCCTCGTCCGGGATTTGAGCGATCCGCAGCGAACTCTTCTTTAAAATGATGGGCGTCGTCGACTGCAATGCCGTACATTCTCTTTCCGCCCGTGAGCAGAATATCCCACACTTCTTCCATCCCCGGTGAGCCTCCGCCACCGTGATTATTTACCAGCGGGTGCCCGTTGAAAATCTCAAGAAGTTTATCGTTTTGAACGTGCGCGAGAATATCTGCGTTCAGCGCCCACTGATAATTCGGGTGATTGATATGTGGAACTCCTTCGACATCCCGCACGGCATCGACATTCTTCTGAACAGTTCCAAGAAGCGTGCTGTCTGTACGTGGTTTAATGAGTCCCGGAATATTTAATCCGTTGACGTGAACCGGTTTCTTTTCAAATGATGTTGTGAGTTCTTCTCCTGTGATCAACAAAAAGTTTGAATCGACAAAACTTGTAAAGCGGGCCGGATCAACAAAAACATTGTGGTCGGAGATGACAAGAAAATTGTAGCCGTGCCTTTTGTACCATGATATAACAGTGTCAGCCGGGGAGTCTCCATCGCTTTCGATGGTATGCGCGTGCGTGTTCCCCTTATACCAATGTTGGTCCGTTGCCGATAGCACTTCAAAGCGGGGTGATTGGGTGAACGCTGAGGGGGCAAAAAACAGCATCTGCATGCAAAGCGATATGAATATTTTCATATCATCCATCTCTGTTAAATTTTTCGATGATGCATGGAATTAATTTTTGACGGAGGGATGTGAAAGAGGATCTGGTCCGTCCACGGGATGCGAATGTCAATATGAAAAAAAAACTGTCTGGCGGAAAAAAAGATAGTTGTTTAGCCGGCCCGGCCGTTTCTCTCTTTGAGAAGCCAGAGCGCTATCGATGCCGGGACGATGGCAGCAATTGCACTCGGCCAGCGAGGAATCTCAACTCCCCCGATAATTACGCTTATCCCGAAAAGAAAGCGGCACAATTGAAGTGCTGCCACGACAATAAGCAGAATGCTTGCAACGAGCGACGCGGGGCGGCTCATCTGCCATCATCCTCCTGAATGAGATAAAGACGATTATCTTCGACGCGATATAGAAATGGGGCAATCTGTATTTTCGGGTATCGCGCTCTCAATCGTTTCACCTCACTCAATATGAAATCCACTTCGTTCCCGATTTCAAATGTCGGGGCAAATAGATCAAAGTGTTCTTCAGCTTGTTGTTGAGTCCACCCCGCGCTTTCCACAAGTCCCTTCACAAATTGATCCTTTCGGCCAATCAGATTCACCATCCCGCATTGGCTGTGCCCGATCAACGCAATATGCCGCACTCCGCCGACAGCAATTGCAAACGAGACCTTGAATTCGCTGTACCGTAAATTTGCACCGCCGGAGCGGATGATAAATGCAAAGTTGTCGGGTATGTGGAGATGCTTGCGGTTATCCATACACATGCCGATGAGCAATTGAGCGTTTGTGTACGATTCAAAGTCGCGCTCAAGATTATGATATTCCAGCAGAAGGCCGATGGGCGTGTCCCGGTATTGAGCAGGGATATGTTCTTTTGCTGCTACTGTTATTAACGTTGGCATGGGATATAAGGTTTTTGTTCGAATGAAATAAAGTCCGCATCCAAAGTACTTTGGATATGAACGAAAGTCAAACGTGAAAGGTGGTCATTGGGAGATGGCGGCCCATTTTCCGGCCGAAAAAAAACGCCCCTGGTTTCGGGGCGTTTTTAAGAGAACATCTTTGATTCTGACTATTATTTTGAAAGCACGAGCTTTCGTGTTGCTGTGAATGTCCCCGACTGCAGCCGATAGACGTACACGCCGGAAGAGAAGTGTGTTGCATCCCATTTCACTTCATGATTTCCCGCTTCAAGTACTCCACTAACAAGCGTTGCAATTTCCTGTCCCAACAGATTGAAAATCTTCAGCGAAACAAATCCGGAGCGCTGCGTATCGAACCGGATGTTTGTCGATGGATTAAACGGATTGGGAAAATTCTGATGGAGCGCAAATGTGCGGGGAAGATCTTCCCCGACGGAATTCGGGGTTGTGTATGTAACGGTCAGCTTGGGACGATTCGCAACAGTCGGGTTTTCTTTTGTGTCAAAACGTTTGCTTGTGGAGCCGGCGGATTCATTTCCCTGCAAAAGCCATCCGAAGTTGTTCGCGGGTGCGGTCAACCATTGCTGAACGTCGCTCACCAGTGCAGCCGTTGACGTCCACGTATAGGCGGCTATACCACCCACACCAAGGCTGGCGCTTGATGTCGCGGCAAAATCACCTCCGGCGCTTGCCCATGTTGCTGAGTTGAATGTCCGATGGATCCATGTAGCATCGTTCGTCGCGGCTGGTGCACCGCCTCCCTCATTGGCGTTTGCGTTCGAGGTTCCTTCACCCCACGAAGCTGCCGCCCGAAACAGGCTTATGGTTTGGGTCCCGGAATTTGATCTTGACATGCTCAATGTGACTGTCACACTTGCAATCGTTGCATTGGAGGGAATGCGGGCGGCGACATTAAAGCGCAGGAGCCCGCGTCGAATAGAACCCGAACCTTGATTTGTCCTTCCGACAAAAAAATTATCTCCTGCCCCATTGCTTAGCGTGCCTGAAGGATTCTCATACAGGGTATTGTCCCTGTCCGCATCAATCGTGACTTGAATTTGCGCGGAAGCGGAGAAAACTCCTCCAATAACAAACAACACCGTACACACAAAGCGCAGAACATCACATGGAATGGTTCGTTTCATAACAATCCTCCTGATAGGTTTTGAGTGGTCTTTGTTTTCTGCGGAGTCAGTAGTCCTGCTTTACCATGAGCAACATATCAAGAAGCGAAATAGTTGCCTCTGTGCCTCACTTCTCTTTTTTAGACTTCCCTTTGGGCGATGACTTTTTTGGTTGTGGCTTTGTTTTTCTCAAAGACTTCCTCTTTCCCCTCGTTGCTGCTTTTGGGGCCGGTTCCGCTTCTGCAATTTCAGTTTCCTTTTGTTCGAAAAGCGATTCCTGGGTAACGGTGAGCTCAGGTCGGGCTGCAGGATTCGGAAGCGCGGCGGCGACGGACTCCTCGTCCTCCGAAGGCACCGCCGCAATATCGGAGACCTTGTCACCACTTTCTAATTTGATCAGGTGGACGCCCTGGGTATTTCTGCCGGCCACACGGATATCCGAAGCGTGTTGGCGGATAACAATTCCGTTTGCGGTGACAATAACAACATCGTCTTTATCATTCACCTCTTTTATCGCGACCATCTTACCTGTCTTGCCCGTTGCCTTCACCGTGATAATACCCTTACCTCCCCGATGGCTGACGCGATACTCGTCCGTCTCGCTCCGTTTTCCAAATCCATCCTCGGTCGCAACAAGGATAGTCGTATCCGTGCGTCGAAGGACAACACCGCCGACAACCTTGTCTGATTTGTCAAGCCGAATACCGCGGACACCGCCCGCACTTCGTCCCATCACGCGGACTTCCTGCTCCTGGAACCGGATCGCAACACCGTCAGCGGTTCCGAGAACAATATCATTCTTACCATCCGTAAGATGGACATCAATCAGCCGGTCTTTTTTCTGTAGGCCGATTGCACCAATGCCCGACTTTCGCGGATTGCTGAATTCCTGAAGGGCGGTTTTCTTGATAATGCCATGCTCGGTAACCATCAGAACATTCAGCTTGTCTTCAAAATTCTTTACTGCAACATATGCTGCGATGTTTTCATTTTGTTCCTTCGCTATCAGGTTCACAATCGATTTGCCGCGGGTCGTCCTGCTTCCCTCCGGGATTTCATGGACTTTCAACCAGTACACACGTCCCTGATCCGTGAAGAGCAATATATGCTCATGGGTCGAGGCAATGAAGATTGATTCGATGAAATCGTCTTCCCGCGTTGCGGCACCGGTTGCGCCCCTGCCGCCTCGCGATTGGCGGCGATACCCGCTCACGGGCACGCGCTTCACATAGCCGTTGTGGCTGATCGTGATCACGACTTCCTCTTCGGCGATCGTATCCTCGATACTGAATTCTTCCGCCTTCATCACGATTTCCGTGCGACGCTCATCGCCGAACTTTTCTTTTACCGCGAGAAGTTCTTTCTCGATGAGCTGCATTTGCAGTTTCTTGCTGCCAAGCAGAGCGCGCAGTTGTTCGATCAGCTTGATTATTTCCCGATATTCCGCTTCAATTTTTTTGCGTTCGAGGCCGGTGAGGCGCTGCAGGCGCATATCGAGAATTGCCCGCGATTGGATATCCGAAAGCTTGAATTTTTTCATCAATCCGGTTCTTGCCGCATCATAATCCTTTGATGCTCGGATGAGTTTGATGACAGCGTCGATGTTATCGAGCGCGATGATAAAGCCTTCGAGGATGTGTGCGCGTTTTTCTGCTTCATCCAATTCATATTTTGCGCGGCGCACAACGACAACGTTGCGGTGTTTGATGAATTTCTGAATCATGTCGCGCAGCTTCAGAATTTCCGGCCGCCCATCAACAAGCGCAAGAAGAATAACACCGAATGTCGTCTGCATCTGCGTCTGCTTGTACAGCGTGTTCAGAACCACTTGCGCGTTTGCATCTCTCTTCAAAGCAATAACAATGCGAAACCCGTCTCGGTCCGATTCGTCATTGACGTCCGCGATATCATCTATCTTTTTGTCATTGATGAGATCGGCAATGCGTTCAATCAGCGTCGCCTTGTTTACCTGATACGGAATTTCTGACACGATAATGCTCTGTCGGTCTTTCTTATCCGTTTCGATGGTCGCTTTCGCACGAACAATAATTTTCCCGCGCCCGGTAAGGTAGGCGTCTTTCACTCCCTCGTATCCGTAAATAATTCCCCCGGTCGGGAAGTCAGGCGCCTTGATGTATTTCATCAGCTTTTCGGTGGTGATGGTTTCGTCCTTGATGTAGGCGATGCATCCGTCGATTACTTCGGTGAGATTGTGCGGCGGAATATTTGTCGACATGCCCACGGCAATTCCGCTTGTTCCATTGACAAGGAGATTCGGGACCTGTGCCGGTAGGACTGTCGGCTCCTTCAACGTGTCGTCGAAGTTCGGAGCGAAGTCAACCGTATTCTTGTCGAGATCCCGCAGCATCTCATCTGCAATGCGCGAAAGGCGGGCTTCCGTGTACCGCATTGCTGCGGGCGAATCGCCGTCGACAGAGCCGAAGTTTCCCTGTCCGTCCACCAACGGGTAGCGCATCGAAAAATCCTGCGCCATGCGAACCATGGTGTCGTACACGGCGCTATCACCGTGCGGGTGATACTTACCAAGTACCTCACCAACGATGCGTGCAGACTTCTTATATGGCCGATTGGGGGCAAGGCCGAGATCCTGCATGCCATACAAAACACGTCGATGCACAGGCTTCAAACCGTCACGGACATCCGGCAACGCACGCGCGACAATCACGGACATCGAATAGTCGATGTACGAGCCGCGCATTTCATCTTCAATATCTACGGGAAGTATTTTTTCGCTCAGTGTTGCCATTCGGTTCTTTCTTCGTCACTTACATTAAACGGTTATTTTTCGATGAGGCAGTATCTTGATTCTCACCTCTCAGATCATCGGGTCATCGTTTACACATCCAAATTCCTGACATACTTTGCATTCTTCTCGATGAACTGACGTCGTGGCTCAACTTCATCTCCCATCAGAATGGAAAATGTCCGGTCAGCGTCCGCCGCGTTTTCGATGTTCACCTGGAGAATTGTTCGTGTCTCCGGATTCATTGTGGTGGACCACAGCTGCTCGGGATTCATTTCGCCAAGGCCTTTGAAGCGGGAGATAATAGCGCCGCTGGGAGTAACAACCGCGCCCTCCTCCGGCAATGCGTCGCCTTCAAGAACTTCCTTCACTTCTTCCTTTTTGCCGCCGAATCGTTTCAGGATTTCGTCGCGCTCTGTGTCATCGTATGCATAGAATTCCTGCTTACCCTTTTTCACTTTGTACAATGGGGGCTGGGCAATGTATATATGTCCGAGGTCGATCAACGGCCTCATATGGCGGAACAACAACGTCAAGAGCAGTGTCCGAATGTGCGAGCCGTCCACGTCCGCGTCGCACATGATGATAATTTTTCCGTAACGGACTTTTTCGGCAGTAAACTGTTCGCCGACACCCGTACCAATCGCCGTGAAGATATTCCTGATTTCTTCATTCTCGAGAATCTTGTGCAACCGCGCTTTCTCGACGTTCAGAATTTTTCCCTTGAGTGGAAGGATTGCCTGAAAACGCCGGTCGCGCCCCTGCTTTGCGCTGCCGCCCGCCGAGTCGCCCTCAACCAGATACAGCTCGCAATGTTCCGGATCGCTAATCGAACAATCGGCGAGCTTGCCGGGTAGCCCGCCACCCGACAATGCATTTTTCCGGCGTGTCAGATCGCGAGCCTTGCGCGCTGCTTCGCGCGCTTCCGCTGCTTGCAATGATTTTTCGAGAATCCGTTTCGCGTCACCCGGATTTTCTTCGAGCCAGCTTTGGAGCGCCGGCCCGACAACACCTTCGACGATACTCTTTACTTCGCTGTTGCCGAGCTTCGTTTTTGTTTGTCCCTCAAACTGCGGCTCCGGCACCTTTATGCTGATGACGCCCGTGAATCCTTCTTTGAAATCATCGCCGGTGAGTGAGATGCCGCCATCTTTCAGGATATTATTTTTGTACGCATGATTATTCAGCTGACGTGTTATTGCAGTCCGAAAGCCGACGAGATGCGTCCCGCCTTCGTGCGTGTTGATGTTATTGACGTACGAGAACACATTATCGCTGTACTGCTCGTTGTATTGAAATGCGGCCTCGACCTCCACCCAGCGGCCGTTCTCGTCCTTGTCTTTTCCTTCACAATAGAACACCTTCTTCATAATTGCCGGACGCGTCGCGTCGGTGTATTTTACGAACTCGACTATCCCACCCTCAAAGTGAAACGTCTCTTCCTGCTCCTGCTTCGCACGCAAATCTTTCAGCGTGAGGACAACTGTGCGATTGAGAAACGCGAGTTCACGTAACCGCTCAGCCAGCGTATCAAATTTGAATATGCGGATTTTGAACACAGAACCGTCCGGCATGAATGTTACCGTCGTTCCCCGCCGCCCGGTTTCTGATTTTCCGATTTGTTTAACAGCCGCGACGGGATCGCCTTTGCGATATTCTTGAAAAAAGAGTTTTCCGTCGCGACGCACTTCTACTCTTAGCCATTCGCTCAACGCATTGACCACCGAGACGCCGACGCCATGCAAGCCGCCGCTGACTTTGTATGTGTTTTTGTCGAACTTTCCGCCGGCGTGGAGCACCGTCATGACCACTTCAAGGGCAGAGCGTTTTTCCTCTTTGTGGATGTCTGTCGGAATCCCCCGGCCATCATCCACGACCGTAACAGATCCATCCTTGTTGATGGTGACCGAAATATTTTTTGCGTAGCCTGCGAGTGCTTCATCGATTGAGTTGTCGACAACCTCGTAGACAAGGTGATGCAACCCGCGTATGCTCACGTCGCCGATGTACATGGCGGGACGCCGCCGGACTGCTTCAAGACCCTTGAGAACGGTTATATCGTCTGCGCTATAATCTTTTGCTTCTACTTTTTCTTTTGCCATGAATTCCTTTGTTGATGTATACTTCTGTATTTCGCGTTAAAAATTTTCTGCTGAGCATTCACCGCTGAGCATATTCATCGAAACCGAATTTCCTTTACCACATTACTTCCGGCGGCGGCGTTTACCTTCTCCATAATTTCCATTCGCCGCATTGTTAACTCGTTGCGCCAGGGAGCAGTGGATGTCTTCACAAACAAGATTCCATTCTCCATCCGATCTGCATCCGTCACCCGCGCTATCTGTTCGCCAACTATTTCCGCCCATGAGGTGATAACGGAAAACTGTTTCATCTTTTTTGTAATGCCGAGCGAATGCACGAACTTATCGAGCGCAATGACCATCGGCTCGGGATGTTTCTTTATCTTGTCCGAAGTCCGGCGTTGACGGGGCCTCTGCGTCATCGTACTGCTCCTCACATGCTCACCGCGTTCATATCCAGCGCGGCGACCGTTCCTTGCTCGACATAGAACTTCCTGTTCATCTCATTCCATTCAACTGAACCGTGAAAGACGGATTCTTCTGTTGTCGTGATAAAAATCTGGCCGAGGGGCGAAACTGTTTTCAAGAGCGACTCCGATCGGGAATCGTCCAGCTCGCTGAAGACATCATCCAACAAAAAAATTGGAGTCTCTTCCCGGCGTTCTTTCAGATAGAAGAACTCGGCTATCTTTAACGCTATAAGCATTGTCTTATGCTGACCCTGAGAGGCATAGTGCTGAACGCTGATTCCATCGATCGTGAGATGCAAATCGTCGCGGTGCGGACCGACGAGTGTGGTGCCGCGCTTACGTTCTTCAAAATTCCTGCGATTGAGTTCTCCGGCGAAGAGAGACGGGATCGATTCGCTACTTTGCGCGTCCCGTATGCCCGGAATGGTCGCGTATTCGATGCCGGGCATTTCATTCCGGCTGGCATCGTTCTGCACAAGATTCCGGTATGCTCTGTTTACATATTCCTGGAATTCCCGCACAAACTCCTGCCGATGCTTGATGATCCGGGATCCGTATTGCACCAGTTCATTCGTCCAGGGTTCAATCAATTCTGCTGAATAACGTTGCTCGATTTTCGCATCGATCAAAAGCCTGTTGCGCTGTTTCAGTACCCGCCGATACTCAAGAATATCTTCAAGGTAGGCGCGGCTGATCTGTGACAGAAGCAGGTCGATGAATTTGCGGCGCTCCATCGGTCCGCCGAAGGTGATTGCGTTGTTCTCCGGAGAGAGAACAACAATCGGGAACCGCCCGATCACCGACGCGAGCGTTTCAGGGCTTGACCCGTTGATTGTAAACTGCTTCTCGCCCGCACGGCTATACGCTGCATGAATGCTATGTTCAACATTATTATCCGTTTGAATTGTTCCTCTCACCTCGAGCACATCTTTCTCCAGCTGCAAAACAGTAATGTCGTTTGCTGCGTAAAAACTTTTTGTCAGACTCAGGTACGAGATCGCCTCAAGCACATTTGTTTTTCCCTGCCCGTTGTTTCCAAGAAGAGCATTCACGCCGCTCCCGAATTCTATCGCTGTGCCTGCATGGTTTCTAAAGTTTTGCATGAACAAACGGGAAACTTTCATGCTCGTAATATCCAATCTCTGCAATCTGTCCGGTAGTGCACTTTATCGTAACATAGAACCACCGACTCTCGTCGGTGGAAAATTGATTTATCTGATTTTAAAAACACATGCAACGCCTTACGCGTTCAACCGCACAGGCATAACCAGCATCAGCACATCCTCATCAGTTTTTTCTCCGGATGGAGAAACAATTCCGGCGCGAGTCGGCGAACTGAATTTGAACGTCACCTGCTTTGCTTCGAGATGTGAAAGTATGTCATTCAGATATCCGGAGTTGAAACCAATATCCAGATCATCGCTCGAATAATCACATTCGATTTTTTCCTTTGCTTCGCCTCCAAAATCAATATCCTGTGCGCTGACAGTAAGAGCGGATTTCGTTATCCCCAATTTGATCTGATGTGTTGTTGCACTCGCATATAACGCAACACGCCGAATAGCAGACGACATTTGCTCGCGGTCAACAGTCATACTTTTTTCATTCTCTGTCGGGATAACACTTTCGTAGTTCGGGTATGTCTCATCAATCAGCCGGGAAACCAGAACGATTTTATCAAATTCAAATCTCACATGCGTATCATTCATCGACATTTTAACTTCGCCGCCTTCGATGGATTTGCTAACGATGTTGAGAGCTTTTGCGGGAATAATAATATCTCGCTTGAGGCCTGATGCTTTCGCCAATGAATGTGTGAACTTGACCAGACGATGTCCATCTGTTGACACCGCACGCAAATCGCTTCCCTTTGGCTGCAGCAAAACTCCCATCATCGCCGGACGCAACTCATCGGTGCTTACTGCGAACACGGTTCTTTGAATAATTTTTTTGATGACAGCACTCTCGAACGTAATCTCTTCTGTGCCTTTAAATGGCGGCGTGCTGGGAAATTCTTTGGCGTTTTCGCCGGTAATATTATACTCCCCATTGCTGGTCGTAATTTTTATTTTGTTTGTCGTTGTATCAATTGTAAAAGTCACTTGAGTGTCAGGCAGAGCGCGAACAGTATCCAAAAGACGTTTTGAAGGTATCGCAATTTTTCCGTCTTCCGTTCCTTTTACTTCCAGAGAAATTGTCTGCGAAATATCCAAATCAGTTGCAGTAATTGTTAAGGTATTGTTCAACAAATCGAACAACATATTTTCCAAAATAGGCATTGTTGACTTGGTGGGCACCACACTGCTGACTTTGCTCAGCACGCGCTGGAGTTCGCCGGTGGTCGTGGTGAATTTCATCGTTTTCTCCTTGGAAATGAAAGGTGAAGAAGCATTGAAGGCGTTCAAGTCTCTCAAAATCTACTCAAAAATCGGGAGATTTCAAAGCTTCCTGGGCCGTTAACTTGTTGATTTAGTTAGTGATAAAGTGTTAGCGTAGTTCTATTTTATTTTTCTGGGTGAGTCCTTTTGTCACTCTCTCTGACTTCCTTCATCAGCGTAAATAAGTATATGCTTTATGTATATATAAAAAGTAAGAACAGTAATAAGGAGTGGGGAAATGTTAATTTCACTTTTTTGTGTACACCTATAATTTGGTAGTGAGACGGTTAAATCGTAAGTCATTAAAGTCATTTGGCAAGAGAATGAATGTGAATAACGACGAAAAAGATAACATCAAAAAAATCGAAAAGTAAAAATTGGAAACATTAGACAAATATTCACAGACCGCCAACATAAATTCACAACAAGAGCACACCGCTTTACACAATCTTTCCACACCGATGGGGATAAACACAAAGAGCTTGTCCCGATGACAAGCCCCTGTACAGAAATTATCCACAAAAAATTCACGTAATAAATCGTCGCTATTACACGCGCCCTCTTAGCTCCAGCCGGCGCTTGATCTGGTCGATGTTCGTTTTGTATTTCGAATCCAGTTTCATCTGATCTTCAACGCATTGATACGCATGAATAACAGTGCTATGATCGCGTCCGCCAAAATGCAATCCGATAGTCTTCAAGGAAGAATTAGTAAGTTCCTTCGCCAGATACATTGCCACTTGCCGTGCATTTACAATTTCCTGCTTCCGGGTTTTTGCACGCAGCAAATCTTCCGGTATCGAAAAATATTCACAGACGTTGCGCTGTATTTCTTCAATCGTAATAGGAGAGCGAATATCTCCCACCACGACCTTCAAAACTTCGCGGGCCAGATCCAGAGTAATTTCTCTTCCTTCAAGAGAAGCCTTTGCCAGAAGGCTAATCAGGCATCCCTCTAATTCCCGGATATTGGTAGTAACATTTGCAGCAACGAAATCGACCACCTCAGCAGGCAGCTCGACCGAAGATTCCTTGCTCTTGTGTTGTAGGATGGCGATACGCGTTTCAAGATCCGGCGGTTGAATATCAGCAGTGAGGCCCCACTGAAAGCGTGAGAGCAGGCGATCATCCAAACCGCGAAGTTCTTTTGGCGGACGATCAGAAGAAAGAATGATCTGCTTGCCGAGTTGATGGAGTTCGTTGAATGTGTGAAAGAAACTGTCCTGCGTTTTTTCCTTACCGGAAAAGAATTGAACATCATCAATGATCAGAATATCCATGCTGCGATAAAAATTCGAAAAGTCATTCGTCCTGTCGCCCTGAATTGCCTCTACAAACTCGACGGTAAACTTCTCGCTCGAGATATAGATGACCCGCTTACTCTTGTTGTGTTGAAGGACGTGATTACCGATTGCCTGCATCAAATGTGTTTTGCCGAGTCCGGTCGTTCCATAAATCACGAGAGGATTGAACGAAGTACCCCCGGGATTATTTGCCACGGCAGTAGCTGCAGCTCGGGCAAGCTGATTGCTTTCCCCCTTGATAAAATTCTCAAACGTGTACCGCGGATTCAGGAATGTTTGATATGCAGCGTTTGTGCTGTCGTTTCTGCGTGAACTTATTGCCGGCGAGTTCCGGAAAGACTCGGGTTGCGGCGGGTACGAACGTTTCTCCGGCTTCGGCGGGAGCGGTGTGGCAGCCTCGGGTTCGAGTTCAAGCGCGGTTTCTTCTTTTGTTATTGCATATTCAAGAGTGGCGTCCTTCCCCAGAACACGAATCACCGTTCCCCGTATCATTCCCTCAAAATGTTCTTCAAGCCAGTCATAAAAGAATTGGCTGGGTACCTGAACCGTCAAAAGTCCGCCCTTCAGGCTTATTGGCACGATAGGTTCAAACCAGGTCTTAAAGCTCTGAGAGTTGACGTTTTCCCCCAGAATTGCCAAACAAGCAGTCCATACACGCTCCGCTTGTTCCTCCTCGGTCGGTTGAATGGTTGACTGTAACATTTCAATCATAAGTATAGATCCTGAACAGACTAACTCGGTTATGAACCCTCAATAAGAAGTTTTCCACAATATTGTCAACAGGGTGTGGAAACAAGCATACGCTCAGCTATTTATCCAGTTCTTATCCACGTGTTGAACGGATTCTCCTTGTCAGACAACGTATTCAAAAGAAAGAACTAAGCCGGATTGATGTAGTAATGAAATCATCAGTGTGCAAAACCGGAGATTTTATTGCGCTAAGCAGTTGAACAGAGGCGTACTATCCACGAGATATCCACATCAATTATGTGGCAGATTATATAAAAAAGTATAACACATGAATTGAGGGTTTACAAGTTAAAAATCATTTTTCTCTCGCGATTTTTATTGTATCTCTTAAGCTCGTTGATTAACTTTGTGTCCAGTCATTATGATTTGATAGTGAAGGAGGATTGCCTTCGAACGGCGACCCTCTTTTTCATTTGAGCTCGGTCATCCGCCCGCAGGCTCATTTTCTGTAAAAGAACCTTAGGAGTTTTGCAATGAAGAGAACCTTCCAGCCGCATAACCGAAAGCGAAAGAACACTCATGGTTTTCGCGAGCGTATGGCAACAAAAAACGGACGTAATGTTCTGGCCCGTCGCCGTGCAAAAGGCCGGAAGAAACTTACGGTCAGTGACGAACGATAGAAGTTATCCTGCGCAGCTGCCGGGATGAGTCTGAAAAAGAGAGAGATTCTGCGCAGCCGTGAACTTTTCAAGCGTATTGCCTTAGAGGGAAAGAGGATCGATGGAACGTATGTTCGCTGTTCCTTTTTGTTTCTAACCGGTCAGGATGAGCAATTAAACATAGGTTTCAAAGTTTCTGCGCGAAAGCTGAACGCGGTCGGCCGTAACAGAGTAAAGCGATTGATGCGTGCGGGTATAGAGGCTGAACGCGAAACACTTGACAAGGCTCTGCAGGAAAGAGATCGTTGTGTTGGAGTGCTGATTTTCTACAAAGGAAAGAAAGAATTTTCTGTAAAGAGGTTGAGGTTGGCGGCCATTCAAAAAGATATTCATTTGTTCTGCCGAACCATTGCGAGCGTGTTGTAGAATGACAAAGCTTTTCATCCTTGTTATCCGTGCGTACCAGCTTTTGATTTCCCCTCTCCTTCCGCCCAATTCATGTCGCTTCCAGCCTACCTGTTCACATTACGCTATTGACGCCCTAACCAAATATGGAGTCCTGAGCGGATCGTGGCTTGCTCTAAAGCGCATAGGAAAATGTCATCCTTTCCATGCTGGCGGGTTTGATCCGGCATAGGTTGTTACAATAATTTTGAAATCCGAATCGGAGAAATGTAGATGGATAAGCAGGGAATTCTTGGCTTCATACTTATAGCTCTAGTGCTGATGTTGTGGATGTGGTATAGCACGCCTCCTCCTGCGAAAGTACATCCGCAAGATTCAACATCAACTCGCTCAGCAGCCCATCAAGACTCTCTAAAGAAAGCCACGCCTGCTGCATCTATCCCGTCGCCGGCTTCGTCATCCCCCACTCCCGAAGGATTTGGTGAGTTCTTTTCATCGAGCGCAAAAGGAGCGGAGAAGATTCTCACCATTAGCACGGATTTGTATGCGGCGGAAATTACAACCAAAGGCGGCTTGATCCGGAAATGGGAACTGAAGAATTTCAAAACCTGGAATCAGGTACCGGTCCAGCTTGTGGATTTAAGTGAAGGCGGGGACCTTAGTTTGCTTTTCCTTTCTAAGGATGGTAAGCAAATTAACACGAGAAATTTATACTTTTCCGCCAATTTCCCGGCCAATAAAAACATAACACTTTCGGATACGTCCTCCGTTTCA
Organism: Bacteroidota bacterium; assembly: GCA_046597825.1. Taxonomy (GTDB): domain Bacteria; phylum Bacteroidota; class Ignavibacteria; order UBA10030; family UBA6906; genus CAADGV01. Next base: position 8,258 of record JBKJJX010000196.1, on the reverse strand, counting down.
ATTGACCTGGTTCTGGCAATCCGGGATGGGAAGAAAATTATTAAGCGGCTGACATTTACGAACGGGAAATATTCCTTCGACGCTGAAATAATCTTTCAAAACATGGGAGATATGATTTCCGGTTTTGAATATCAGATTCTCTGGGAACATTCGTTGCCATATGCTGAACAAAATAGCGTCGACGAATCCAATTTTGCCCACTCATATGCATTCTCAGGTGGTGAGGTTGCAGACGCCGATGCGACGAAAGACAATGAACCGGTGGTCAAAGATATAAGCGGCGCTACCGATTGGGTCGCAGCCCGCAACAAATATTTTACCGTAGCTCTCCTTCCTGCTGCCGGAACGACACAAGGAGCGATTATTGAAGGAGTGCGCAAGCCTCAGCCGGATAAAGGCGAGAAAGAAAACTATAGCCTTTCCCTGAAAATGCCTTTCAAGGCACAGTATACAGAAAGTGCAAAGCTTACTGTGTTTCTTGGTCCGCTTGATTTCTATCTCATCAGATCAATGGATCGCGGTCTGGACCACATCATGAGCCTTGGTGCAGCGTGGGTCATACGGCCGATCACGGAATATATTATGCTGCCGTTGTTCAGCTTCTTGCATCTTCTAATCTCTAACTGGGGGTTGGTGATTATTGTATTCTCGATTATCATCAAGGTGGCATTGTATCCGCTAACAAAGACCAGCATGAATTCGATGAAGAAAATGCAAAAGCTTCAGCCGATGATGACAGAGTTAAAGGAGAAACACAAAGACAATCCCGATCAGATGAATCGCGCCATCATGAATCTGTACAAAGACTACGGCGTGAATCCCGCCGGTGGTTGTCTTCCGCTGCTTTTGCAGATGCCGATCTTGTATGCATTGTATAATGTCTTCTCTTCAACTATCCAACTTCGTCAGGCAAGTTTTGTCGGATGGATACACGATCTTTCTATCCCCGACATGATTGTTCATCTTCCGTTCACTGTGCCGCTCTTCGGAATGACACACCTGAGCGGACTGGCGCTCGCGATGTGCATTACAATGTTCATCCAGCAGAAGCAGACCGTTACGGACCCGCGGCAAAAAGCCACAGTGTACATGATGCCGATTATGATGATGCTCATTTTCAATAATTTGCCCTCGGGTCTTAACCTGTACTATTTTGTTTTCAACTTATTGTCTATCGGACAACAAACGTGGATCAATAAGAAACACGGAGACGAACCGCTTCGCAAAGTGGATCCCAAGAAATCATCGGGAGGAATCATCGGGAGATTGGCGAAGAACATGCCGGACTTGAAGAACAGATAGTCTCAGCTCGGTAGTTAACGAAAGGCTCGCGAGAATGCGAGCCTTTTTGTTTTACGGTGAATTGATAGTAAAAGCAGAATTCGTTAAGTTCGTCGTATCTTTTCTATAGCGGATAAATTACGGTTTGAAAACAATCCTCGATCAGGATACCATTGCTGCTATCGCAACTCCGATTGGTGAAGGGGCGCTGGCGATAATTCGCGTTAGCGGACCGGACGCGATAGCTTCATGCGATAAGGTGTTTCATGGAAAGGTCAAGTTAAGTGACGCATCATCATTTTCGATTCACTTTGGTCGGCTTGTCGATTTTCGCGGTGAAGTTATAGATGAAGTGTTGGCATCTGTGTTTCGTTCCCCGTCGTCATATAGCGGCGAAAACACGGTGGAACTTAGCTGTCATGGAGGCTATTACATTACGCAGAAAGTCTTTGAAACGATCCTCTCTACGGGAGTGAGACATGCCGACCCTGGCGAATTCACGAAGCGGGCATTTCTTAATGGCCGCATGGATTTATCTCAAGCGGAGGCCGTCGCTGGGCTGATTGCAGCAAAAAGCGAGACCTATTATCGGGCGTCTATGTACCAGCTCGAGGGTCGATTCTCTGGGGAGATTAAGGACTTACGCTCGGAACTTCTGAATCTCAGTTCCTTGTTGGAGATTGACTTAGATTTTAGCGAAGAAGGTATTCCGCTGATTTCGACTGACGAGATATCAAATCGGATCAGAGCTCTGAAGGAACGCATAAGCCACATGATGTCCACCTACGAAAACGGTAAAAGATTTAGGGACGGCGTCTCTGTTACCATAGTGGGCAAACCCAATGCTGGAAAATCGAGTCTGTTTAATGCGTTATTATCTGAAAATCGCGCAATTGTAAGTGAAAAACCAGGAACTACAAGGGATTTTCTGGAGGAGACCATCTTCATCAAGGGGGTGTCATTCCGGCTTTCAGACACCGCCGGATTAAGAAACTCTTTCGATCAGATTGAAGCTGAGGGGATATCGCGAACACAGGCACTCATGGAAAACTCGGATATTCTTTTGTGTATTATAGATATTACGGATTCAGAATCGCCAGATTTCTCAATTTTTGGTTCCTCATCATCTAATAAGATTATTGTTTTCAACAAAGCCGATATTGCAGACGTAACTCGATCTAGTCATCAGAATTGCGTATTTGAATCAGTTATTGTTTCAGCTAAGAATAACACAGGCTTGAATGAGCTTCGAGAAATGGTCTATTCCTCTGTTTTCCATAATCAGACAGAGGCTAGGCAAGAGCAAGTCACGTCTGCGCGACATTATTCGTTACTCCAAAGATCAGTGGAAAACCTAGATCGGGCTGAAGTGTCCATAAGCACCAAAGTCCCAAATGAGTTCGTTAGTACAGATATTCGCTCCGCCGCTGAGTGCTTGGCTGAGATTGTGGGAGAGATTACGTCGGAAGATATGCTCAACAATATTTTTACAAAATTCTGTATTGGAAAGTAGTTTCACGTGAAACGGCAAAATTCAAACATATTTGATGTCTTGGTTATTGGTGCGGGCCACGCAGGCGTTGAAGCCTCGCTAGCTTCCTCTCGAATGGGGAGCCAAACTGCTCTGGTAACGATGGATCTAAATGCAATTGGCCGAATGTCATGCAATCCGGCAATTGGAGGTTCTGCAAAGGGCCACATAGTGAGAGAGATAGATTCTCTCGGCGGAGAAATGGCGAAATTAGCTGATTCCACTGGTATTCATTTCAAAATGCTAAATAAATCGAAGGGGCCGGCTATTTGGTCGCCTCGGTGCCAAAGCGATCGAGATTGGTATAGCCGTGGGGCAGCCAGAGTTGTTCTGGCTCAGCCAAATCTTTCTGTAATTACAGATCTTATTATCGATATTTCTGTCCGTGATGGAAGGATTTGTGGAGCGCAACTAGCCACAGGCGACAGCCTTTCATGCAAGACATTGATTATTTGTAGCGGCACATTTTTGAACGCCATTATGCATACTGGCAGGTCTACAGCTCTAGGTGGTAGATTTGGTGAAAAAACTTCTTCCGGGCTTTCCGATCATCTTTCTCGATTGGGATTCCAAAAAGGTAGACTAAAGACGGGGACACCGCCGAGAATAGCCAGGAAATCAATTGATTATTCCCTGACAGAGATTCAGAATGGCGATGATGCTCCTCGTCCGTTCTCGTTCCATAACAAAAAAGTACAGAATGAGCAAATACCAATGTTCCTGACTCACACGAACGAGCTGACGCATTCCATTTTGCGTGAGGGATTCGAAGAGTCACCGATGTTTACCGGCAGAATAAAGGGTACTGGTCCCAGGTATTGTCCATCCATTGAAGACAAACTGAATAGGTTTGCCGAGCGCGAGCGACACCAGATATTTCTCGAACCTGAAGGATATGAGTCTGATATTGTTTACGTCAATGGATTCTCTACGAGCCTGCCAAGCCCTATCCAAGTAAGAGCGCTCAGGACGATTAAGGGACTTGAAAATAGTAAAATGATTCGGCCGGGATATGCGGTTGAGTATGATTATTTTCCGCCCCATCAGTTAGAACATACGTTAGAATCCAAAATTGTTAAAGGGATTTATTTTGCAGGGCAAGTGAATGGCACCAGCGGATATGAAGAGGCGGCAGCACAGGGTCTTATGGCCGGAATCAATGCAGCGTTGCAGGTCAAAAACGAAGCGCCTCTGATTCTCAGAAGGGACGAAGCGTACATTGGAGTAATGATTGATGATCTGATCAACAAAGGGACAGACGAACCGTACCGTATTTTTACCTCGAGGGCAGAACATAGATTGCTCTTACGCCAGGATAACGCCGACTCAAGACTGATGAGAAAGGGTTACTCAATTGGGCTAATACAGAAAGAAATGATTGACCAATTAAATGAGAAGGAAGATGCGATACGCAGGGGAAAAGATTTTTTGCGGTCAGAAACTGTTCGACCGATCCATCTCAACTCACTTCTGAAAGAGAGTGGAGCTAGTCCGATCGCTGAGGCATCAAAACTTAATCAGATTCTGAAGCGGCCTGAGATGTCTTTAAGAAAGCTATACGATTTGGATATTATTGCTAAGAATCAGCTCATGATGGAGATTTCTGAAAACATGGAAGTTCTTGAGCGGATTGAAATAGAAATCAAATATGAAGGCTATTTACAACGCCAAGTTGATGAGATCGAAAAACTAAGCCGAAGTGAGAGCATTGAAATTCCCCACAGCTTTTCATTCCAGAGTGTGAAATCACTCAGCAGCGAAGGGAAAGAGCGGCTTGAAAAAATAAAGCCTCGTTCTATTGGACAAGCTTCTCGAATTAGCGGCGTTACTGCAGCGGACATTTCCGTCTTGATGATTTCTTTACGAAACTGATTTCACGTGGAACAGGCCGAAATCGAAGATCTCGATGCTTTTTATAAGAGTAGCGAAATTACGCTAGATAGGGTTCTGATTAAGAGGTATGTTGAGCTTCTGTTGGATTGGAATGTAAAAGTGAACCTCATTTCTCGTGGTGATGTCAAGAACGTTTGGAAGAGTCACATCATCCACTCGCTCAGTATTCTTAAGATCTTAAACATTGAGCCCGGAACGAGGGTGTTGGACTTGGGAACTGGAGGCGGACTTCCCGGAATTCCGATCTCAATAGCGCGGCCCGATCTGTCGATGACTCTTCTTGATTCAATCAGGAAAAAGACAGCAGCGGTTCAAAACATTGTCGATTCACTCTCACTTCCTCATGTCGATGTCATAACTGCTCGGGCAGAAGAAATACCTGATCGAAAAAAGAAGTGGGACCTCGTAATCTCAAGAGCCGTTGCTCCTCTGGAAAAACTGATCGGATGGTCGAAGTCCCTGCTCAAGTATTCTCAAAAGAAAATGATCGGGGATTCCCAAAATCAGAGTTGGGAAACACCGGCTTTGATAGCTCTCAAGGGAGGTGATCTTCAAAAAGAAATTTCAGATGCGAGGAATAAGTGGCATCCCAAAGATATCCAGATTTTTGATATCAGTTTATCGGGAACAGGCTCGGTTGATCTCCAGGACAAAAAAATAATTCTTGTTAAATTGTGACATCATCAGGTTTATTGCATGGCATCATCATCTGATTTTTCCCGCGAACTTGCTCGCCTTTCAACCGAACAACGAAACCCGGTTTCGAAAAGAATCGATGTACAATCGGTTGATTCAGTTCTTCGGATTATTAATTCTGAAGATAAGTACGTTGCGTTGGCGGTGGAAAAAGAAATTCCATACATAGCGCAGGCAGTCGATATCATTGTTCATGCCTTTCGAAATAATGGAAGGCTCCTGTATGTCGGTGCGGGAACCAGTGGTCGCCTTGGCGTTGTTGATGCATCGGAATGTCCACCGACATTTGGTACACCACCTCACATGGTAAAGGGATTGATGGCAGGCGGACAAGCAGCGATGTTCAAATCGCAGGAAGGCGCCGAAGACAGCCCCGAACAAGCCGCAAAAGATATAGACGCAGAAGCGGTTGGTTCTTCAGATGTTGTCTGCGGAATAGCGGCAAGCCGGCGAACGCCGTACGTTGTTGCTGCGGTAAAGCATGCACGCGAACGGGGGGCGAAGACTCTTTACGTTACTACAAACCCGCGGGCAACATTCGATCTTGAAGTCGACGTCGCAATCTGTCCTGAAGTGGGGCCGGAAGTGATCATGGGATCCACTCGCATGAAATCAGGCACAGCACAAAAACTTGTGCTCAATATGCTCACAACGGCATCGATGGTACAACTTGGAAAAGTGTACGAGAACATGATGGTGGATCTTCAACTCACCAACAACAAATTGGTGGATCGCGCCAAGCGAATTATTGTAATGGCGACCGGCGTTGAGTATGCAGTCGCTGAAGAAGCGCTTGAGAAATCGGGCGGACATGTTAAAACCGCAATTGTTATGGTCGCCCGAAATATTTCTCGCGACGAAGCAACGCAATGCCTCGTTGAGGCGGCTGGTTTCGTTCGTCGTGCGATAGGCAAGGCATAAAAAAAATTGTCATCGCGTTACCCTGCCACACCGGTCGGATATTTTCCGATTGGAGTGACGGGGTGTATTTGTTTGGAGTAGTATGACAGAAGAAATAAAAAAAGCAGTTTCAGATCATCCCTCTTTTGTTGAAGCGAAAAAGTTTTTCGCTTCTGCCTCTGCGGGTGATTCGATTGAACTAACCGGAGTCTCCGGCTCACTACATTCGCTCGCCATTGCAACAATGGGAGAACAATCGTCGAGGCCAATTCTGCTTGTTGTGCCGGATGAGTCGGATGCACAAAAGGCCTGCGACGACTTGCGCTTGACGATGGAAGCAAGCCGGGTTCGCCTTTTTACAGGTTCCGGAACGGCAGCGAAAGAAGCAGCTCCCGGGGTTGAGGATATAGAAACATTGCGGGCTCTGTTAGAGCAAAGCGTTGCCGTAACGGTAACATCGGCTCTTGCTCTTTCCTGCAAAATTCCAAATCCCGCAGCGCTTGAAAAACAGGTTCTCTCAATAGAAACAGGGAAAGAATATCCGTTCGCGAAATTGCTTCAACAGTTGGCCGATTTTGGTTTCGTGAAGGGGCAGTTTGTTCAAGCCGTCGGCGACTATTCCGTTCGCGGCGGAATTCTGGATGTGTTTCCGTTCGTTGGAGAGAATCCGATTCGTGTTGAGTTTTTTGGTGACACGGTCGAGTCCATACGTGAGTTCGAACCGATATCGCAACGCTCTATCCACGAACTTTCAATCGCGAAGATCGTTCCAAATCTGCTGGAAAGAAATCCAAACAATCCAGATACTTCACGCTCAACACTCCTCGACTTTCTCCAGCCCAATGCTCTTGTCGTTCTGGATGAGCCCTCTATCCTCCAACGCCTGATAGAAGACCGCGTTGACGACAATAATGCTCGGTGGGAAGAAGTATCTGAACTTATCCAGATGTTTCCACAAATTTGTTTTTCGTCGATTCCATCACCGGGCGCGACGACGTTGGATTTCCAATCGTTGTCGCAACCATCTATCAACGGAAGTGTAAAGATTCTCCGGAACCAACTCGCAGATCTCCAGAAGCAGGGATTCAAAATATTTATCACATCGGATACAGAATCCGAACGTGACCGGCTCAAAGATCTTCTCGCAGAGCTTGAGCCTATTGCGGAAGAAGAGGAGCGCTCTCATCACGATCCCGAACATATTCTTGATGTAAGCAGAATTGAATTTTCGCTCGAGGCGTTTCACGAAGGTTTTATTTTTCCCGCAGGGAAGATCGCCCTCTTTACCGAACATCAAATCTTCAATCGCGTCAAACGCCGGGGCAAACAACGGAAAGCAAAATTCAAAGGCATAACTGAACGGGAACTCCATTCGCTGCGTAAAGGAGATTTCGTCGTTCATGCTGACTATGGTGTCGGACGATTCGATGGGTTGAAAAAAATTAAAGTACGCGATGTTGAGCAGGAAGTTGTAAAACTTTTGTACGATGCAAAAGATACTTTGTACGTCAATCTCAACTATCTGAACAAAGTCCAGAAGTACGCCTCCAAGGAAGGTCACATTCCGAAACTCACGCGTCTTGGCACCGGCGAATGGGACCGGCTGAAGGCGCGCACGAAGAAACGCGTCAAGGATATTGCCCGCGATCTGATCAAGCTCTATGCAAAGCGAAAACATTCCCAGGGCTTTGCGTTCCCCAAAGATACGTTATGGCAACGCGAACTTGAAGCCGGCTTCATGTACGAAGATACGCCCGATCAGGCAAAGGCAACGAGCGATGTTAAGCAAGACATGGAAGCTCAGTTTCCGATGGACCGCCTAGTGTGCGGTGATGTTGGATTTGGAAAAACTGAAGTTGCCGTTCGTGCAGCCTTCAAAGCGGTGATGAGCGGAAAGCAGGTGGCCGTTCTCGTCCCGACGACGATTCTTGCCCAACAACACTTCAATACGTTTGTG
>JBKJJX010000213.1:0-6436 GCA_046597825.1 Bacteroidota bacterium | reverse complement strand
CTCAGGAAGCCGTCGCCATCCGTAATCGTAACATACAACTGAACAGGAATTCCTTCGGTTGCGGATGGAGAGACTATGCCGTTCAGGCTGACAGGGATTTCCTGCTGCGACAGAATGGAATTGAGCACAACCGGAGTCGGAGAGAATTGAACAAACGATGAGCTGCTCGTTCCACGAACCTGAACAGTTCCTGCGCCAAGACCTTTGTTTTTTACACGAGCAATAAGAGAGAATGTTTCTCCTCTGTTCAGGAAGCCGTTACCGCCGCCATCCAGAATTGAATGTTGAATAACAGTAGTAAATTGTCCGGCAATGTACGCGAGCCGTGTGTTCATCGGCAAGTTGGCAACTGCAAGCGGCAGAATTCTCGCCGGCGTTGCCCAGAAGCCATCGGTTTCATCTCCGACTTCAGGAGTCATTGTATACGCGATCGGTTTCGTTGTGTCGCCGTACATATAATCGTCGGAATTTCCGCGAGTAGAATAATTGACTGTTTGCTGATCCGTCCCATTCGTGAAGCGATTCATTGCAGTCATGTCATACGCCCAATCGCGATAGATAAGGGAGTCGCCATTTTCCTTCGACAAATATCCCCACGGGTAGATCAGGTAGTTGCCGTATGTGTGATAGTTCAATGCGGATTTAATGTTATGCGACCGCATGAAATTATCGATTGCCTGATTCTCCGGCTCTGAGAATGGCGAAGCGCCCCGATACGTATCGCTGCTGGGTGATGTGCTTGACCCGCCGTTGTTCGCATTCCACATATACATCGGACCGTAATTCCTGTTCGGATCAACCCCGTAAACGCCTGAACCATTATCGCGACGATTTTTTCTCCAGAATCCTCCGCCGTTCGGATTGGTGGAGCGGTTGTATTCGTACCCGTCGGGGTTCACCACGGGAATGAACCATTGCCGCCTGTTGTTGACGAGATACGCTGCCTCGGGATTGGTGTAGTAGTTCTCGAGCAGCCACCACATATAATAGATCGTCGACATCATTCCCATAGGTTCACGGGCGTGATGAATTGCTGTGTAAAGAACTTCGGGCTTGCCGGCACTCTGACTGCTGCCGATTTGTGCAATCCAGATGCCGCGACCCTGCACTGAACGGCCAATGGAATCCCGAACGGTGATGAGGTTCGGATACAACAAGCGCATCGAATCTAATTGCTGTAACACTTCCTGAAACGTATAGTGTCCGCCCATGCTTCCCACCCCGAAGCCCAGCGCGTTGTACGGTTCACGCGGCATGCGTTGCTCGTATTCCTTCGCCATGTCATCGACTGCAATCTGAAAGCTGATTCCTGTTCGCCGGAGTTCCTGCATATCAAAGGCGGACGCAACGAACGTCATTGCTCCTCCGATTTTTCCTGACACGCCTTCGTTATCAATCCCTGTCGACCAGATTCTGTCCAGAGTTGCCCGGTCGGGAACGGCAATTCTGATCTGACTGTATTTCTCTTGCGCTTCCGCTGAGAAGAAAAAAAGAAGGCTGAACAAAACGATTGCAACTTTCATTTGAACAACTCCGGATTAAGTTAGGACGGGGGAGGAGAGAATGAATTCAAAATACAGAATAGGGAATATATCTACAAGGTACACGGGAGAGTCTTTTTTTTTGACTAAATCCGCAGCTGCATGAAAGTTTCACACAAGTACTGGAGTATCGCAAAGACGCATGCTGATTACCTAACTCCAGACCGATACACAAAAAACATGAGCCAATAGTACTTTCTTCAGTGCGATCTTTGCAGTTTTGCGAGAGACTTCATAGTCGTTGATTCTGTGGCATCCAATGACTATTTTGGCGGTGTCAAACTTACCCATCATCTTCTCCGGAGCGTCCATGAACACGAATGCAGTCCTCGCAAAACCGTTCGACACGCAAAGCAGCGTGCTTACCCAGGCACTCTGGATCACTGCATTCGCAGCGGCAACTGCCATCGGCGCCCGCGTTGAAATTCCAAACTATCCCGTGCCGTTCACACTACAGACAATGTTCGTGCTGCTCGCCGGAGCGTTTCTCGGCGCTCGCAATGGTGCTATCAGTCAGCTTCTGTATCTTGCGGTTGGCGCTCTCGGAGCCCCGGTATTTTCTTCCGGTGGCGGATTGGGTTTGATGAAACTTCTCGGTCCGACCGGCGGATATTTGCTGGCGTTCCCCATTGCCGCTGCGGTAGTTGGCTATCTCACGCAGCAATTCAAAAGTTATCCGGCGGTTGTAGTATCAATGTTTGTCGGATTGGTTATTATCTTTGCCTCAGGCACACTTTACCTCAATACATTCTACCTTCACAACTTCAGTACGGCGTTCACTTCCGGCTTCCTGATTTTTTCATGGTGGGATGTTCTAAAACTTTTCGCCTCTGCGACAATCTATTTTGAGATTGCAAAGCGGTGGGCGAGGCTTGGCTAACGTTTATGAGTGAGCCAACGACATGTTCAAAATGCAACGCCGAAAGGATGATGCGTGTCCGCATTCTCGATCGTGGGGATTCGAATATCGGTGCCGGAGACCTCGGGGTTCTGGTGTACGAGGATCCGGAGGCGGTTCTTTTTAAAGGAGCTCATAAAGGAACATTGTACGCGCAAATCTGTGGGGAGTGCGGATATACTGAGACATATCTGGAAAATCCAAAAGAACTGTATTCTGTTTATGAGAGCAAGAAGAGGAAAGGAAAAAAGAAGGCGTAGAGTCGGCTTGGCCAGTTTACACCGCGATCAGTATCAATAGCACTGCCGGAATTCCCGGGTTCTGTCAGTATTGTAACACACCACTAAATCCCCCTTCTCTCTTACGCACAGCACTTCACGCAAAAAGTACAAACCCACAGACGGGCGTGCTGTGGGTTTGTTGTTTGTACACATTCGAACGGAAGCTATTTGACAAGATTCATTTTCTGCGTTGCAGAGAATGTTCCGGCAGTCATTCTTCCAAAGTAAACTCCGCTTGCTACAACCATCCCCGCATCATTCCTTCCGTCCCACTGCACCTTGTATGTTCCCTGATTGTATGATTCGTTCGCAACGAGATTGCGAATAAGGCGGCCGTGAACATCATACACTGCTAACGTCACTGCTTCATGCTGCGGAAGCGAAAAGCGAATCTGCGTCGACGGATTGAACGGATTCGGATAATTCGGCTCAAGCTCGAATGATGTTGCGCTCCGGCCGACCGGCTCAACCGAGTTCGGATGCGGATTCGATGTATGACATTGTGTGCATTCCATTTTTGCAGCAACCATGTTCATACTTCCGGCACCGTGGCAACTCATGCACGTGGCAATTGTTCCCGGCGGAACATAGCGGGCTGTAAACGTTCCAGCTTTTTCCTCGTTAAGAATCTGTGCCGCATATGCAGCAACATCTCCGGTAACGCGTGCGCAACGTTCCTTCCTCTTTGCATCGGACTGAACGATGTTTGCCGCTTTACACCATTCCGTAACTGACGCGTGGCAAAGAATCGAACCGGACAGGTTTTGTGTCAGAGCCATGTCGACTGTATTATTGTGGAAGATGTGGTTCACCGCGTATTGGTTACTGGTATCCGTCGGGAACAGCGTCTGGGTATACCACCCGAACAATTCATTGTTGAGAACACCGGAACGGGCGCTGCTGAGGACCAACGAAATAAGCGCGGCCGGACCATTGATTGCGCCGCATAGCCCGCCCCAACCCGCGCCACCGCCTCCGCCGTAGAGCATAATTTCCGATGGAAGCTGACCCCACGGATCAGGCAAAACTTCGCGAAGCTTGACGGCAAGCGCCTGAAACGCGCCATAGGAACATCCTTTCCCCTCATAATATGCGTCATGCCCGAGAATGCGGACAGCTTCAACGTCAAGCGTTTGATACGGCCATGGCCACGGCGTCAGAGCTTTGCCACCGTGGGCTGTGGAATTGGAAAACATCTGAAGCGCGCCTACGCCAAGCGCTGCGCCGGCAGCAATCTTTGTGCTGTTCTTCAGGAATTCTTTTCTTGTGAGAGATTGATCCATGGTGTGACCCTTTTCTGTTTGTGAATGGAGAGTGTTTTGATGTGTTGCGTAACGGTATGAATACATTCCGAAAATGGAGCGCGGCGTTCCTGTGGAAGCCGCTCAATTAATTCTGTTGCAGCTGAATCGGCGGCATGCAGGATTTGACGGACAACCTCGATTCCCTGCGGTGTCAATTCGATTATCTCAATGCGCCGGTCGGTTTCGCTGAGACTGCGCGTTATCCATTTCTTCTTATCAAGCGAGTGAAGGAGTTTCGAGGTGGTTGTTGCGCCGATGCCGAGGATGTCAGTCAACGTACCAACGCAGCATGGTTTCTGAAGATACAATTGCGTCATGCAATGGAATTCATTGACGGTCACACCGGCATCGAACGCCAGACATCGTGCAATTTTTTGTGTCACGAGTGCTAGCTTTAGTAATCCTTCTGCGCGGGGAGAATCCATGCGAGTTCCGACAAATAGACAATGCAACTGTTGCAATTACTGTTCCATTGCAATAATTGTCGAATGGCAACTATTTCGAGGATGGGCAGGGAGGAGGCCGTTGAGAAAGGCAACTTCGCCGTTGATATTATCAGCAACGACGAGAAGGAGGGGATGTTAATGTCGTCGAAAAGTGAAGGATCAGATTCCAGGAAGGAATGGGCGCAGAATCGACAAGTCAGGCAAAAAGGGATTTTTGTTTTAGACAGATGCCTTCGGTAGTGGAAGGATTGAATTGTCTTACAAGTTCTTCAGGTCGTCGACAACGCAACTTCGGATGCGAAATATTGTTTCTGGAACCATAACGAAACACCGACGAGGCTCACCAGTACAGGCACTTCAACGAGCGGACCAATAACCGCGGCAAATGCTTCCCCCGAATTTATCCCGAACACCGCGACTGCTACGGCAATTGCCAACTCAAAATTATTGCTTGCAGCCGTGAATGAAAGTGTTGCTGTCTTCGAATAATCTGCCCCGACTTTCTTGCCGAGATAAAATGAAACGAGGAACATAACTACGAAGTAGATGACCAGTGGCAACGCAATCCGCAGCACGTCGAGCGGAATCTTGACAATGAGCTCGCCTTTCAGTGAGAACATAACAAGAATTGTGAAGAGCAGCGCAATCAGCGTTATCGGGCTGATGCGAGGGATGAACTTCTTTTCGTACCATTCTTTCCCTCGCAGCCTGAGCAAAACAAATCGTGTGAGTAATCCGGCGATGAATGGAATTCCCAGGTAGATGAAAACACTCTCCGCAATTTGTCCGATCGTGATGGTGACTGCAAAGGTTTTTAGTCCGAACCATTCCGGAAGAACGGTGAGAAACACATACGCATAGACGGAGAAGAACAGAACCTGGAAGATAGAATTGAACGCAACAAGGCCCGCAGCGTATTCAGTGTCGCCTTTCGCCAGCTCATTCCATACAATCACCATCGCGATGCAGCGTGCAAGCCCGATCATGATGAGTCCCGCCATGTATTCGGGATAGTCTTGAAGGAAGACAACCGCGAGTCCGAACATCAGCAACGGGCCGATAATCCAGTTTTGTATCAGCGAAAGTCCGAGAATGCGAACGTTTCTAAAAACGTCTCCAAGCTCCTCATATTTCACTTTTGCGAGCGGTGGATACATCATCAGAATAAGGCCAATAGCAATAGGGATGTTGGTTGTCCCTGATTGGAACCCGTTCCAGAACTCAACGATACCGGGAAAGAAATATCCCCAGAACACCCCGACTCCCATGGCGAGAAAAATCCAGAGTGTTAAGTATCGGTCAAGAAATGGTAGTTTCTTTGTCGTTGTGGACATATTATGTTCTGAATGTATTAGCTATTTATAGAGAACAAAGGTTTTCGAAGTCATCCTGCGACTTTCAAAACCCTCGTTGCAAATCCCTTCATCTCTGCTTTGATAATATCTCTCACTCTCCGAAACTCATTCAGCCGTTCTTCGGCTGTTCCCTCAAAGAATGATGGGTCTTCGAACGGCATGTGAATCGTTATGTGGTTGCCCGGAATAAACGGACATGCTTCGCGGGCATCATCGCACACGGTAATAACATAATCAAGCCGCTCGCCGACGAACTCATTGACTGACTTCGAGCGATGCGATGAGATATCGACGCCCGCCTCTTTCATCACCTGAATCGCAAGCGGGTTGACGAAGCCTAGAATTGTCCCCGCGCTCATGGCTTCAATCTTTCCTCCGCCAAAATGTCGAAGCCAACCTTCAGCCATCTGGCTGCGGCATGAGTTGCCGGTGCAAATAATCAAAACTCTTTTCATTTTGTTTCTCCGCTTGAGAACATTACCACAGAGGGCTCAGAGATTATAGAGGTCTCGGAGATAGTTGTAAGTTGTTCGCAAGAATACTCTGTGTTTCTCACGAAGCTCCCGTCCTCTGTGGTTAGATTCTTCGCTCAGAATTGAGGATTAACTCCA
>JBKJJX010000259.1:0-4229 GCA_046597825.1 Bacteroidota bacterium | reverse complement strand
GAATTCCTACCCGACATTGAAAGACCTTGACGGCGATGGCGACTATGATGTCCTGCTAGGCCGGGACCTGCAGACGTTCGTCTATTTCCGAAACACCGGCAGTGCCGCAGCGCCTGTGTGGACGGGCAATTCGACAACATTCAATGTCGTGGAATCTACTACGTACTGGAAGAACCCGACGTTGTACGATCTCGACAAAGATAATGACCTCGATCTCATCTATGGAACGTCGGACGGGACAATCTATTATTATCAGAACATCGGCACACGTACGGCTCCGCAGTTTCAATTCAATCCAAATTATTTTCCCGTAATTCGGATTGCCGGGAATGCGGCGACAGCTTCGCTCTCAGACTTTGATAATGACGGCGATGTTGACATGATCAGCGGTGATTGGCTTGGCGGATTTCAGTATTTCAGAAATGATGGGACTCCCACTGCGCCCCACTTCACCAAAACGACGTCTACTTTTACGTCGCTTAACGTGAGCAGTTATAGCTCGCCGGTCTTCGTCGATCTTGATAATGACGGCGACAAGGACATTGTCTCAGGCGCATTGAACGGAACGATCTATTGTTACATCAACAATGGAACAAGCTTCACGCAAAACACAACAATGTTTGCGGGGATTGATGTCGGATGGATGAGCGCTCCCGCGTTCGCCGACATCGATAACGATGGCGATCAGGATATGATCGTCGGCGCGGAAGACGCTCCGGTCTTGTGGTTGTACAAAAATCAGGGCGGGAATGTGTTTGTTCAGGATAATAGCTTGATCGCCGGTATCTCTTCGGTGCGGAACGGGCAACCCGCTTTTGTCGATCTCGACCGCGATGGTGACTTCGATCTTATTATTGGTGGAATTAACGGCCGCCTGTTGTATTACCGTAATACAGGAACAGCAACTTCGCCTGTCTGGACACGCGATGATGCGGTACTTGCAGAAATTTCTGTCCGTCAGGATGCGGCTCCGGGCTTTGCCGACTTTAACGGCGATGGAAAACCGGATATCATTGTGGGGGAGTATAACGGGAACTTCAGCTACTACAAAAATCAACTGCCGACTTTAGTTGCCGGTCAACGCGCAATGCCGGTGTCGTTTTCCATCTACCAAAATTATCCCAACCCGTTTAATCCATCTACCCAAATACAATTTGCAATCCCCACATCAGGATTTGTTGAATTGAAAATTTTTGATATGCTCGGGAGGGAAGTCGCAACGCTTGTTGATGGTAAACGGGAGGCCGGTTACTATACGGAGAAATTTGATGCTACGGGCTTGGCGAGCGGCATGTATCTCTACCGGCTTACGGCGGGAAATTTTTCCCGAACGATGAAAATGGTTGTGGTGAGGTAGCAGGAGATTTTAATTTCCAATTCTCAATTCACAATTAGAAAGCTGTTCCATCCTCCCATGCCATCGGGCTCCTTTGATTTATTCGCCGGGTCCTCCAGCCACACTGCACCATCAATGATGTATTTGTATTGATACGCCCCGGGATTCGGCTTCGGCAACCAGCCGCTCCACCATCCTCCGCTTGACTCCTCGAGCAACAATCCCTTTTTGTCCCAGTTGTTGAACGAGCCGGCAATCGCGACTGTCCGTGGAACGCGGTTGCGATACACGAACAGCAGTCTGCCGTCGACCGTGTGAACTCCGGGTGTTAACTCCTTGTGTCGCCGTTCGAGCGCCAGCTCCAATGCTGCGCGCGGAACCAGCACGCCACGGCCTTGCTGTTCTTGCGTTGCATTCATTAGCGGCTCGGCAGTTTCCATGAGAATGTGTTTAATCTCTGCAGGCGTCAAATCCGGATTTGCCTCGAGCATCTGTGCAATAACGGAGCTGACAATAGGCGCTGCAAATGAAGTTCCATCGACATGTTTGTAATAGGGAGAGATATACTGCATTTCCAGAATGCGTTTGCGAGCCCATAACTTGTAGTCTCCCCTCACCAATGTTGTTGGTGCGGAAGGCAACTCCTTCCGATGACGTTCAAACAATTTTTCAGCAACGCGTTGTGTAGAATTGATGAGCTTGAAAAGCAGCGGCGACTCTTTGAATTGATCGGTGCCGGGAAGAATCGGGCCGGCAACCCAAATTGCCGGCGCAATGAGTTCAGGCTTTGTATATCCGTCAACTGTCTTTCCGTACGTAGAGTGAAACATCTGGCGCGTCTCTTTCCAAATTTCATTCCGGTCGTCGAGGCCCCCCACAGTTATTGCCGACGGCGAACTTGCGGGTGGAATGACCGGCTTGGAAGGATGATTTCCTACGGCAGCGACCACAACAATTCCTTTTTTCACTGCATCTTCAACCGCCTGATCTACCGGACTGTCCGTTAACGAGGCAGGCTCGTCATCGGCAACGGAAACGCTAATGATGCGGATGTTGTATTTTTCAGCGTTCTGAATTGCCCACCGGAGTCCCCGCGTTATGTCTTCAGTGCCGATGTGCCGCGCCTTTGTGTTCATAACTTTGATCAACACAAGACTGGCGTCTGGTGCGATGCCGCGGTACATTCCGGCGGAAAGATGACCGTTGCCCGCCGCAGCGACCGAGGTCATCGTGCCATGCCAGCTCTCAGGGTGCGGGTCGTTGAAATAGCGGCGCTTCTTCTTCTCATCTGTTACATCAACAATTGTTTTTATCCGGCTCTTCGGCTTCACCAGATCGGCATGCGGATAGAATCCGGAGTCGATGAATGCAATGGTAACGCCTTTCCCCCTGAAACGGGGATCCGCATTCAGGCGGAGATAGGTGGGGAGAAGTGCAAATTCGTTTTGGACTCGTTCACGGAACAGCGTGCTGCGGACGGCATGCTCTCCCGTTTTGGATTCGGCATGGGGCAGGTCGGGATCAGGAAGAAAGTGTTCATCAACCGAATCAAACTCATTCAGATACAGGCAGCGCTCACACATGCCCTGGTAGATTGACCACGACGGGAAACGATTCTGCATTTTTTCTACAACGGCCTTGGCACCCGGACTGTTGAAATCATGCAAAAGTTTTTCAACATAGTGCTTGCACAGCGGACACTTTGGGAAGAACATCGTCATGCTTAAGAGAATACCTGTGCCATCAGTTTGCGTTTTGCAATGGGCAAAATTGTTTCATTGTACGGAAAATCCAAATCTGTTTCGCACATGAATGTTGCAGGATTCGGAAGATCGTGGAATTGTTCGATCAGATTCAGCTTGATGGATTCCGGTGTTTGCCGTATGGATATCTGTTCAATGTCCCTGATGTGCTTTGTTTTGAGGCTGCGGAATTTCTCGTTCGCCGATGTGAACAGCGATACTTCATAGCGCAGCAAATGAAGCAGGGCAGATTTATGTTCAGGCACAAACCAATATCCTTCCTCCCGATACATCGGCAGAAGCCCAACCTGCTCTATCTGCATATGCTCATCCACAAAGTTGTAGATGTTCACGCCTTCATCTATTGACTGCTCAATTTTTGGAAGAGCCCACGTGATCAGCTCGGCAGCGCGAAGAAAATCTTCATCGTTAATGCCCGCCGTCTGGTACACGAGCTTTCCCTGTTCAAGATCGACCTCTTTTAGTTCATGTGGAAGCCGTCCGTCAATGTCGCTCATCCCGTTCAGGATGTTAACGAGCGCGGTATGAAGATCGACAAGCTCCGAGAGCGTGGGATACAGCCGGTTGTGTGTGAACTCCATGTAGTTGTGCTTCAATCCTTCAAGCACATGATATTGCCGGACCTCGGAGTCGGCAGTTCCCGTGAGAAATGTATCGAGCGTGAGCTTCTGCATTCCGCTATCTCCTCTATCGATGTGCCTGGAAAAGAACCTCTTCAATTAGTATAAAAATCGAGCCAAAAGAATCAATCAGTTCCGGCTTTTTTTGAAGTAACAATGGTGAGCCCCGGTTTGTAGTTTGTAGAAAAGTCAATCCGGAGAAGCAACTTTATGCAGAGTTCACTATATTTTTTTCAATGATGATGACCTCGGACCAGCAAACGCAATTGCTCGGCGCACCCAAAGAAGTGGATGTTGTTGCGATCGAGCGCGAACTTGTTTCGCCCTGGAAAAATGCGTCCGAAGGGATGGCCGAGGATGGCTCAAGCACGCCTGTGATGCGGGCTTGTTCGCTCATCTTCCGTGACAACGATAAAGTTGAGCGAACAAGCCCGCATCACAGGCGTGCTTGAGCCATCCTCGGCCATCCCTTCGGACGCATTTTTCCAGAGCGAAACAAGTTCGCGCTCG
>JBKJJX010000207.1:0-3163 GCA_046597825.1 Bacteroidota bacterium | reverse complement strand
GTTTCCATTGGTAAGTCTTACTCCAGCAGCATGAAACCTGGAGTGCCCATTCAGCATCGACACACAGCGGTCACGTATGTCAATCTCCTCATTGCCTATCTCCGACAGAAACCCTACACAGACTGTCGAGGCAAGAGAAGAAAGCTGAATGGGCACTCCAGGTTTCATGCTGCTGGAGTAAGACTTACCAATGGAAACTGGCTTAGAGTTGCTCTCAAATCTGACCAAAACAACAACCGTTGATTGGACGCTTACCGCTTACCTCTCTTGATTATAGCATTGCTTCTCAGTAAGTTCTCCTGACGCTTTCTCTTCTCATAATCTCCTTGGTTCCTCCCATTCTTTGAGGCGACAGGTTCGAGCCGTTGAACATTCTTCTTGAGATTGGTGATGGCCGGGCATGACTGGCCGGAGTTTTTGTTGGATTCATATCAAAGTGGGCGATCACGATTCGAGAAACAACCTCAAAACTTTCGACAAACTTGATCTGAGCCGTCACCTCTCGACGCGACTCCTCTACGAGGTCGTAGACCATGAGTTAATGAATCTGATTTTCAAACCACACACGTTATTTCCTATTCATTCACAAACTACAAGGAGGTCGCTATGTCCGCAAGATTATTTGTTGCGCTTGCATTGCTGCTCGTGATGGTTATCCCGTCAGCAGAGGCTCAGGTTCCACGAACACTTTCTTATCAGGGTGTATTGACTGATTCAACAGGCCGTCCGAAGCCGGATGGATCGTACAGCTTCACGTTCAGACTGTACCCGTTGAGCAGCGGCGGAAGTGTATTGTGGACTGAAACAAAAACACTCACGGTAGGACGTGGCCTCTTCAGCACAGTGTTAGGAGATCAAGCGCCCCTTGGACTTCCGTTCGATACACGGTACTGGTTGGGCGTTCAGGTTGCTGCCGACCCCGAGCTTGCGCCGCGGGTTGCTTTGACTTCTGCTGGATACAGTTTATTTTCCATTAAGTCGGATACTGCGCGCTATGCAATATCGGCTCCGTTGCAAAGCGCTGTTGACAGCGCCCGGATCGCCGGCACCGTTGCAAACAACGCAATCACAAGTCAGAAGATTGCTGACAGTACAATTACCGGTGCCGATGTGAACAGGAGTGCAGCACTGAACATCGCATCACTTAAGGCGAACGCTGGTGCAGGCAGGGCTGTGGAAGGTAACAGCGGTAGTGGTACAGGAGTTTATGGTTACACTATGGCTGGCAGGGATGGGGTGTCCGGGCAAACAGATGCTGCAAACGGAAACGGCGTGTTGGGCATTTCAAACAACGGCACGTTGGCTGTCGGTGTCGGAGGGGTAAGCAGCAGCGGTTATGGCGTGGCTGGTGTAGGAGGTCCCTATGGAGTCTCTGGGAATGGAACCACCGCCGGTGTGAGTGGCGTTGCGAGCACGACTAACTCAGATGGTGTTTACGGAGAGTCGTCCGGCCCGGGTGGCAATGGTGTGCGCGGATATGCCAATAATAACACATCCGCTTATGGCGTTTGGGGACAAAGTACTGTTGGTTATGCTGTCGTCTGTAGCGGGAGGTTCCTTCAGGGTGGAGGCACATTTTCAGCGTCTCCAACGTCCACCAACTGGACGACAAACAAGCCTGCAACTGTAAAACTGAATGATGGTGCACAAGTGAAGCTCTTCGCGGAGGAAGCCGCGGAAATATATTTTAATGACTACGGCGAAGCAACACTTCGGGGCGGAAGGACGCGTGTTGATCTCGATCCGAAATTCTTGCAGACTGTTACCATCGATGCGCAACACCCGATGAAAGTATTTGTTCAGTTGGAAGGGGATTGTAAAGGTGTGTACGTCACGAATAAAACGGCAACCGGCTTTGAAGTTGTTGAACTGCAAGGCGGAATGTCGAATGCCCATTTCACCTATCGTGTGGTTTGCAAGCGAAAGTACTATGAAGACGAGCGGCTTGCAACAGAGGAGCAAGACATCCAATACAACACGCGAATGCTTGAGACTGTGTGGCCGGAGGTCATCGCACGGCAGCGAGCTGATGAGGCGAGAGGACGCCATAATGCCACGGAAGATAAGCAACCTTTGCAGGAGGAAAAGAAAATGAAAGCGTTTGAAGCTCCAAGAGAAGAAGGGAGATGATAATATGAGACAGCTACATGCAGTAGCCGTGGGAATGCTGTTCATCAGTTCGTTGTTCATTTTGCCGATGGATGCAAGTGCGCAGAACAATGCGGTAAGATGGTCAACGTTTGATATGGGATTTGCCGTTCCTGCATCTTCCACTACAAAAATAAAGTCGGCTGTTGGACAGTCGTTTGTTGGAACATCAAGAAGCGGGAATACGCGGATTGACAGCGGATTTCTTGCCGATACATTATTGCGCGGCACAGTGACCGACGTTCGTGCAGAGGGAACACCGAGCATCCCCCTGACATTCGGACTCGGTCAGAACTATCCGAACCCCTTTAACCCATCAACCACAATCAAGTATGATTTGCCCGAACCCGGAAAAGTCTCACTGATAATTTATGACGTTCTCGGGAGGAGAGTCGCAGAACTTGTGAATGAAGAAAAAGCATCTGGCTACCATTCGATAACATGGAATGTCCCGCAAAGCGGGATTGCCAGTGGTGTGTATCTTGCACGCTTTATAGCCTCTGATGCAAATGGGTATTCTAGGTATTCAAAAGTTAACAAGCTGATTTTGATGAAGTAGCATCCAAATCTGGCACTATACTTTCGAACCTTGCTTGACATAGTCCACGAAATAGAGTAACATTTCACGCGCATCGGGCGCAACAGTTCTTCGGTTCTTCATCTTCTGCACTCAATGATCCTTGGTATTGAATACCATAAGGCATTACGCGGCGTCAGAGCAGTTTCCTTCCTCCTACCTCCATCACTAAACTAAACGTGAACACTCCCCCCGAGAAAGCCGTCTCAATGAACACCGCAAAAAAACTCGGGCTCGCATTATCCGGCGGCGGTTTTCGTGCGTCGTTCTTTCACATCGGCGTCATGGCGCGGCTGGCAGAACTGGATTTGCTTCGGTCGGTCGAAGTGCTCTCGTGCGTATCGGGCGGATCCATTATCGGCGCTCTCTATTATTTGCATTTGAAACGGCTGTTGGAGAGCAAGCCGGACTCCGATATCGTCAGGGATGATTACATCC
>JBKJJX010000190.1:0-2778 GCA_046597825.1 Bacteroidota bacterium | reverse complement strand
CGCGCTGGTCATTGTCCGCTGCTGCATGTTTCGGGCGAGCGGGCTTCCTACCTTCGTCCGGGGGGAATGGGCCTCGGACTTTCCACCGGTTCGGCATTTGATGTGAGCATGGAGGAGGCGACCGTTCATCTAAAGACTGGAGATGTGTGCGTCTTTTACACTGATGGTGTTACGGAAGCACGTTCGGGTGACGATGAATTTGGTTATGAACGGCTGATGGAAACCGTACTTTCATCAAAAGAAAAATCGGCGTGCGCCCTGAAGGAAGACATCCTGCGTACAGTGAAAGTTCATGCGGACAAAGAAGAGAACGACGACGATCTCACCGTCATTGTTCTCAAATGGTTCGGAACGCAACAAGTTTGAGTTTTTTTTTGGAGGAATTCTGATGACAGACTTTAAGATTGCACAACGAGAGACAAGCAGCGTCAACGTGCTTGAGCTGAAAGGCTATCTGGATGCCCATACGGCGCCAAAACTGGAAGAGGCGTTCCACGATCTGCTTAAAACAAACCGCACCCGGATTGTGGTCAATTGCAAAGATCTCTCGTATATAAGTAGTGCGGGGCTTGGTGTGTTTATGGCATTTATCGAGGACGTGCGGAATAAATCCGGCGACATCAAGTTGACAAACATGTCAACCAAAGTGTATAACGTCTTCGACCTGCTCGGTTTTCCGCTGCTGTATGAGATTTTCAAGGATGAATCGGAAGCCGTCAGGAAATTCAACGACAAAGTCTAACGTAGAGCTTGCGTTTTATTGTGAAGAAAGAAATTCTAAAAATAGATAGCCGGACTGATCAGCTTGTTGCCGTGCGGGAGTTTGTGTCCCGTGTAGCTACCGCCAGCGGCTTCAACGAAGAGGACGTCAGCAAAATTGCGCTTGCCGTTGATGAGGCGTGCACGAACGTCATCAAACATGCCTATCAGTACGACACGAAAAAGAAAATCGAAGTGACAGTGGAAACAGGAAACGACGACTTTAAGGTTTCCATCATCGACACAGGGAAACAGTTCAATCCCAACGGAGTGAAGGTTCCCGATATGAATGAATATTTCAGCAACTATCGCCGCGGCGGACTCGGCGTCTATCTGATGAAATCGCTTATGGACAAAGTTGAGTACGAGATCGAACCCGGCAAACGAAACCAGGTTCGTCTCACCAAACATATTCCCCGCACTTAACCCGCGTGCATGGCAAAAGCACGAAAACACATCCCGCCCGAATCACCGGCTTATTCCGGTGCTCTCTCTAAATCATACGAAAGCTACTTCGAGCATTCGGCACTGTTTGAGTTCAGCAAAGTCATCAACTCATCGCTCGATCCACGATTCATCTACAGTCATATTCTCCTCACGATCATGGGGAAAATCCTTTCAACAAAAGGAATGGTTGTCGTGGAAAAGGAACCGCATCAGTTTTCGGTAGAGATGGTAAAGGGATTCTCGCAAGAACTCGTTGGGACGATCCTTCCGATCAAGAAGATGCCGAAGACTTTGTTCGAGATTGAGAAACTGAACGCTGCCGCTTTTCCTTGGGTTAAATTCTTCAGGAAGAACGGCGTGAAGGTGCTTCTTCCGTTGCTCATTGCCGAAAAACCTATAGGCTTTCTCGGATTCAACGAACGATTTTCGAAGAAGAAATTGCGAACGGTTGAGATAACGTATCTGCGTTCGCTTGCCAACATCTCTGCGACGGCAATCGAAAAGAGCCGGACGATTCAGGAAGTTCAGCAGGTGAACCGCAAGCTCGATCGCAAAATTCAGGAGTTGAATACGCTATTTGATCTGAGCAAGGAATACGGATCGCTGCTCGATGTCGATAAGCTGATCCGGCTGCTTGTATTTTCTTTGCTCGGACAGGTCGGGGTTAACCGCTACATTATTTGCCTGAAGCAGGGAAGCGACGTTCGGGTGGCCGCATCCCGTGTGGATGGATCGGTGCCGCAAACTCAACTGCTTAAAACGTTGTTCAAGCTCAAATCGACGACGCTTGTCCAAAGTCTTTCGACTGCCGATGTGCAGAATGCCCGTGATGTGTTGTCGGAATTAAAGATGGCATTGGTCGTCCCGATGAACATTCAGGGAGAGAACAAGGGACTGATGATATTGGGTGAGAGATTGTCCGGCCAGCCGTTCGTTCAGTCGGACTTCGAATTCCTAAGCTCGCTTGCCAATCTTGCCATTATCTCTCTGGAGAATGCCCGGCTCTTCAAGGAAGCAATTGAGAAGCAGCGGATGGAAGACGAGCTGATGATCGCCCGCGAGATTCAAAAGGGCTTGCTGCCGAATGTTCTGCCTTCGATTCCCGGAATTGAAATTGCTGCAACAAATATCTCCTCGAAGCAAGTCGGCGGCGATTACTATGACGTGATTCCGGCGGGGGAAAACAAATACGTTATTGCTATCGGCGATGTGTCGGGAAAAGGCACTCCGGCGGCATTACTCATGGCGAGCATTCAAGCCAGCATACGTGCGCTAGTGCCGTTGAATCTGTCGCTCAGTGAACGAACGCAACGCGTGAACGACCTGATGTGCGAGAACACCGGAGGGAGCAAGTTCGTGACGTTTTTCTGGGGATTCGTTGACACTGCGAGCCTCACGCTGACGTACGTGAATGCCGGACACAATTATCCGTATGTGCTGCACGCGGACGGCACACTGCAACGGCTTGACAAGGGCGGAATGATTCTTGGAGTGATGAAAACAACGATACCCTATGAGGAAGAAACAGTTCAACTGCAGCGCGGCGATTTGCTTCTGCTGTTCACCGATGGC
>JBKJJX010000126.1:0-14491 GCA_046597825.1 Bacteroidota bacterium | reverse complement strand
CAATGTATTGGTTACGATGAGTACTAAAGGCAGGTCGGCTGTGGCCTGAACATCGAGATATGTCAGGCCTCCACGATCGCGGCCCCGCACAGCAAGAACGTTATCACCCGCAAGGAGGATTCCATCCGGTGCCGTGAAAACAAAACTATTTCGCTCCGCACAATTTTCATGGATCTGCATTCCCCCGGAAATATCTTGTCCATTCACGTAGACTTGAATGTCATTATCAATTGCCGCGCTCACGCGCACACTGCGGCTTCCGGCAGGTAGAGTGAAATGCTTGCGTATCAGCATATCTGTGTTAGCATCCCATGGGGTCTTCGTATCAACGGGGTTATTAAGAGGACATCCACTTGGCGAACCAAACCCGGCATCGCCGCTTGACCAACCAACATCATTGAAGGAGGGCAACTCAAAACCCGGTTGTCCTCCCGAAGCCACTTGCTGATACTTGTATCCCGCAGATAGATATGGAATTAAAGTCGTATTCGGTTGCGCAAATGCCGCGGCGGCGGCGATGATGAGCACGAAACAGACAAGACAAGAGCGGCGGGCATTTTTTATCACCGTGTCGGAAAACCAATTGCGATACGTCATTTTCATTTCCTCAGTATGTAAAAGAACAGGATTGACTAGAGTTCACTGCAGGAACAACAATTTTCCTGCTGCCGGATTTACCACTCTACTTTTCAGCTTGGGCTTTGATCGCTCCGCGAACGCGTGTAGTGAAAACTTCCAATAACTCGCTCTCCCCAACTAAATGTTTTCCCGTACGTGCATCCTCCGTTACCGTTAGTTTTCCTTCGCCACCGCCGGTTACACGGAGCGTTCCACGTGCATCGCGCTCGGCAAATATTACTACGTCCTCGTTTGGTTTGAATGTTGCCGAATGACTGTACATCTCACCAACGCCATCCATCTCGCCGCCGGGAACCGTAATGACGAGGGAACGCTGAGACTGCTCACCTTTCAGGTAACGGTCCACAGAAACCATCACGCGGGTCACTATCCGGCTTCTGTCGCTGTTCCATTCCGATCGCGTCGATGACACCTTGCCGACTGCAACTATATCGGAGCGCCCGACCATCTCTTCGGTTGTCATCGCTTTGGTTTGACTATAGGCCGATCCTCCGACAATAAATATTCCTCCAAAAATCAACACTGATAGTACACGGGAGCACTCGCGTGCATTTACCATTGCAGCCTCCTTAAATAATTGAAATGAAATTAGGTGTTCGATGTACCGGGGAACTATTTGTGATTGTCTTTCAGATAATACGCTAAGACAAGATCTCCGCGTTCAGCGTTTAGGGTATGGTTAGATTATTCTCATCCATTGTAGTCATTGCCAGGCACAAATGCTTCACGAAAAAAAATTTTCTTGAAGATCACCAATGTGTAAGCATCCGCCATGGGAACACTTGAATGCTTTCTCTTCATAAGAATAATTTCATCTCCCGTCAAGAGGAAGTTCACATATGAAACGCCGGCTCACTGTTGTTGGGGAATTTATCCGGATCGAATCAGTCCTTGAAAATATCTTGAATCAGTTTTCAGGGAAGATTTCCAAGTGCATTGACTTTTCCTTGATACTCAACCACTTTTTCGATACCTTTTGAAGCGCCGGACAGTAGTTTCTCATAGAATTGTTACCAAATGTAACTACTGTCGACACAAAAGTTGGTTCTCCACGTCACTGCGGAAGCCAGGCTTGCGAAAACAGCGAAAAAACACTGCGGCCGTAGCTCAACTGGATAGAGCACCAGCCTACGAAGAGTGTTTTTTACATCAATATCACCCTTATTTATCAAGGCTCTTTTCATCTCTTCAACTCCGCTGTCACCAAATCGTAACATTCTTTCTCACTTTTCTCCAGCAATCTGACAGCATCACGCAATGTTTCAACTCTCGCCTTTGCATAGATCAAACTCGTTCTGATATCTGAGTGCCCAAGCAATCGACTCACCGTGTAGATGTCAACTCCCGCTGATACAAGGTTCGTGGCGAATGTATGTCGCAACGAATGCAGTTTGAAGCCATTCAATTTTGCCTTGCGAACGTAATGTCCAAACTTCCTGCTTACATGATGAAGATTCATCCCATGGAACGGAGCGTCACCAAGTTCATCAAGAATGAACAGCGCAACTTTGTTCAGTGGAATGGTGCGTGTCCGATTATTCTTTGTGTGCTCGATGTAAATCAGATTACGGGAACGATCTACGTTTTCAGATTTTAGTGTCAACGCCTCGTTACGCCGTAAGCCGGTATTCAGCAAAAATGTCAGCAGCAAATGAAACCTCCGAAGGAAGGCCTGGTGTTTTTTTACTCTTATCGTTCTCTGATCGCTTTCTATTAGGTCAAAGATTTTCTCTACTTCCTCAGCCTTCATAAACAATCTTTTTTCGTCGGGTTTAGCCTTGCTTATTTCTCTAAACGGGTTGGTATCCAAAAGCTTCCATTTGACCGCAACCTGGAACGCTGCCTGTAACATTCTGCACTCCATATTGAATGTAGTCGGTGAAACTTTAGAGAGCGAATCTGCCTTCCAATGATCGAGCACTCTAACGTCGATTGACCGCAAGTTTACATCGCCGACAAAAGTGATGAATTTCTTCACGTAGTTACGGTCGTTGTCAATCGTGCGAGGCTGTTTGATACTCGGCGCATATTCAAAATATTCCTTGAAGAAAGCCGAGAGACGTATTTGCTTTTTTTCATACTGCTCGAGGTTGAATGTCCCACGGGCAATCTTGCCCTGAATATCGTGCAGAATTATTTTGGCAACGCCGAGGTCGGAAGTCTTTGTTGACTGTGCATATCTTCTGCCTTCAAACGAGTAATCAACTACATAAACAAACCCTTTTTTGATTTTTCGCTTCCGCAAACAAGCCATGAATTAATTGCCATCCTTTCTCAGCCAAATTTCCGCTGCCACATCTTTTGCTTCATCCTGCGACGAACGTCCATCCGGCTTTACAAGTATATGAGTAATCCATTCTTCCACTGCAGGCCGGTAGAAAAGGTATCGCCCGTCGATCTGAAAGAACGGGATCCTGCGTTCTTTTATCAGACGACGAACAATACTTTCCGACACACGCAGGAACTCCGCTGTATCAGCCACATTGAGAATGGTGTTAGATTGGTTCATATACTCTTATACCAGGATCGGGTTTTATTCTTTCCGTCTTAAAGCGGAGGTCTGTTCATTTGCTTTCCTAACCACATCTGCGATGATTTTCTCTGCCGCATCTCGTACCTCTCCCAAATGTGTGGCCGGCATCTCAGCATTGAACCAAAGAAGCACTATCGGCCCATCATATTTAAGGCTTCGATCAGTCACAGCCTTATGAGAATCAATAGCTTTGAAGACCAGATCCATGTATTTGCGAATGCTAAGAGGTTCCGACCATTCCCCTATTGCCACCTGGCATTCGAAATGAACGCGCGCACTTCCATCATCATTCCTTTCGACGCCGTAAAAAATTCTCAGCGGCGAACCCGAAGGCTCTGTCTCTTCAGTTACGATGAGATATTTGTCATTCGGGAGTAGCGATAATTCAATCTGGTCCCAATAGACCTTAGGGACGTATATGCGGTCGTGCATCTCGAAAAACTGTCCGCAGACCTGTAAACCTGTAATCACGCCAGACTCATCTCTGACCAATACTGCCTTATTTTCTTGTTCCATTTGTCATCCTTTATGTTTTTGAGGACGGCAATCATTTGTTCATGCCGTTTACAGAACACATCCCCGCACAGCCGCTAGCAGGCCATGCAGGTATAGTGGGTGTTAGATCAAACTCATGAGCAATAGGCGCTTGGCCGTTGTGAAGTTGAATTGGTTGCCTCTACAATGCCCACTCAACCACACTCATGATGGAGTCAAGTTTGGCCTCCATCAGTTTGGCCAGTTCTGCCATCGTTGCCGCATGAAAATCAGATGAGAATTTGGTCCCAACGTTCTCTTCATCCGTGATTCGATTGATGCGATAGATGTCCGATCTCACACGCAGGGCATCAACGATTTTCCAAGTGTATTCTTCAATGTCGATTGCTTTGTTCCAACACGGCCGATGGAACAACAGATTGAAATCCACCGAAACCGAGTTCGCGTCATTGACTGTCGCTAGAAAAATCGTGCGTGCCAGATAGGGCCTGCTAGGATCATCACCGCCTTGCAATGTGATTGTCTGATCAATTAGATCCGCAAGGGGAAAATCCTTTGTAGATTGTCTACGTTTTTTGCTGCCCATAAAAATTTCTCCTTTCTGTGTCAGCGATTTTTGTTAGAGTAGAGCGGCACGCCAACACAAATGCCGCCCCGTTCTCTTTTCACCATCAGGCAGTAGCATTGCCTTCAGAAGATTCTCCTCCGTCGGCAGGTTTCGCTGCATCCGCTGCTGCCAACTTTTCTTTCCGCTCCTTTGCACTTTTCCTCATCGTGTACGCCTTCTCCTGCCGCCTCTTGTTCTTCTCCTGGTCCCTGGCTATGGCAGACATCGGCTTGACTGTCACACCGGCTACATTGAATTCCCGGGTTACCGACGTTTGTGCCGCATCTCCGTGGATGACAACGAAAGCAACTCCTTTCTCGACCTCGAATTGGAGAAGTTTTCCACCTTCGCTATCCACCAACCCCTCTATTTTCTGCTTCATGCTGACAGCACTTTTATCCTTTTCGTTCTTCGCAGTGTCAGACAGAAAGCCAGTTATTTCAAGCATATTCATTTGTATTCACCTCCCGTTCCTGTTGTGTCGTTTTTTTTACCGTCTCAATCGAACCACATGTAACCGTTTCGGCGACACCAAGAAGTCGTCCGAATAGCTGAATGCGAATTCGAAAAAATCCCTGATGGTATCCGCAGAAAATTTTTCCTCGGACGTTACGTCAAAGCCGTCAAGGATTATATTTCCGTCCCGTCCGTGAACACCTGTGGCACGCAGCTCATTGTGCTTCTGCAGAAGCTCAATAATACTTTTATGCGTAGCCAAGCTGCCGAGACAGCCGCTCTTCAAAAGTGACTCAACTTCTTCAGCCGATACCCGGTACTTAACATCGTTACCAGGATATTTGCCCAAGATTTGTTCGGCTTTTTGAATTGCTTCTTGCCTGGCTTCTTCTTCAGCGGCCGCAGCATAATGATCTTCATCCTGTTGCTCTTGCTCCTCATCACTAAGTTCAATCGGATCATAGCCCATTTTATTCACCTCCTTTCGCGTTGTGTCGTTCTCAGTCGTCTACATCAAGCTCTTTGGTGGGCCGCGACTCCGCATACGCCGAACGGTTGTCTCACCATGCGAATTGCAACAACGTTGGCTGCCACGTTCTATTTCCTCTACTATATTTCCGATCAATACAAACTGTGTTGTCATCTTGCTACCCCTATAAGTGAGCCGCACTTTATCCGGCTGCGGCTTTGCCGCCACTGCATTCAATCAATGGGGGGACATTCCCCCGAACAACACTTCACTTCCATTTATTTTTCTTTACAGGGGTATCGAAGGCTTCCTTCACCCGTGATTGGGCCCTGAGATGATTCCCCAACTTGGCCTGGAGGTAATCCATGCACTCACGCCTGATCGCCGGAGTCATGGCAGAGAAATCGTTTACTGTGACCTTCAACTTGCCGTGTTTTTCACGGATGTATTCCATAACTGCAAGTCGATCCTTTTTCACTTCAGATAGTTCTTCAAACATGTCGAAGCCCATCTCTGCGACTCTCCCCAGCAGATGAGCGTGCCTTTTTTGTAAGTCCATATACATCGAAAGAGGGACAACACCATTTGGGTATCGGGTGTCTTCGTCTGCGGAGCTATGTCCCTCTTCCGGTTTCAAAACCTGTCGACCAACTTCCGATTGGAAATCACCATCATCCAATATTGCGTGTTCACTTTGTTCCAATGCTCGGCATCATACCGCGCTAGGAATTTAACGGGATCAAATCCATTGGTTTTGGCAACCTCAAGAACTGCTGTCATCTTCTCAAAACCATAGTGGAAAATCAGACAATCGACCTGGACAAAATGTAGCTTGTGGTATTTCTTTGGCGACACTCCGGCTGTTTTGATATCATCAGATCTTTTCGTGTAGCGTTCACCGTCAATGGTGATAAATGCCTTTTTGATTTTGCTCTCGCTATTTGCGATGATCTTCAGGTGACCGGTTTTCTTATTGTATTTGACATCAAATTTTACGGGGTGTTTGGTGAAGCCAAACAAACGCCTCAATGCATTCTTGAAACGACTTGTGTGCCTTGTGTTTCTCATATTCAGTCCTTTAATTCAGTTCGGATTTAATGGAGACCCGAAAGTGAATTCTCGGGCCTCCCTGTTTCGTTGAATCAGGCGGCCAATCTTACTGACCACTCTTCAACGGGTTCCCTTTCGATTAGGTAATTCACATAGGCCCGCTCGATTGCTTGCCATTGCTTGAGGATGAACAGCGAATCCGTGCACAGGACGAGGCACTTGCTGCCCCAGTGAAGACGGAAGCGTGAGCCTCTTGCTTGGCGGGACCAAATCCGAAAATGACCATCTAGCTGGCGAAGCAAATAGTCCCTGTCGAAGGAAGATGGGATGTTAGAGTTGCGAAGAACAACGGTTGAGTAACACATAGTGAATCTCCTATAAATAGAAAAGCCGACCACAAAGCGTTGAAACACCAATCTCGCTTTGCCCGTCGGCTATTATTTTGTTGTATGTAAGTTGGTGTTTCATAACGGAACCAACTTACTACAGCTATGTCATTTAATCATTCCCCGCGATTCCCTTTGATTCCCTTCCTCTCATTTCTTTAACGCTGTTTTCACATTCTCGTATAGACTGTCCTTTGTGACATTGTTATACATTGTGAAAATGTGAGTATCGTAGAAGTGATCACTTGCATGACGTCGATCTTTGTACTTTCGGTCAGCCGCCAGCTTCTTTTCATCTTCTTGATATTCATGAATTATGAAGTGTGCCGCCTCGGTGAGTTTGGCATTCCATTTTGATTTTTCATTCTGCGACTCGGTTGCGGCTTTTGCGGCGACCCTTGCCTCTTCTCGAAGTCGAACAATTTCTTCGAGTATCAGTCCTTGCGATGTTAGAATTAGTATTATCGCTTCCGACCTAGCGCTTCCACTCGTCTCACCAGGAGCATCTAATAACTGAACAAGTTTTTGAGCGACCTTGCCTGAAAGATCTTTACTCCCGCGAACCGCCTTTAGTACTTCCTTAAGTGCTATCGTATAAGCTTGAATCCTCCGATCGTTCATCTCACGTGAGGCCTTGCGTTTTGAGAAAAACAGTCTCTCCCTGCTTGCAAAAGTTGCGACGCCGTCAATCCGAATAGTGGAGGTTGGAATTTCATCGAATGCGATGGCAGCAACCTCGTTCAGGATATCAAGCTTTTTCGCGTCACCCTTAACGAACTCGGCAATTCGAATCGCTAGTTCGGAATCGTCATCTTTCATTCGTTGTCGATCCAATTTTGTTGTTCATTAGTATCCGATTCTAAAATCCTTTTACAAAAAACTCCAAAACAATTCCCGAAAACACTGCGGTCGATGCCTGCCTTTACATCGAGATGCTTGCCGCGGCAGGATCTCCTGTAACACTACTTCAGATGGGACCCAAATTCACTTTCAATCCCAAAGATTGTTCACACCAAGCCACAACATCTTACCTCCGCACTTCGGACATGGACCTCCTTCAAACCACAGATGTACAGTGTGCTTCTTAATCTTCAACCATTTGCCATTCACACGTCGTAAACGTGTAACGTCGTCGAGAACGTCGCACTTGTCGCAGATGACCGTAACGGTCTTCACATCGAAGCCACCGTCATATCCACTGAAACCATGCATCGTAGTTACAGGTTTTGCATTTATGTTGGTTGGTTCGCCCATAGGAAAATCCTGATGCCAGCGAGATTTTGGAAATTATATTCTAAGGAATCTGTACCGTTCTTGTTGTCTCACCCTTCAAAGGTTTCTTGCTCTTCAGAACAATCAATGCGAACTCGAGGGCTTCGATCAACGTTTCGCATTCAGAATCGCCTCCAAAAATCATTTCTATCTCATCGACCTCTTGTTGTGGGCCTCTGTCCAGTCGTACCTTAAGGTCTGTTGAGGCACCGTCGACTAGCTTGAATACAGTCCTTCCGCCATGCCCCGAATCTCCTCCCGCTGGGCAGTTTGTTCCGACCACAACAGATAATATGTTGGCGCTAACAATTTCCTTTTCGTAAACAGTTACAGAAGACATGACAGTAGTTCCTTTTTGAATGTTGGTTGTTTGGTTATTTTGAAATTTCCATTTGGAAACTTCGTAAAATATTCGGGTCAGTCAGATATCCGATCTCGACCCGCCTTTACATCGATGATACTTACCAGGTAGGATCTCCTGTAACAGTACCTGCGGATGGGACCCAAATCACTTCATCAAAACCATTCGGCTCTGTCATTCTTCGACCTCCTGAAACGGTCTGCCGAAGTGTGGTGACAAATGGTCTTTACTGTAAACAGCCGAACAAATTGGCTCCCATCAAGAAAGTTCATTTGTTTTCGACGTTTTCTAATTCGTTAGTTACCGTGGTAACAAAAGATCGAATAATTCTCGGAAGAGATTTTTGTTGAATCCATCTTAAACTTCTCTGCAAAGAGTTCGTGATAACGCTTTCTAAATTCCGGTGGAAATCTTCTGTCGAGGCCGAAGAATTTTTTGATGAACGTGATCGCAGGGTTAATGAGATAAACGGCGGCCCAAAGAAATACACGGAAGATTTTTTTGTCACCCCAAATCCGAGCCTGAGGTCGGCTCAACGGATTTAAGCGAACAGATTTTTGTTGGTAAAGTCCTCGGGAAAACACAACGGGTACTTTGTTTTCGGTAGCTTTACCCTATAGCGCATTTTTCACCTCTTCTGAAGCCTTGTTTATTGCTCCTTTCATCCGCATACCGAGAAGATTTGCAGATATCGATAATTTGATCAGGGTCCGGGATCATAAATTATCTCGCGAAGAGCAAAATGCCCACAATGCACAAGTTCAAAACAATCACTGTAACTGAAATGTACGCGACAACTTTCACCTTTCGGGTTATTTCCTTCTGCACTGCGGAGATCATCTCTCCAACCTGCTCCTTCAACCCCTGAATCTCTTTATCGACGTGCCTTATAACTGACTTTTGTGCAGAATCGATTTTGCCGGAGATATTCCGGTCGGCAGAATCCACGCGGGCGATGGCGTTCTGAACTCCAGCGTTGATGCCGCTTACTGTCGCGTCGAGCTTGTCGAAACGAAGCGGAAAGTTAACCTTCTCGATACGCTCTGTCAGAACTCCCGTTCGTTCAGCGAGTTGCGCAAGATGCTTCGAAAGCTCAACCGCCATTGCTCCTACTCTCTTCGCCGCTTCTACGCTCTCTTCAGCAGCAGCACGCGACTCGCCAATCATCTCAGTCGCCGACCTGAGTTTCTCGAGTTCGGCTTCAAGTTCAGTAAGTGCAGTATTTATTTCCTGAATGTCAGGCATAGCCTTTTCCCTGTGTTAGTTTGTAGTTAAGATTCTGCAGCCATGTAGTGTGCTCCTGCACCAGTTCAGCGCCAAGTATATCCACAAGCCCTCCGTCGTGAGAGATCACCTCTTGAATAAATCGGCCGAGCTGAAGGAGATATTCCTTCCGGTCCCATTTCATTCGCTCCCTGAATAACGACCATCCTCTTCTGAAATCAGCAAGAGCATCTCCTCGATCATACCCCCGAATCAGCAGTCTTGCAAACGAGCGAAGAAGAAGAAGCGCAGCATTATCCGGGTGTTCTACAAGAAGACGATCACACGCACCACGAAGATGATTGATGGCGTCTGGTTCCCCGTTTGTTTTCCGGATATACTCCCAGACAACATCCAGGGAGTATTCCAATCCGTACATCCTGAGTTCAGGAGTATAACGTGAATCAAAGTACGTGTTGACGTATTCTTCAAAGTTGCCTCCTGTGAGCGTGCTCTTTATGGCAGACTCCATGGTTTCGATGGCTGTCTTCCTTTTGGCAGCAATGCTACTGTACACAAATCCAATAAGGACTCCGAAGCATTTTTGCAGCACCGTATCCCCTTTTTGTCCGGGAACGCTGTCCCTCATTACTGCTGCAGACTCGCGAGAAACATACCGTGAGAGATATTTGTGGAGGTTAGCAACATAAATCGAATCCGATTTTCGCGTGATCGTCAGCGTCAGAGTCTGCGTCCGGTAGTCCACCTCGTAGTCGTCAACACAACCAAGAACGGAAAGTCTGTACACCGCCTTGAAAGTATCACTATCGGCGCGTATTCTGTTGAACAGGAGGGTTACCTCACGGCGCAAATCCGTTGTAAGGTCAGTTTTCCCATTTGTCACTTTCCTGTACGCCGAACAGAGTTTGTCGGGAAATTCTTCTGCCGACTCACAGAACGAACATGCTTTCTCAACCATTCCTTTTGTCCAAGCCGAATCGGTTCTTCCAAGCAGGTCGGCTATTCTTTGTATGACGTCATTTTCAAACCCAAGCACAACGACACCAGAGTCCCCGTCAGACATTCGAGCAAGCAACCTCTCTACACCTGGCTTCGGATCCGGGTATTCTGTCCGAAGAACAAACTGTGCAGGGCTCATGTTTACAGGTTTTTCTTTTTGTATTGCCTTGGCGATGTAGCCAAGAACCTCTGTCGCGTCAGCAGCTGGAAACGTAGACCCGTTAAGATGGGAGCAAAGAGATCCGAGATCCAGATATCCGTATTTCGTGTCAAATTCAGTTCCGTTCACATAGAGCCGCGTGGGATTGGGATTGGGCCAAAGGTTCAGCCTCACATCTGCACCCATGCTATCAAGCACCTCTTTGCTGATCGTTGCCACCTGCCGGACAACAGGAAATCTGATTTCATCAAGGAGTTCGAACAGAATCCTCTTTTCTTTCTCAATTCCTCTGAACGAGTTGTTGTGGAAAGAAAGCATCAACTGCTTATCCACTGATTCAATGCCTTCTCCAATCCCTGACACCGGTGAGTAGATTATATAGCAGTACGAATCCCGACGGTCCCTGCCTGCACGGCCGGCTTCCTGATAGAAGGACTCAATGGACTGAGGCATATTGAAGTGGGCCGTAAAGCGGATGTTGGGCTTGTCGATCCCCATCCCAAAAGCTTTCGTCGCAACGAGGAGCTGAATCTCATCAGACTTGAATCTCTTTTGAATGGCATCGAGATCAATTGCAGGATCGTCTTCTGCGCCGCCCGCGAAAAGATCGGAAACTGGTTCAAGACCCTGAATGCCATTTCTCAGAGACCCGAGAATATTTTTGACACCGAACTCCCAGTTGACGTGAGGACAGAACACGATGCCTGCAGGAGGATACTCGGGAAAATTCCGAAAGTAATCCACTAATCCTCGAGGGTTGTCAAAGTGCGTCGGAATTTTGTTCAGCAACTCTATCAGAGCATTTTGTTTTGCCTGAGCAACAAAGACCTTACGTCCCCACGAATCCGGCGATTTCGCCTGGTTGGCGGCGGCCTCAATCTCCGCTTCGGGTTCAGGAACTGAAACAATAGAGAAATGGAGTTCCTCGCGTTCATACTTTGAGGGAGCGATGATCGCCGTTTCATCCGGAATGTCAAGCTCCCTTTGCACATCAGCAAGAACATCGAACGACGCAGTTCCTGTAAGTGCAACAATTGGAATCACCCCCTCAGCTGATCGGCAATGAGCCCGTGCATTGGCTCCAAGCCGCAGATATGACGTCCGGAAATCATGTCCCCACTCGGAAACACAGTGCGCCTCATCGACCACACAATAGCTGAAGAGTATGTTGTTCATCTTGTGAAGGTAATCCCGGAATTTTCTAACCTGAAGTCTTTCAGGAGAAATGAAGACAAATTGATACCAACCCTTGGACATTTCCACGCACCGCGCCTCCATCTGAATCGAGTTCAGTGAGGAGTTGATAAAAGTCGTTGTATCGATTCCGAGAGCCCTGAGGTTATCGTCCTGGTCCCGCATCAACGATTTCAGCGGATCCACCACGAGGGTTATGCCTGGCTGAAGCAGTGCGGAGAGCTGGTAGGTCAGGGATTTTCCTGCGCCGGTGGGAAGAAGTGCAATGACATTCCGCAAGGCAAGCGTGCGACGGAGAATGTCAACCTGCCCTTCTCTGAATTCCACCTTCCGGAAAATGTTCTGAAGAAAATACACAAGTGGCGCGGGTTGGCTCTCAGGGGGGATGGAATAGACAGTAGGAGTTCCTATTTCTACAACACGTCTCTCTTCCCCCCCGTGCGATGTTCGGACGATGATGATATGCTTTGCCCCTATCCGTTCGCAGAATTCTCGTGATGGTGACGTAAATCCGCGTCGCTGCAACATAGAAATGTCAATTAAAAGATCAGCATCGAAGCCATCAACGTCATCTCCGTAGAGCTCCCAACGATTGCTTTTGTCAAGTCTCCCGGCGCTGAATTCGGGAGTCTTGTAAATATGCAATTCAATTGCCGGAACATGAAATCCGCTGCCCGAAAGTGCAAACAGATTTTGAAGTATCTGGTGCAAGTCCTCTGTGCCAAGCCAGGCACACGGCACATCGCGCTCCAGAACAGCTATCTTCCATATCTCAGCCTCAAGCGGGAGAACCCCGGATTTCGCTGCTTCAAGAACAGAGCGCTGCAGCCGTGCAATAGCAAGAGGTGAAAGTGCTATCTGGAGGGCATCAAGTCCTGACTGATCGGCGTAGAGTGGCTTTGTGTAATTCTCCTGCATCAGGTGTACGTAGGGATGGTCCAGAGCTTCCCGAATCTGAGCAACCTTCTGAGGAGCTGGTGCATTCACTGAAGCCGCTGGGATTCGAACGGTCACGGTTTTAGCGGCTTTTTTGAGAAGTGTATCTCGCCTGCCGTCCAAGGTCTTCTGGGTGGTCTCAAGATGCTGCGATCCATCAATCTCTACAACCAGACCAACGGCGTGGCTACCTGCCTCCGGTAAATACATGAAGAAGTCAACACGCTGATTGAAAAACTCTGAAGAGCCTTGGGCAAGAACATCCCTGGCGCCATGTTTACGCGGCGCTGAGTGGAGGATGGACGACACCAATCTTTGTGGCTGGAATATCTGGCACGCATAATCTCCACACAGGTGCGGAAGAGTCTCGTAAAAGAAGTCGATCTCCGCCTGACTCCCGGGAAATCCATCAAGACTCTCCAGAGGGACTTGGATTCTATCGTGCCGGGTTGGAGTTCACCCCAAATGCTGGACAAAGAGTTAAGCCAGAATCCTGTGTTGTTGTTCAAATGCCACGGGTGATTTGTAACCGAGCGACGAGTGGCGGCGTACCCGGTTGTAAAATATTTCAAGATATTCAAAAAGCTTTCTTCGACCTTCTTCCTTTGTTTGAAAACGTTCTCGGAACAGATGTCCTTTCTTGAGTGTGGCAAAAAACGATTCGGCCATCGCATTATCGTAGCAGTTACCGGTACTGCTCATGCTCTGAGTGATGCTGTGTGCGCTGAGGATCTTACGAACACGATGATCAGCATATTGTGTTCCACGGTCAGAATGGAAAATCAAACCTGGTACAACAACACGTTGCGACAGTGCCATCTGCAACGCATCTATAACCGCGGTGGCTTGCAGATGATCGGTGATAGCATGTCCGACCATCCGCCGGGACCACATGTCCTCCACCGTCGTCAGAAACAACCATCCCTCATCGGTGTCGATGTAGGTGATATCCGACAGCCATACCCGGTTCGGCCCGTCAGTCTGGAAGTTCTGCTGCAGAAGATTCGGTGCCGCATCCCGGTCCTTGCACGCTACGGTCGTTCGCTTGAATCGACGCACGACCTTCGACCGCAACCCAATTGTCTGCATCAGACGGGCAATGCGCTTGTGATTGACCTTGTGCCCTTGTTCTCGCAAGACTTGGCAAATGGTAGGGCTCCCGTATTCACCTTCCCCTTCGCCATAAATGCGACGTATCTCACCGATCAGTTCCTCGTTCCGAAGACTCCGAGCGCTCGGCGGGCTCTTGTGCCATGCGTAGAAGCCGCTGCGGCTCACGTTGAGCAAGGCACACATCCGCCCAATGTTCCATCGATCTCGATGCGTTTCCACGAACTGATACCTCACTTCCCGTGTTTGGAGAAGAATGCCAGGGCTTTTTTTAAAATCTCGCGGTCCTCTTTCACCTGCTCCAACTCCCGGCGAAGTCGTCGCAGTTCTTCTTCCTGTGGCCCCAAGCGACCTTTTCCTGGGAAGGCTTCTGATTGCTCAAGCGTCAGTTCCCGTTTCCATCGGTGCAGTACATTCGCATTGATTCCCAGATCCCGGGCCACATCACTAACCGTGCGTCCACCATTAATTACCAGACTCACAGCATCGATCTTGAACTGCCCGTCGTATCTTTTCCGTTGCTTCTCTGATTCCATGCCAGCTCTCCTTTCATGGAAGATACTGGCTTTTCCTCTTGTCTACAAAACGGGGTAAGGTTCA